>CAYVUV010000271.1:0-3029 GCA_964455095.1 uncultured Binatia bacterium (SeqCode)
ACGACCCGGCCGCCGCCGGCAACGGCAGCGGCTTCCTCCACCTCTGCGTGCGCGTTGCCGGCCGCCTGCTCGAAGACGTCATGCCGCACCTGCGCGCCCACGGCGTCGAGCTGATCGAAGAGCAGCCGATGGTGCGCATGGGCGCCACCGGCTACGGCGCCGCCATCTACGTGCGCGATCCCGACCACTACGTCGTCGAGCTCAAAGAGGAAGGGACGCACTGATGCCCGCCCCGCATCGCAACGGACCCACGGTGCGCATCGTCCACGGCAGCCTGCCCCTGTGGCTGGTCGGCTTGGCGGTGCTCCCCGTCGCCCTGTTCCTGCTCGCCTCGGTCGCCTTCGCCGCCGGCCTCGGCACGGTTGCCATCTTCGTTCTGCCCCTGCTCTTCGGCCGCCGCCGGCGGCCGGTCGCACGCCGCCCCACCAGCGACCAGCCCTACATCGAGCTCGACCGCGCCGATTACCGCGTCGTCGACGACTCGCAGCCGCGCCGCTAGACTCGCACCTTCTTCCTCGGGGTCGGGGTCGGTATCGGCATCGGGATCGATCAATGCCACGGATCGTTGCCCTTCGATTCCGATAGCGATTCCGACCCCGATTCAGATGGGGCGAAACGCGGGCTACTCCAGGCGCCGGCATCCGATCCTGGCCAGGGCGGCGCGGATGGTTTAGGTTCGCTCACCCAGGAGGAACGCCGATGAGCGTCAAGCCCACAGACGAGTACATGCACGACAACACCGGCGAGGCGAACTTCAACGAGAGCATGTACTTCAATTTCTACGACCGCGAGCAGCGCTGCGGCGGCTTTGCGCGCGTCGGCAACCGCGCCAACGAGAACTACGCCGAGGTCACCGTCGCGCTCTACGAGCCCGACGGCACGGCGCTGTTCAACTACAAGCGCCCGCAGATCGCCGACAACTCGGCCTTCGACGCCGGCGGCATGCGCTTCTCGGTCGTCGAGCCGTTCCGCCAACTGCAGGTTTCGTACGAAGGGCGCGCCGTCTACCTCGCCCGCCCGCTCGAGCTCGAGGACCCCAAGCGCGCCTTCACCACCAACCCCAACGTGCCCGTCTCGCTGACGCTCGACGCCTTCGGCCTGAGCCCGATGTACGGCGGCGAGAGCAGCGGCGAGGCGCCGCTGTCGAGCGACATGGTGTTCGCCAAGGGCCACTACGAACAGCACTACCGCGCCCAGGGCACGCTGGTCATCGACGGCCGCCAGCGCACCATCGACGGCCTCGGCCTGCGCGATCATTCGTGGGGCCCGCGCTCGTGGCAGTCGCCGGCCTACTACCGTTGGCTCACCTGCCAGTTCGACGAGGGCTTCGGCTTCATGGGCTCGCAGATCGTCACGCGCGGCGGCAGCGAGCTGTTGAGCGGCTTCGTCTTCAAAGACGGCGAGAACCACTTCGTCGAGCGCCTCGCGCTGGAGACGGACTGGACCGACGCAGGTCACTACCATGATCGCATTCGCGTCGCGCTGCACACCCGCGCCGGCGACTTCCGCATCGAGGGCACCGTGCGCACCATGCTGCCGCTGCGCAACCGCCGCGACGGCAGCGTCACCCGCATCAGCGAAGGGCTGACGGAGTGGCGCTGCGGCGAGCACGTCGGCTACGGCTGGTCGGAGTATCTCGATCAGATCGCCTGAGGAGCCGCACATGAAGGTCGTTCCCGTTCCGCAGCTGTCCGACAACTACGCCTACCTGGTCATCGACGAGCCGCAAGGCGACGCCGCGATCGTCGATTGCGCCGAGGCCGACTCGGTGCTGGCCGCGGCGGCGCGCGAGGGCGCGGCGCTGCGCGCGATCCTGCCGACGCACCATCACTACGACCACGTCGGCGGCAACGAGCAGTTGTTGGCGGCCAGGCCCGGTCTGGCCGTGTACGGCACCGACGAGCGCATTCCGGGCCTGACGCGCACCGTCGCCGACGGCGACACCGTGCAGGTCGGCACGCGCACGGCGCGCGTGATCTTCATCCCCGCCCACACCACCGGTCACATCGCCTACTACTTCGCCGACGAGCGCGCGGTGTTCACCGGCGACACCCTCTTCGCCGGCGGCTGCGGCCGGCTGTTCGAGGGCGACGCGGCGATGATGATCCAGTCGCTGTCGAAGCTCCTCATCCTACCCGACGACACGCGCATCTACTTCGGCCACGAGTACACGGAGAAGAACCTGCGCTTCGCACTCACGCTCGAGCCGCACAACGAGGCGCTGCAGCAGAAGCACGCCTGGGCCGTGCAGCAGGGCGAGCAAGGCGCGCCGACGACGCCGACGACGATGGGCTCGGAGAAGGCGACCAACCCGTTCCTGCGCTGGCGCAGCGAGGAGCTGCGACGCACCCTGAAGGCGCGCTTCCCCGACCTGCCGATGACCGACGTCGCGGTCTTCGCCAAGACGCGCGAGCTGAAGGATCATTTCTAGCGTCGCTCCTGCGTTGCGCAATTCCAGTGACGTATCGCACCAAGGTTCCTTCTCCCGGATGGGAGAAGGTCAGGATGAGGGGGATACAATTGATCGGCGCAGCCACCCGAGCTTTGGCGGCCCCCTCGAGGCGAGCACTTCATTCGTGGCCTTCGGCGCAATTGAATCCCCCTCACCTTGCTCCTCTCCCATCCGGGAGAGGAGACCCTCTTGGAGACCTCGCCGAAGCTGCCAACGGCAGGGGTCGGCCGTGAGGATCGTTGCGGCGCGCGAGGCCATCGCGGCGATTCCGGACGGCGCCCGCGTCATCCTGCCGCACGGCGCCATCGAGCCGACCGCGCTGTACGAGGCGTTGCAAGCCGAGCGCGAGCGCTTTCGCGCCCTGCACCTCTACTCGGGCCTGCAGTTCGGCGCCTACCCGTTCTTGCGCGAGGGCCTCGGCACCTCGTTTCGCTACACCACCTGGCAGGCCGCGCCGCGCCTGCGGCCACTGTTTCGCGACCGGGCGATCGACTTCCTGCCGCTGCGTTTCCGCGACGTCGTGCGCGTCGTGGCGCGCGGCGGGGCGCTGCCGCCCGACGTCATCCTCGTCCAGGTC
>CAYVUV010000272.1:0-46503 GCA_964455095.1 uncultured Binatia bacterium (SeqCode)
GACCGGCGCGACATAGCCGCTGCGCAACGGCGCGACGGTATACGGCGTGGCCAACAGCTCATCGGCGCTCGCCGCGTGGCGGACTTGCGTCTCCGGGTTGCGCGCCGCGGCGGTGCGATTGCGCGCTGCAATCTCGGCCAGGTCGCGATCGCTCGCCCCGCTGCGCGCCATGTAGGCGCTGGCTTGCAGCGCCGAGGTCACCATCGGGCCCATGCCCATCGGCGACTGGTAGTAGGGATCGAGGGTCAGATTCAGCACCCGTTCGGGCTGCCCCTCCGACACCTTGCCGTAGCCGACGACCAGCGCCGTGTCGCACTCGCCGGCCTGCATGCGCAGCCAGGCGTAGTAGGCGGCAAAGGAGGCGTCCATTTCGAGATGCGAGTCCTGGCGCGGCGGCCAGGTGCCCATCACGTCGAGCGCGGCGACGAAACCGAACGGCCGCCCGTCGAAATAGTCGGCCGAGCCGGCGGTTTGATAGTCGATGGCGTCGCGCTCGACCCCGCATTGCGCCAGGGCGCGGCGCACTTGCGGGTAGAGCATCTCCGGCGCCGTGTTGTGCTCGTCGCAGGCGACGATCGGCGCTTGCGCGAAGCCGACGATGGCGATGTTGCGCAGTGTGCTCATCTCGTTCTCACAGCCGGTGGATGTAGGATTCTTGCGGCTCGTCGGGCTCGCCGGTGGGGCGGAAGTACAGCACGTCGTCGAACGATCCCGTGCGTTCGCCGTCGGCGCGCCACACCGCCTCGACGCGCATGCCCATGCGGACGTCCTCCGGCTTGCACTCCTGCACGGCGGAGAAGATCGAGAGGTCGGCGCCGTCGAGCGCCACGGACGCCGCGACGTACGGCAGCTGCAGGTCGCGGCCGATGACCGGAATATTGACGATACAGAAGGTGGTCACCACGCCGCGCCCCTCGAGCTCGACCAGCTCGGTTGCCGGCGCGAAACTCTCCGGCGAGCTGATCAGCGGCGGCACGAACACCTTGCCGGTCTTCGAGCACTTCGAACCGAGGAACTTCTTGTCCTTCAGCGCGTGCAGGAAGCGGGCTTTGGCGTCCCCGGCATGGTACCGATAGGGCAGGTACACGTTGCTGTCGATGTATTTGATCGGGACCTTCGGCGGCTCCGTCATGGGTATGCGTCTCCCCGCGTTCAATCGATCAAGCGAAAGGTGGCGATGTCTCGGATGCTGCCGATGCGCTGGTCGTCCGCCGCCCATTCGGCTTGCACGCGCGACCCGACCCGCAAGCGGTCGAGCCCGTCCTTGACGACATGCGCCAGCGCCGTGTCGGCGCCGTCGAGCTTTACCAGCACGTAGGCGAACGGTGTCGAGAACGGGTGCAGGCGCTCCAACGGTTGGTGGACCACGGCGACAGCCGTGACCACGCCGGTGTTCTTGACCTCTACCCACTCCCCGGCTTCCGAGGCATCGATCTCGGAGTAGCCGAGCGGCGGCACGACGACGCCCTGTCCGGCGACGCGCTGCCCCCAGATGGTCTTCTGTTCCTTGAGACCGGCCAGAAAGCGCCCGACCGTCTCGCCGGTGGAGTGCTTGTAGGGGAACTCCATCGGCGCGTCCTGGAACAGCGGTGCGACCGCGGCCCCCGACTTGGCAGCTTGCTTACTCATCCCGACTCTCCGCTGGTTGTGTGGCCGAAGTGCGAGACCCTGCCGCACTTCAGCGGCAAGCTGTATCCGACCAAACGTTTGTTTGTCAAGGTGCGGCGCCGCGCCGAGCGCGGCGCCGCGATGTTCACTTGCTCTGCAGGGCTTCGAGCACCTTGGCCGGGTGCAGCTCGGCGTTGGCGACTCGCGCCCAGTGCTTCTTCACCTTGCCGTCGGGGCCGATCCACACGGTCGAGCGGATGACGCCCATGGTCTTCTTGCCGTACATCATCTTCTCGCCATAGGCGCCGTACTTCTCCATCACCTTGCGATCGGGATCGGAGAGCAGCGGGAACGGCAGCTTGTACTTGCTGATGAACTTCTGGTGCGACGCCGCGTTGTCCGCCGAGACGCCGAGCACGACGACGCCGAGCTTCTGCAGCGTCTTCCACTCGTCGCGAAAGCCGCACGCTTCCTTCGTGCAGCCGGGCGTGTCGTCCTTGGGGTAGAAGTAGAGAATGACGTCCTTGCCGGCGAGATCCTTGAGCGAGACGGTCTCGCCCTTGTCGTTCTGGAGTGAGAATGCCGGCGCGGCTTTGCCTTCTGCGATGGCCATGTCCTGGGTCCTCCTGAAGTGGAATGCGGGCGACAGTATCGCGCGATGGGCGGTTCGAAAAGAGTCGGCGTCGCTCCCATTCACATTTGGCTCCGATTCGATAAATAGACCTCATCGCAGAAAGGAACATCGATGATGAATCGAACCGCCGTGAGCACGCAGGGACACCAGACGCAACTGGCGACCATCGTCGCGAGCCTGTTGGCCATGATCGTGGCCGCTGGATGCGCCTCGACGCAGATCAGCAATCGCCAGAGGCTCGTGCACGAGAAACTGCCTCGACCTGCCCACATCTGGGTGTACGACTTCGCCGCGACGCCCGGCGATGTTCCGGCCAATTCCGCGCTCGCTGGCCAGTATGTCGACCATACCGCGCCCCAAACCGCAGAGGATGTCGCGGCCGGCCGGGAGTTGGGCAGGCAAATCGCGGCCGAGTTGGTGGCGCAGATCAACGGTATGGGACTGGCGGCAGTGCAGGCTGAGCCGGGAAGCCAGCCGCAGATCAACGACCTCGTGATTCGAGGTCATCTCCTGTCGGTCCAGGAGGGCAGTGCGGCGAAGCGCTTCGCGATCGGATTTGGCGCCGGCGGATCCGAGTTGCGGACGGCGGTCGAAGGCTACCAGATGACGGCAGGGGGTCTGCGCAGGCTCGGATCCGGCACACTGGACTCCAGCGGCAGCAAGGGGCCTGGCGCGGCATTGGGCGCGGCGACCTTCATTGCCACGTCGAGCCCTATCGGACTCATCGTCGGCGGCGGGATGAAAGCGTACGGCGAGCTGAGCGGCAGAAGCAAGCTCGAGGGGCGGGCCAAGGATACCGCCAAGGAAATCGCCGATGTGCTCAAGGAGCGATTTGAGGAAGAGGGCTGGATCGACTGAATCTGCGCGGAGAGAACCTGCTCCCGCATCCCGCATGGAGAGTCAGGGCTGGTAGACGCAGAGCGGGTCTTCGTCCAACGGATCGCCCGTGGCGGCATAGGCGCGCCCGCGCGATCCGCCGCACACCTCGCGGTACTCGCAGAGGCCACAGCGGCCGTGGAACATCTCGGGGCGCCTGAGGTCGCGGAACAGCGGCGCCTCGCGGTAGAGCGTCAACGGATCGGTGTCGCGCACGTTGCCAACCGATAGGGGAAGAAAGCCGGACGGCATGACATCGCCGCGATAGGAGAGAAACAGAATCCCGTTGCCGTCGCGCATGCCGGCGCCGGCAATGGCCGCGTCGGGTCCTAGCCCCCGCATCTGCATGAGGACGCGCCGGTACATCGGTGCTTCGGTGGCGGCGACGACGAACCCGCCGCCGCGTCCGAGACGCGCCACCCATTGCAGCAGCTCTTCGGCCTGCGCCGGCTCGATCTGCGTCAGCAGCGAACCGCGGCCCGTAGCGACCAGGAAAAACAGACTCCAGCGCTTGGCGTGCATCGTGCCGACCCGCTCGCCGATGGCCGGCATGTCGGCGAGCGTCCCTGCCGTCACCAGCGTGTTGACCTGCAGCGGAATGCCCGCGGCGGCGATATGCGCCGCGGCCTCCATGGTCATGGCGAAGCAACCGGGAATGCCGCGCAACTGATCGTGGCGGCCAGGATCCGAGCCGTCGAGGCTGAGCGACATCGCCGAGACCCCGCGCGCCTTGAGCGCGAAGATCACCGCGCGCGTCAGCTTTGGCGTCGCGCTCGGTGCGACGTCGACGTGCAGGCCCAGGCTGCGCGCGTAGTCGAGGATCTCCCAGAAGTCCGGGCGCTCGAGCGGATCCCCGCCGGTCAGGACCACCGCCGGAGTCGGTGCGGCCGTCGCCAACGAGCGCAGCACCGCAAACGCCTGCTCCGTCGTCAGCTCGTCGGCCGTTCGCTCGTGCAACGCTTCGGCGCGGCAATGTTTGCAAGCCAGACCGCAGGCCCGCGTCAATTCCCAGTAGACGCGGCGCGGCGCGTCGTCGTAGCGGCGCTGCGTCGTCGCTTCCCCGCCACCGTGTGCCACCGGGTGCGAGGGATGGTCAGCAGCCTGGGTCACGCCCCTTCGTACTCCGCTTGCGGCCCGCGAGCCAGTCCCGACGACCAGCCCAACCGGCACCGGCGGTCCTCAGGGGGCGGCTGGCTTCTCGACGACAATCGAGACCCGCCGGTTCAGCGCGCGGCCGAGCGGATTGTCGCTTCCGTCGGGGTTCGTATTCGCGGCGACCGGATACTGTTCGCCGAATCCATGCACGGAGATGCGGTCCGCGCTGACGCTGCCATTCTTTGCCAGCCAGTCCTTCACCGACTGCGCACGCTCGATCGCCAACTGCATGTTGGCCGACTGCGTGCCTTTCGCGTCGGTGTAGCCCTCGATCGTCACCTTGCTCTCAGGGAACAAACCGAGCACGACCGCCACCTTCTTGAGCGCATCCTCCGCGGCTGGCTTCAGGGCCGCTTTGTCATAGTCGAAGAGGACGTCACCGGAAAGGTTCATACTCAGCGACCGACCGCTTTGCTGCGCCTGGAACTCCTGGCGCGATTTCTCCAGGTCGAGCTCCTTCTGCTGCAGCTCGAGGCTCTTCTTCTCCAACTCGATGCGCTGGCGGTCGAGGTCTGCCTGCTTCTTTTCGATCGCCGCCTGTGGGTCGTTCTGCGCCACAACGATGGAAGCGCCACTGCCCATCAAGGCCGCGGCCAGAAGCATGGCGCCGCCAACCTGCCAGGCCTTCAAGCGTGTCGTGGAGTGATCGAGTCGGCTGTGTGTGATCATGTGGTCAATGATGGACCGCGCCGCAAGACTGTCAACCTACACGCATCGAATTGCCTCGCCGCCCGTGCTGCACCATTGTGGATTCGCCGTGGCGCCGAGAAGGAAATCCGCCCGCCTGCTGCGCCGGGAGCGCGCGCGGGCGCACGAGACCCTGGTGCGCGATCTCGAGCGCCTGGCGCGTCTCGAGCCTGGCGGCTCGCCAGAGCGGCCGCTGGCCATCGACAGCGCGGCGGTTGTCGAAGTGCGCGCCCTGGCGAAGCCATGCCCGCTGTGCGGCGGTTCAATGAAGGTCGAGGAGCACACAGCGGAAACCGTCGATGGCGTCCGACTGCGCGTCGCAAGAGTTGCGTGCACGCTGTGCGGCGTGAAACGAGCGATGTACTTCCGCTTGGACGAGACGATCCTTCACTGAAGCGGCGCGGCGCACGCGAGACTGGCGCGATAGGCCCGGCGCGACTCCTCGTAGCGCCCCACGAGGTTCGCTTTGGCCGCTTTCGGTGCTCGGTCCGGATGACCGGCATCGAACGGTGGAGCCGGGTCGTACTCGATACTGAGTTGGATCGTTTGGGCAACCGCATCGCCGGCCAGCTCGGCCGCGATGCTGAGAGCGAAGTCGATGCCCGATGTCACGCCACCGGCGGTGATGATGGTGTCGTCCTGTACCACGCGCGCCTTCTCGTAGCTGGCGCCGACCAGGGGGAGGAGATCCGTGTATGCCCAATGGGTGGTCGCTCGGCGACCCCTGAGCAATCCCGCCGCACCGAGTACGAACGCCCCCGTGCACACCGAGGTCACATACTGCGCGGCACCGGCTTGCCGACGGACGAAGTCGATCGTCTCCTCGTCCTTGATCGCGTCGAGGACACCAAAGCCGCCGGGGATGCAGATCAGATCCAGGCGCGGGCAGGTGGCGAAGGTGTGGGTCGGTACCAGGCCGAGGCCGCAATCGCTCGGCACGGGACCGCCCGACTTCGCAACGATGTGCATCGCCGACCCCGGCAGCCTCGCCAGGACCTGCAGCGGGCCGGTGAAATCGAGCTGGGTCAATTGAGGGAAGATGACGAAGCCGACATTGAAATCCGACATTTCAACCTCCGCTGGGGGTTGGGCGTGTTTCTATATCCGATGCGTCCTGGCTCAAAGGTCATTCGTCGGTCAATTCCGGCCACGCTCGCGATTGGATTCATGGGTTCGATGAACGTGGCAACGGCGCGGTTCGCCTGACCGCGGCGGCGTGCTATCGAAACCGTCAGTCAGCCGAGGGAGGTCGAGATGGGTGCGAGTACAGCAGCGGGGCTTCCCGACATCGGCGAGGTTCTCGCGCCATTGCTCGGACGCGTACCGCGCGAGCGGCAGCCGCTCTTCGTCGCGATCGCCGAACGCCTGGCGGCGGACCGCTACCGCGCCTGGGCCGAGAAGCCCGCGGTCGCCATGCACCGCACGCGTCTGCTCGCCTGTGCCGAGCGCGAGATCGAGATCGCGTCGCGCATCGAGGCGCTGTACGCCGATGCTGCGGCGATCCAGAACGAGCTCCGCGCCGCGCACGGCGGTCTGGGCGACCTCAATCGGGATCTCTTCGCCGGCCGCCAGCTCGCCGCCCAGTTCACCATCCAAGCGCGCGGCGAGCGACTCGGCGCCGCCACCTGGCGCGCCTTCGCCGCCCACGCGACGGAAGCCGGGGCGCGCGCGACCTTCACCGCCTGTGCCGAGCTCGAGGAGGCGAGCGCGGAGGTGCTCGAGGAGATCGTGGCGTTCGCGACCGGGGCGCCGCTGGAGGCCAGGCACCTGAGCATGGCCGAGCTCGAGGCCGGTCTGGAGGAGGTGCGTCAGGCGCCGCGCGACGGCGGATCGCTGCGGCTCATCGTGCGCCGGCCGCGCCCGAACCAGCGCGAGGTCGTCGCCGACGCGCAACTCGATCCGGTCGAGGGCCTGGTGGGTGACAGCTGGAAGACGCGTGGCTCGCACGCCACTGCCGACGGCTCGGCGCATCCCGACATGCAGCTCAACATCATGAACGCGCGCGCCGCGGCGCTGGTGGCGCAGGACCCGCAGCGGTGGGCACTGGCCGGCGACCAGCTCTATCTCGACCTCGACCTCAGCGGCGCCAATCTGCCGGCCGGCACCCGCCTGGCGATCGGCGCGGCCGTCATCGAGGTCACCGACCAGCCGCACACCGGCTGTCGCAAGTTCATCGCCCGCTTCGGCAGGGACGCGATGAAGTTCGTCAACTCGCCCGTCGGCCGCGAGCTCAACCTGCGCGGCATCAACGCCAAAGTGATTCGCGGCGGTGCGATCCGCGTCGGCGACGTGGCCAAGAAGCTGTAAGCCGCGCGACGGTTGTCGGGTCCTTCTCCGACCCATATAGAGGCTGGATGAAGGCACTGCTCGTGTTCCTGCTGCTCCTTGCAGCTGCGCCAGCGCTCGCCCGTTCCCCCGACGTCATTCTGATTACCGTCGACGCGCTGCGGGCCGATCATCTGGGCGCCTACGGCTACACCAAGGGTACCTCGCCCCGCATCGATGAGCTCGCTCGCACCGCGACGCTGTTCGAGAACGCCAGCTCACAGGCCCCGGCGACCATTCCTTCCGTGCCGCAGATCATGACCTCGAAGTACCTGGCTCCGGGGATCGACGCGAAGGCGGGCCTCACCCTGCCGCAAGTGCTCGCCCAGGGCGGTTACCAGACGGCGGCCGTGGTGGAGAACCCGTTCTTCGAGTCTGGAGCCGGGAAGGGATTGGTACCCATCTTCCAGGAGTTCTACCGCAACGGCTTGCTGGACCTGCAGTTCGAGCAACAACTGTGGAAGACGAATACGCCGGCCGACGTCATCACGGCGCAAGCCATGCGCTGGTTGAAGCGGCGCGATCGCACGAAGCCCTTCTTCCTGTGGCTGCACTACTTCGATCCGCACGATCCGTACATGCCGCCATTTCCCGGCAAGATCAGACCGTTCATCAAAATGGGCGAGACCCCGGTCACCGGCGACATCCGGCGGTTCATCAACCGCCCGGAGTTCAGGCCCGGCGAACCCGAGCGCGCGTACTGGACCGAGCTCTACGACGCGGAGATTCTCTACGTCGACACATCGCTGGGGGATCTTCTCGACTTCCTGCACGCGCAGCAGCTGTTTGATTCGTCCCTGGTCGTCCTCAGCGCCGACCACGGGGAAAGCCTGCGCGAGCACGGCAGTTGGACCCACTCGGCCAACTTGTTCAACAGCGAGATTCACGTTCCCCTCATCATCAAGTATCCGTCCCAAAAGAAGGGAGAGCGCGTCGCGGAACCGGCGCAGAGCATCGACATCTTTCCCACCATCATCGAGACCGTCGGCGTGAAACCGGACGTGTTGCCGCTGCTGAACGGGCGAAGTTTACGCGGCAAACCCCCCGCCTTTGCCTTCGCCAAGTGGGAAGGATGGGAGATGGCGAGAAGCCGCGACTGGAAACTGCTGTTGGTTGCCAGGGGAGGCCGGAAGCTGCTCTTCGACCTCTCCAAGGACCCGGCGGAGCTCAACAACCTCTATGACTCCGAGCCCGAGATACGCGGCGAGCTGGAGCAGGCGCTGCGCGATCGATTCGAGCCGGGGGTCGTCAAGAAGGACGAAGCGACGCTCGAGAGGATGCGCCAGCTCGGCTACCTGCCGGGAGCTGACCCGGGGAACAAAGGACCTCGGTGATCAAGCGGTTCCCACCTGCAGCGGCGATGGTCAGCGCGGCGCGCCGGGTGGGGTCTGTTGCGCGGCCCACGCTCGCCCGTACGGTCCGCTGGCGGCGCCCTGATTGACGTGGATGTAGCTCAGGAAGCTCGCCGACAGCAGCAGCTGCAGCACGCAGGTAGCGGCCAGCAGGATGCGGCCGAGCGGTGCCGGCGCCGACCCGCCCGTGGCAGGCAAGAGCGCCATCCGTGCCAACCATACGAAGCCGAGCGGGAACGCGGCGATCAAGTAGTGGTGCGGTATGCGGACCGTGCAGGCGGTGAGGAGGATTCCGAAGCCCCACAGCGCGGCGCTCTGCGCCAACGCAGTTGACGATTCTCTTCCGACCCAGAGGTCGCGGAGGCAGTGGCGTTGGCGCGCGATCCACATCAGAGCGCGCGCGAGGATCGAGGCCCCGACCGCGATGGTCGCGGCGTAGACGATCGCTGTCAGGTAGGTCGAGCGGCCGTACACGATCGGGAAACCGAGGAAGTCGCCGAATTGCGGGCCGAGGGAGTACTCCACACCGATTCCGATCGGCTCCGCAACCCAGCGCATCCAGAACTCGGCACGAACGGGGTGAATCGCGCCGAGCGAGCTGACGGACGTGGGACTCAGCTCCCACATGTATCGGATCCAGGGAATCATCGGCAGGATCCCGATACAGCTCCCGGCTGCCCAGCTCAGCCAGTCGACGCGACGGCGCTCGAAGAGCGCTGTCCAGCCGACCAGCGCGGCGGTGAAGGCGAAGCCAGAGAAGTGCAGTTGTCCGGGAAGCGCCCCGACCAGTCCCCAGAGAAATGCCCCCATGCGGCGTTGGCGAAACCACCAGCTGGCGATCGTCAGGACGCTGAACAGCGGCACCAGCGACGGCTCCCAGATCTTGCGGTGATAGAGAACGGCGAGTGGGTTGACGGCCGCGAGCGCCGCCGCCCACAGCCACACCTCGCGCTCCTGCCGTGGCACCGCGCGCACGGCGAAAGCGACCAGGAGTGCGATGGCCGCCACGCTGAGCAGTTGAACGCCGCGTGCCAGAGTTGGCGGATCGTTCGAACCGAGCGCGCGTGCGAGGACGATGAAGGACCAGGTACTCAGGCCGGGAAACGGTATCCCGACGCTGGAGCGATGTCCGACCGGCGGCAAGCCCTCGGTTCGGCCGACGCGCTGCGTGGACGCGAAGATCCGCGCTTCGTCGCTCTTGTACTCGATATCGGTCACCCAGACGAGCCGCAACACGGCGCCGCAGACGATCGCCGCGCTCAGGGCGATGGCGGAAGCCCGGCGGGGAACCCGTAAGGTGGACACAACGCTTGTCAATTGATCTCAATGGTCGCGATGCTGCAGCTCCCTGGTCTGCAATTGCGGCAGCCGCACGCGCATGGTCGTTCCCTGTCCCGGTTCGCTCTCGAGGTCGATCGTCCCGCCCCAGACGGTGACGAGGCGCCTGACGATGTGCAGGCCGAGGCCGGCCCCGCCGAAGTCGCGCTGGATCGACGCGTCGGCCTGTTGAAAAGGCTCGAAGACGATCTGCGCCGCTTCGGCGGTCATGCCGATGCCGGTATCGGCGACCTCCAACAGCAGGGCGTTGTCGCGCAGGTCGAAACTGACGGTCACGCTGCCGCGCTTGGTGAACTTGATCGCGTTGGTCGTCAGGTTCTTGAGGATCACCTTCAGCTTCGCCACATCGCCGCAGATCGACGGCAGGTCGGGTTGCAGACGCCAGCGCAGGTCGACGCCGTCCGCGAGCAGCATCCGCACTTGTGCGTCGAGCTCGTCGACCAACTCCCGGAGCTGAAAGGTCTGCGCGTTGACGGACACGCTCCCGGCTTCGAGCCGGTTCAAATCGAGGGTGGCATTGACCAGCTCGAGCAGCTCGAGGGCGTTGGTGCGCACCCGCCCGAGGGCATCCCGCTGCTCCGCCGTCGGATCGCCCATGGCGCCATCTGCCAGCAGCTCGTTGTAGCCGAGGATCACGTTGAGCGGGGTGCGCAACTCGTGCGACATGGTGGCGACGAACTCGGACTTGGTCTGATTCGCGCGCTCCAGTTGTTCCAACAGGCGACGGTTTTCCTCCGCCCGCCGCCGGCGTTCCTTCGCCACGGAACTCCGCTCGCGCTCGAGATGATGCGCAATGTAAACCGAGGCTCCCAGGACCGCCGCAACGCCGAGGTGTAAGCGCGGTCCCCAGGCGTTTCCCGTCATGCCCACCATGCTGAGATTGTAGACGTACGCCAGGGCCATTGGGGTCACCGCGCCGAGCTGCGCCCTGCCGCCCCACGGCAGGAGCGTCGCGGTCGTCATTGCCAGCGCGACCATCAGGCTGGAGGTCGTGAAGGCCTCGCGGTCGAAGGTGCCGATCAGCGCGGTGCCGAAGCACATCGAACCGAGAGCGAGCCAGGCGATTGCGATGACGGTCGCACGCGCCGGCCGACGTCGCAGCGCCCGCAGCATCGCCGCGAGCAGGATCAGCGTCAGCAACTGGATCGTGGGGATCCAGGGCGTGCGCGAGTAGTTGAAGACCACTTCCCCGAGCAGCAGGCACGCCGTCACGACGAGGGCGACGCTCAGGCCCTCGAACACACGATCCGTCAACAGGCGGGTGTGTCCATGGGCGTCGCCGAGCTCGTCGAGCAGTATCGGGTCGGTCATGCTGTCCGCGTGGCCTCCGTGGCGCAATGCCATGCTCGGTTCTTTGCCCAGCTGTCGCCCGCGCCGCACAGCGTGGCTGAACGGCCAGAGCAAATCGACGCGCTTCTCCGCACCCATGTCCATTGCAGCCGCCTCTTCGCCGAGAAGAATCGCCAATATGCCCGGCCCCCGCAACCGCTTATTTTGTGCGTCCTAGCGCACGGCTGCTCCCTTGTCGCCCGGACAGCCTTCGAGCGTGCGCCGCACCGCGCGGGTGAGATCGTCGATGGCCACTGTGCCGTCACCGTCGCTGTCGGCGGCGTCGCAGGTCTCGAGATCGCCCGCGCCGAGCGCGATCGAGATGCCCGCTATCACTTCGTTGACCATGACGCGGCCGTCATGGTCGCAGTCGCCGGCACAGCCGGCACGGTCGGCGGCAAGGACCCGCAATACGAACGGATCGGAGCGGGCGCTCGCGTATCCGTAGAAGACATCGTCGGCACGGCAGCCGAGCTCCGTCTCGTACGTCACGGACATCACCAAGCTCGCGGCGCCGCTGTGCTCGGCCTGCAGGTGGTAGACGACCGTTCCGGAAGGTGCGCCGGAGCGCGGAAACGTGTCGCCGGAGAGGATCGGCTCGGCACCGAAAAGCGAGTACCGCGCCCGCCCGCCGCTGCGGCTCACGGTGACGCGCACTTCGACTGCCTCACCCACCGCGGGGTGCTCGGGGAGCACCTCGAAGTGGAAGTCTACCTCCGGCAGCGGGAGCTGCGACGTGATCGAGCCGTCTTCACACGTGCCCTCCAGCGGCGCACCGGTCGGTCCCGCAATGATCAGATCGCCGCAGCGCAATTCGCTGAAACAGGAAGTCGGTGGCTCGGTCGAGATATCGACCTGGCAGGAATACAGGCTGCCATCGGGAATCGCGCCCTGGTTGCTGTCGATTGCCGCACGCATTGCTCGGCAGTCTGCGCCCGGCGTACACCCGGGCGGCGCGAAGGTGAAGACCGCGTTGGCATCGAGAGCGGGATTCGGGGTGCAATTCGGGGATGCTTCGCTCGTCGCGGCGATCGGCGCCTCCGGATCGAACGACACGGTGTGGCGCACGCTCGCCACGGGGCGCGCGCCGCTGTCGAGGTTCACGTCGAACACCGTGCTGCTGCCCGGGGCGCCGACGGCACGCCCGACGTTCAGCTTCACGGCGCTACCTTCGCGCGGGCACAGCTGGACCGAGACGTCCTCGTCGACGACGTGTACGACGAGCGGATCCCAGCAGCCGTACGGATTGCAGCGCGGCTCGACCGTGAGTGTGTGGTCGCCCGGCGCGACGCGCGCGAACTCGAAGCTCCCGCCGGCGTCTGGCCCGATGCTGGTCGCGGTCGTATCGCTCTGTGGCTCGAGCCGCACGGTGACGCCGCGCATCCGTCCCTCGCACGGCGGCCGCTCGGCGACCACCCCGCTGACGCGGTGGAATCCGTGCGTACATTCGCAGTGATTGGTCCGGTCGGTGAAAAAATATCCGGGCGGGCAGGGCAGGCACGGCTTGCAACGGCATCCGACGCATTGTTGGCCGGAGAAACACTCTGGCTCTTCGCCGATCGGGCACAGTGGGGCGGTTGGAAGGCCGCAGGGGTCGGGGGTCGGAGTGCGTTTCGGAGTCGGACTCGGGGTCGGTATCGGGGCGAGGTTCACGTTGAGGTGACGCAACGGCGCGGTGCTGTGGAGCGGGTCTCGATGGGTCTTGTAACCCTCCGCCTGGACGACGACCTCGACCAGGTAGTCGATGCTGCACACATCCGGACGCGACCCGTGGATCGAGAACGAGCCGTCGGCCGCGCTCGTGGTCGAGAGCGCGTTGTTCACCGTGACGCGCGCGCCGGCGATCGGCTCGCCCGTCTCGGCATCGCGCACGGTCCCGCTGGCGCCGTACTCCAAGGTGCACGGTCCGGATGCACAACAACCGCCGGCGCCGCTGCAGCACGACGCCTCGGCCAGCGCGACACTGACCGCAGCCGAAACGAGCAGCGCGGCGAGCGCGACGGCTGGAGTCCACGATCGAGGCGACCAGAAGCGCGATGCCCTGGCGGTGCCCGTGGCCATGGCGTGCTCCTCCCCGTCGCTCACTAAAGCAACACTTGTTGGACATTGCCAGGCATGTCGCCAGGCCGCCGCGCGCGACGGGGTTGACTCTGTGCCTTCGGTCCCCTGATTATGACAAGGGGGAGGGCTGCCAATGGGGTTCGATCGTTCGTCGGGGCGGTTTGCTGTCGTACTATCGTGCGCGCTCTGGGTTGTGGCGTCGCAGGTGCGCGCCGCCGATCAGGGCATCACGGGCAAGACGCTGCTCTTGAAGAGCACGCCGCAACTGGTGTTGCTGTCGAAGGACCCCACCATCAGCATCGCGGGCTCCAATCCCGTTGCTGGCTCCGCCAGCTCGATCACGTTCTCTGACGGCACCAATACCGCCACGCTGCCGCTGCCCGCGAGTAACTGGAGTGCGAACGGTGCGGGTACGCTGTTCAAGTACAGGAACTCGTTGGCGCCGAGCGGGCCGTCGGTGGTGAAGGTCGCCAAGGTCAAGCCCGGTCTGCTCAAGGTCGTGGCGAAAGGATTGCCGATCCCCATCCCGAACGGCCCGGCAACCATCAATGCCGTGCTCAGACTCGACGGTGGGACGAACGCGTACTGCATGAGTTTCACCGGCACTGGTGACGGAGCCAGGTTCCACGTCAAGGATGCAGCGGCCGGTGTGTGCCCATCGCCCACGCCCACCCCAACGCCCACCTCAACCGCGACGCCCACGCAGACGGCGACGCCGACGACCGGGCTCCCGTTCATTCCGCCCCCCGGACCCGCGCCCTTGCGCTATCGCGATCTGGTGTTCCCCACCGTCAGTACCACCACCAACGTGACCTACGGCAGCGCGGTCAACAACTCGGGCCAGACGGTCACGCTGCAGCTCGACATCTACGAGCCCACCGGCGACAGCGTCACCGCGCGGCCGGCGATCGTGTGGGTGCACGGCGGTTCGTTCTGTTGCGGCGACAAGAGCTCACCGGAGATCGTCGATGAAGCCAGCACCTTCGCCAGGAAGGGGTATTTCAACGTCTCGATCAACTATCGCCTCGAACCCGGTGGCTGCACCGCGAGCGTGCCGACCCTGACCTGCCTGATCGCGATCGGAGAAGCGGGCGAGGACGCGCAGACTGCCGTCCGGTTCCTGCGCACCAATGCCGCCCTCTACGGAATCGACCCAACGCGCATCGCGATCGGCGGCTCGTCCGCCGGCGCGATCACGGCGCTGAACGTTGGTTTCTACTCGGCCGAAACCCCGTCGGCCGCGGTTGGGGCGGCGGTAGCGCTCTCCGGCGCGCGCCTCGGGGGCACGGTGAATGCGGGCGACGCGCCGAGCTTGCTGTTCCACGGTACGTCCGATGTGGTGGTTCCGTATCAGTGGGCGGTGGCGACGTGGACCGACGCGAACGCTGCCGGCCTCGACTCCTTCCTCACCTCGTGGGCCGGTGCCGGTCACGTCCCATACGTGCAGCACCGCACGGAGATCCTCGATCAGACGACGAACTTTCTCTACTGGGAGCTCGATCTGGCGAACGCCGCGCAGTGACTCGGCCATTTCGTCGACGACATACCTGGGCGCTGGACGATCAGGGTCTCGCCGATAGGCGGCCGGAGTCCTGTCGCAATCCTTTCAACTGTCCTTCAAGGTCCCGCCGACCCCATCTTTTGGAGAACTGGTCCGTCGTGCTAGCCGTGCCGAGTGGCGCAAGTAGCTTTCGGACCGTTCCAACTCGATCCGGCGCAGCGGTTGCTGACGCGTCCGGGCAGCACCACCACGTTGCGTCCGAAGACGCTCGAGGTGTTGCTCCTTCTGTTGCGTCGCACCGGTGAGGTTGTCTCGAAGGACGAGATTCTGGCGACCGTCTGGGAGGGCAACGCGGTCAGCGAGTATGTCCTGACCACATGCATCAGCGAGTTGCGCACCGCGCTGGGGGAGTCGTCCAAGCAGCCCCGCTACGTCAAGACGGTGCATCGCACGGGGTATCGGTTCACCCCGCGTGTTCACCCCATCGGCGTGGCGACTCCGCAGTGCGCTGACGGCGCGGGTGCGGTGCCCGCGATCGTTGGACGCGAACGCGAGCTCGCGCAGCTGGAAGCCGCGCTGGAACGCGCCCGCCGGGGACAACGGCAGATTGTCTTCGTCACTGGCGAAATGGGGATCGGCAAGACGACACTGGCCGACCATTTCGTTGCGCCGTTCGCCGTTCGCCCTGCGTCGCGCGAAGAAGCGATCCCGAGCGAGGTGCTGCTGGCGCGCGGCCAGTGCATCGAGCAGTTCGGCGCCGGCGAGCCGTACATGCCCGTGTTCGAAGCGATCGGGCGCCTGGGGCGCGAGATCGGGACTCCGCTGGTCGTCGATATCCTGCGGCGTCATGCCCCGGCGTGGCTCGTGCAGATTCCCGGGCTGCTCCCTTCCGAGCAGCGCATGGAATTGCGCCGCGAGCTGCCGGCGGAAACGCAAGAGCACATGCTGCGCCAGATCGCCGACGGAATCGAAGCCCTGAGCGAGCAGCACCTGCTGGTGCTGCTCCTCGAAGACCTGCACCTCAGCGATCACGCCACGCTGGAGCTGATCGCGGCGCTGGCCCTGCGCCGCGGTCCCGCGCGGCTGCTGATCGTCGGAACGTTTCGCAATGCCGACGAGTACCCTGCCTCATCTCCCTTCCAGAGCTTGAAGCAGCAGCTGCTGTTGCACCGCCAATGCGAGGAGATCGCCCTCGAACCGCTGGCGCGCGACGCGGTCGATGCGTATCTCGCCGGGCGCTTCGCCGGGCTCACCCTGCCCGCCGGGCTCGCCGCGACGATTCATGAACGCAGCGAGGGCAACCCGCTGTTCATCGGCCGCCTGGTCGATCAGCTCCTCGAAGACGGGCTGCTCAGCATCGATCTCCCCGCGAGCGCGGTGCAGCTCGGTGCCTCCGACATTGCCAGACATGTCCCACCCAATCTGCGCGCGATGATCGAGCAACGCGCCGATTCGCTCGCAGACAGTGAGCGTGAGGTTCTCGAGGCGGCGAGCATTGCCGGCGTGCAGTTCTGGTCTGCGAGCGTCGCTGCGGCGCTCGGTCGCAACCGCGAGGAGGTCGAACAGTTGTGCACGCAACTGACGCGGCGCCACGGGCTCCTGGCTGCCGGCGAGGGTGCCGATGCGACGCTTCCCGATCTCGGTGCGCGGTACCGCTTCAGCCACGCGCTCTACCAGCAGGTGCTGTACGAGCGCATCGAGACCACGCGCCGCCGGCGCCTGCACGGCGCCATTGCCGTTGCCTTGCGCAGCGCGTGGGGAGACAGGGTCGGCGAGATTGCCGCCGAGGTGGCCTCCCATTTCGAGCTCGGCGGCGACGCGTCTAGCGCGGTGGAGTTCTTTGACAAGGCGGCGGCCGCCGCGGCCGCCCAGGGGGCCAATCGCGAAGCCGTCGCCTATCTCGATCGCGCCTTGGGACTGCTCGAACACATGGGCGACGACGCGGCCCGGCGCGACCGCCAACTCGATCTGCTGATGACGCGCGGGCCGTCGGTGCTGGCGGTGTCCGGCTACGGATCCGCCGAGGTGCTCGACAACTACCAACGCGCGCTCGACCTGGCGCAGCAGCTCGGCAACCCGCTGCGGCAGTTGAGCTGCGTGCTGGCGCTCTCGACGTGCCAGCAAACGCGCGGCAATCTCGCCGCCGGCGAGCAGCTGGCCATCGAGCTGGTTCGCATCGGCGAGCACATCGGCTTGCCGGCGCCATTGATCGCCCAACTGCACAATCCGCTCAGCCAGGTGCGCCTGTACCAGGGTGCCGTCGAGGAATCACTCGCCTTGGCTGACGCGGCGGTGGCGGCGATGCAGATCTTTCCCATGCCGCTGACGCCACCCGACAACCGGCCGGCGCTGTGGGCCGATCCGAGCGTCATGCTGCAGTGCCAGCGCGGCGCGGCGTCGTTTGCCGCGGGCCGCTTTGCGCAGGCTGCCGCAGCCATCGAAGAGGCACTGCGGATGGCGCGCGCGTTGCGTCACCCGTTCAATCAAGCTTCCGCGTGCACGTTTGCGGCGCTTCACGCCGACAACACCGGCCAGTGGGAGCGCGCCATTGGCATCGCGCAGGAGGCGATCGACACGGCACGGGCCTACGACTTTCCCTTCTGGCAAGGGGTTGCGCAGATCGTGTGCGGTCACGCGATGGCGCGCAGTGGCAACGTGGAAAGTGGTCTGAAGCTCCTGCGCGAGGGCATCGATCTCTGGCGCGGCACGGGTGGGAGGCTGGCGACGAGCAATCATCTCAATCTGCTCGCCGACGCGTGCTTGGCTGCCAACGACGTGGCCGCAGCAGAAGCCGCGCTCGAAGAGTCCGCAGCGCACGCCGCGCAAACGGGAGAGATGGTGTTCATCGCCGAGACCTATCGCTTGCGGGCCGAGTGCCAGCGGCGTGCGGGGGCCGTGCCCGACGCGGTGGAAGCGACCCTCGACCTGGCGATTGCCGCCGCGCGCAGTCAAGGAACCAAACTGTGGGAGCTGCGATCGTCCCTGGCGGTCCACCGCCTGCGCCAATCCGCCGCGTCGCGCCGGCAGCTCGAAAAGATCCGTCGAGCCTTCGATGATGAACCGGTCACCTGCGACATGGCCGAGGCGTCCGCGGCACTGGCGCAGTAGCCGCGGGTTCGTCGTTGAGAGCTCGCAGGCCAGCTCCCGCGCGAACCGAGATGGTACCTATAGGGCCGGCTGGATGCCGGTGCGGGAGAAATCCTTGCCGACGTAGAGCAGCGAGCACCCGTCTTGGACTTAGTCTGCCCAAAGAGGGACGTAGGACCGAGTGGGCCGACTTGTACCAACTCGGCCGACTCGTCCCTACGTCCCTCTCTGCGGTGGTATTCCGCCCGATCAATCAAACAAAATCAGTGACTTCGAGTCTGAGATGTAGCCTGGCCCCCTTTTGGCCCCCGGCTGGGAAACAATCAACTCCAAGGACATGGGCGCGATGGGCAAGTACCGCATCTTCGGGGCCGACGGCGTGCCGTTCGGCGGCATGATGGACAAGCCCGCCGACGTGCCGATGTCCGACTGGGCATTCTACGTCAATGTCGACGGCATCGACGCCGCGGTTGGAGCGGATCATGGCCAAGGGCGGTCAGGTGCTGATGGACCCGCGCGGATAGCCCGGACAAGGCGGATAGCCCGGACAAGCTGGAGTCGTTGACGGAACGTCGCTTAGCGCTACTCTAGTCGAAACACATCAGGACACGGTTGACCTTGTATGCAACCGTGTTCCCTATGGCGAGGATAATCTTACCGTAACCGAACTTAGAAGCGAGTTCCTCTCTATCATCAAGAAGCGCTTGATTGGTCGCATTGTTAATAAGGTGGTAATCAACGTCGATTTGCTTTGAGAGCCCGCTGCGAAACGCCCTGATGAGATCAACTTTTAGCAGCAGGCCGTCATCTGGGACTCCTGCCCGATTCTTGACCAGCTTCACCTTACGGTTCAGGTGCAGCAATTCGGCGGCTATGCTGTTCTCAAGAGGTGGTACCACTTCTTCAGGAGCGCTGAAGTCGTTCGTCAACCATACGTGGATCTCCAGCGATGCGGGCGGCGTCAGACTGCTGCATTGATCCTTCTGGGGCCGCGCACCTGCGCACCCAAGTGTGTTGCCAATAACCCAGCCGACGGTCGCGAGAGAAAGCAGCCATTTCACCCTCGTTGCTGACCGCATTTTCAGTGTGCTGTAACTGGAGTCGGCATCCTTGGCGAAAATCGAACAACTGAGCTTTGCCATCACTCCTCCGTGGTCGCTACGATCCCCTGATCTCCTCCATAACCCAAGCGAACACACGAAGAAACTCGCTAAGTCTGCCCAAAGAGGGACGTAGGACCGAGTGGGCCGACTTGTACCAACTCGGCCGACTCGGCCCTACGTCCCTCTCTGCGAAGAGGCGCTCTGGGCTGCTCACACAAGTCTGGGGGGCGTACTACCAAAGGCCGCGCGGGACATAGTTACGGGACCCTTGAGATGCCCACTATCGGCTCACAGCATCGATGACCGGGCGACGAAACTGGGGCGGTCCCCGGACGATCAGCGGGGCTCAAACTAACAAGTTAAGTACGTCCCCTGGGTCCTCCCTTCTGGAACACGCAGACGTGGGCGCTCGAGCGAACGCAGGAGCAAGCGGCCGAGAACCGGATCAGTCACCTGGTGTTCTCCGGCGACGGCTCGCTCCTGGTGAGCGGCGGTTGGGACGGAATCGTCCGCATCTGGAATCTCGCTGCCGGCAGCCCGCCGGTGCTGCTCGGTCATTCCGGGCTCGGCCTGGTCGACTCGATCGCGCTGCATCCCGACGGGCGGTTCCTCGCCGTCGGCTACTCGGAGGGCGGGCTCCTGTGGGATGTGGGAGCATCGCCGCCGGTCTCTACGCCGCTGCCGGTGTCGAACCGACGCCTGAACGGTGCCGCCTTCGCTCCCGCAGGCGGCCTGCTCGCACTCGTCGAAGGTACGGAGATCGTCCACGTCTGGGACTTCGCCGACGGCCGGCTCGAACGAGGGCGACAGGTCGAGGTGGAAGCTGCGCACGCGATCGCGTTCTCTCCGGATGATGAGCTGATCGTGGGGCTCGGCAACGGTGAGGTCGTGGCATTCGACGCGACTACTCTCGACGAGAAGTCTCGCGTGACGGGCAGCAACCGAGCGCTCGCAGTTGCCTCGTCGTCGGACGGCGCGCTCGTCGCCGCCGGCGGCAATGAAGACGCCGCCGGCACCGGCGGCCTCGTCGACGTCTGGCGAGTCGCGGAGGAAGGCCCGACCCATCTCTCCGTCGGGGGGCGGATTCTCGCGCTCGCGTTCGAGCCGCGGTCGCATCGCCTGGTCAGCGCCGGCAGCGAGGGGATCCTGCGCGTGTGGGACGTCGATCTCGTCGAACCGCTCGTGCGCAGGCTGACCGTCTCCGGCAGCGCAATTCGCGATCTGAGCTTCACTGCCGACGGAGCCCAGGTCGTCGCCGGCACTCTCGACGGCGAGCTGGCGCTCGTCGATACCGGCGAATCGCCCGCGACGACGCTCCTCGCGCCGGGCGCCGCGGAGGAGATCAACGCCATCGCAGTCTCCGGCCCACACGTCTTTTGGGCCGACGGCGTCGGTCACATCGGCAGCTGGTCTCTGGCCGATGGACGCGCTGCCCCGACGCGCTCGCGTCCGGCACAGGTTACTGCCATCGCCGCCGCGAGCGACGGAAGAATCCTCGCTGCCGCGGACGAGCAGGGCAAGGTCGTATGGTGGAACACGGCGGGCAGCGCGCCCCCGACTTCCTTGGATACGACAGGCGCGGGCGGCGATGCCTTGGGGCTCGTTTTGCGCCTCCGCTTTTCGCGCCGCGGAGACATGCTCGCTGCGGCCGACAACAGTGGCCGGGTCCGGATCTGGAACATTCCCTCCGGTGCCCGCCTGGCGGAGTGGAAGTTCCACTGGACGGCGATCGATCTCGACTTCTCTCCCGACGGACACCGCCTCGTCGTCGCCGACTACGACGGCGAGGACTTGGCAGTGGTGAGCTCGGCGCGTTCCGGAGAAGTGCAGACGTTCGCCGCCAGCTGCCCGCAGGTGTCGTCGATCGCCTTTCGCAACGACGGCCGAATGCTCGTCGCCGGCTGCAAGGACGGGTCGGTCGAGATGTTCGCCGCGGACGGCTGGGCGTCGCTGGGAAAGCTGTCACTCGGAGAAAATGAGGTCGGCGCCCTGAGTGCCAGTCCCACCGCCGGAGTGGTCGCCGCCGGCACGACGGCAGGTGAAGTGTTTCTTCTCGACGTCGACGAAGTATCGTGGGCACGGCGTGCTTGTCGAATCATCGATGCCGGCGCAGGGAACGGACGACCGACGCAATCGCCGGAGGCGCGGATCTGTACTCGTCTGCTGCAGGGCGCTCCTCCCGAATCTTCGGGACTCCGCCATGAGGGCGCCCGACCGCGGCGACGCGCCGCGGGCTTCCCCGTCGCTTGAGCGATCATCGCCCTTTGGCGATTCGCCCCTTCCGCCCCCAACGTTCCCCATTGGATAGATCACAGGTGGCGACGAATTGGGGGCGCTCCCGGAGGATCAGCGAGGCGTCAAACTAAGAAAGTAAGTACGTCCCCCTGTCCCTCGCGATCTTCGGTGTTACTTTCTAGTCCGGGCGACGTCCGGCCGCCCGCGTCAGGCCGGCCAGGGGATCTTCGAGTGCACCTTGATCGTCACGTCGCTGCCGTTGACGGACTCGGCTCGCCCGAAGCACAGGAGATGGCCGTTGTCGTCGTAGCCAGCGACGGACACGAGCAGGTAATCCGTGCTGTACTTGATGGGGTAGTAGTATACGAACGTGTCCCATCCCATCGATGGTCTGTCGTACTTGATCTCGCCCTGCTGATCGCCGGAGACCTTGGCGTAGGCGATGGTCACCTTCGAGATGCATTCCGGGTCAACGGCGAGCTTCACCTCGATTTGTCGCTCAGAGAGGATGACGGAGTCGACGCGGAACTTACACCCCATCCATGCACCCGGTGCGAGTGCCACTGACACCATCCAGAGAAGTGCAACACAGATCAGCCGGATTCGTGACATCGCCGCCCCCCCTTCCCCTACTGGAAGAAATCGCAGTTGTTGGTGATGTAGTTGTCGCAGTCGGTCCAGCGCCAGCCGCACTCCCGCACCGCCAGGCAGCGCCGCTGGGGCGCAGGGGTACCGTAGGTGCGGCAGGAGATGTCGGCGTCGCTACAGGCGGGTGCCGGCGTTCCGGGTGGCGGCGTGCATTGCGGATCGTCATGGTCGAACGGCATCTGGTCGCACTTCCCATCCATCGGATTGCAGGCCAGGCAGCGTTGCGGGCTGCCGCAACGGGTGGTGGTGCCGGGGTACTGACACTGCCCCGGTTTGACGCACTTGCCGACGCATTCGCGACTCGTCGAGCGGCAATCGGTGTTATCGGTGAAGAACGGGCGGCAGACGCCGTCCTGCACCGGCGGCACGAAGTTTCCGTTCGTCGTGTCGCAGCGCCGACAGTCCTCGCTGCACGACGTCTTGCAGCATACCCCGTCGACGCATGAGCTATGCGAGCACTCTGTCGCTGTGGTTGCGCACGGGTTGCCGCTGACGATCGTCTCCCAGGTGACGTCGGACACCGGCCCGGAGCCGCTCGCCCCGCCAATCAGGATCGTTCGATCGACACTGTATGCGAGAGCGTGCCCGCTGCGCGCCGAAGGGGTCTGGCCCGCAGCGGGAATCTTGGTGGACGTGAAGCCGCTCAGCAACCAGGCGTCGTTGAAGAACGTGGGGCCTTTCTGGCCGCCAAAGAGCACCACGCCATGCTGCTTCGGGTCGAACGCCATGGCGTGAAAGACGCGCCCGGCACCGGTGCAGTTGGTGCAGATCGGGGTCCAGGTATTGCTGCCGCTCTTGAGCTCGAACGCATCGTCGGTGACGTTGAAGCCCGCCCCGCCGCCATAGAGGACGAGGCGGTGCTTGAAGGTGTCGTAGGCGAGCCCAAGGCCGCGGCGCGCCGTGATGCCCGAGGTCGCTTGCACGGTCCACTGCGAGCCGTTCCAGCGCCACGTGTCCGCCTTCACCCCGGTGCCGTCGATACCGCCGACGAGCGTGAACTGCTGGGTGTCGCTGTCGTAGGCTAGCGCGTGGAAGTACCGCCTGGGACTGCCAGGCGTATCCAGTCGGGTCCATGACGCGCCATCGAAGCGATAGGTGGCATCGTCGGCCAATGGACTGGTTCCGTTGGCGGTGCCGCCGAAGAGCAGCCAGGTGTTCGTCGCCTCGTCGCATGCCATGGCCGCCCCCCAGCGCGGGCTCGGCCGCTCGGGATCGCCTATGGCGGCTGGGATCCACGTCTGCCCGGACAGCAGCCAGGTGTCGCCGAGCGCCTGGCTGCCATCAAAGCCCCCGAACACCACGGTAACGCCGCTGCAAGCGGCGGCAGCGAACTGGTAGCGACCGGCGAAGGGCGTCGAAAAGTTGTTCCAGTTGGCCACCGTCGCCTCGGCTGCGCGACCTGCGATCGCCAGCCCCACCATGGCGACGGCGAGGCTGGCCAGCCGGGACAGAGACTTATGGGTCAGCTTGCATATCACGGTACGCCCTCCAACCGGTCGGGGAGCCACGCCGCCGCGGCTCGACCATCCGCATGAATCCCGGTCCGCCGTCTATCAACCCGAGAGAAGTTCGGTCAAGCGGCGCTGCAGCGCGGCGTGCGCGAGCCCTGCGGGGGATCGGAGGTCCGCCGCGCCACGCAGTCCACCCCGTTCGGTGCAATCCGGCGGATAGCCCGGACAAGCTTGAGTCGTTGACGGAACGCTTTACCCGACCCACCTGGGCGCAATGCCGGATGGCCGCTCTCTCCCGCATGCCAAACCTCGCACTGTGGGCCGTTGTGTCTTTCAAGCGCGCGAAACAGACATGTCGCGCGAAACAACACCGGACATCTGGGGATGCCCACGCTTCACAGCGCCGATGCCTGGCGACGAACTGGGAGGCCCCCGGACGATCAGCGAGGGCTCAAAGTAACGAATTAAGTACGTCCCCTTGGTCCTGTATCGATCGCCAGGTTGATTGCAGGGTCTGTATGGAGCTCACCGACATGGAAGGGCTGACAGGTCGATTGCGACGTGTTCGACGACGGTGTCGGCAATGGCAGCTGCGGCCTGCTCTTCCAGCCGACGCAGCGTATCGACGGAAGCACCGTAACCTGTTCGAGCGCCGAGAACACCGCGACCTACACGCAGTGAGCTCTCAGTAGAGGAACGGTACCAATCGGAACGTCGCGCGCTGGCAGTACCGCTCCCACAGCTCCCCGTATTTGGCGCGGCAGCGACGGTCGTCGCGGAGGGCGCGGTGGGCTAGGAGGGCGCACATCCACAGTGGCAGCAGGTACGGGACCCATGAGACGAAGCCGGTGGTGAGGGCGATGGCGGTGTAGACGAGGATTTCGCCGGTGTAGTTGAGGTGGCGGCCGAGGCCCCACCAGCCCGAGGTGAGGAGCTTGCCGTCGAGGGTTTGGGCGGGGGCGCCCCAGATGAGGGTGTGGGGATCTTTCTTGAAGCGGTGCTTCTGGGCGTTGGAGCTGCGGAAGATCCACAGGCCGGAGAGGTAGAGCAGGCCGACCATGGTGATCGCCCAGCCGGACATCGGATGCAGGTTGTCGACCAGGTACCAGCCGCCAATGCTGTAGAAGAACGGCACCAGCACGAGGTCGCCCCAGATCAGGCCGAAGCCGAAGTTCTCGGCGATGACGTCCCAGGTCGTGATCATGAATTCTTCGTAGTAGTAGTGCGTGAACAAGTAGACCCACCAGAACATCTGGAACAGACCCATCTGCGGCGTGATCGTTCCGTGGCGCTCGAACTGCGCGTAGGCGAACGCAGTCACCAACAGGCCCAGACCGATCAGCGACGGCTCGTAGGCGAACATCTTGAGGTCGACGCCGGCACAGCGCGGGTTGAGCTCGAGGCCCATGAACTTGTGCGCGAGTGAGAGTTGCCGCCTGTCGTCTGCGCTGAGTTTTGCGCGCCTGTTGAGCCAGTAGCCGCAGGCGATCGAGAACAGGTTGGCGACCAGGAAGAACGACCAGAAGTGATCGATCAGCGGCGCCAACGAAAGGTCGAAGACCAACGTGCCGGTGGCGACGAAGATGTGCGTGGCGATGAAGAGGGCCATGCCGTTGATGCGGTAGGTCCAGCGCGTGCCGTCGGGCTCTTCGCGGCCTTGCGCGGCGACGCCGGGCAGGAACTTGGCGCCGACGAACAAGGCGGCGATGAAGAAGAGGAACAGGAACGCGGCGCTGAAGAAGCTGCTCATGGGGCGCGCTTATCAGCTCGTGGAAAAAACCGGAACCCTTCGACTGAAGGGGTCGTCAAGATTGCATTTCGGAATTCTGATGAATGAGTGGTGGCAGGAAAGCGGAAGCCGAGCGTTTGATCACCCCCATCTCGATCTTCCCCCGTCGAGGGGGAAGAGGCCGGATTCAGAGTGGGCGGGCCAGTTGCGAGAGGTCGGGGGAAGCGTAAGAACATCGTCATGCGCATTGTGATCCTGGGGCTGATTGCCGCGGCAGTGATGTGTCCGACGGCGGGGTGGGCCGCGTGCGCGGGGGATTGCAACGGCGACGCGCAGGTCGCGATCGACGAGCTGGTGCGCAGTGTCGATGTGGCGCTCGGTGCGATCGCGCTCGAGGAGTGCACCGCCGCGGATCTGGGCGACGATGGCATCGTGTCGGTCGATGAGCTGGTGGCGGCGGTGAAGGCCGCGCTCGATGGCTGTGTTCCCGGCACGTCGACGCCGACCTTGATGCCCACCATCACGCCGACGCCGCTGCCGGGTTGTGGCGATGGGCGCGCGGATGAGGATGAGGAGTGCGACGACGGGAATCGCGCCGGCGGCGATGGGTGCAGCGCCGACTGCGACCTGGAGCCCGGTGGGAACCCGTGCGCAGGTGTCGCGCCGGTTCCGGGTACGGCGTTGACCGCGGTACGCATCGCCGCCGGTCTCGATCAACCCTTGCACGTGACGGCGCCGCGGCTCGATCCGCATCGCGTCTTTGTCGTCGAGCAGCCGGGCCGCATCCGCATCCTCGTGGATGGCGGCGTGCTGCCGACGGCGTTTCTCGACATCGCGTCGCGCGTGTCGTGTTGCACCGAGCGGGGGCTCCTGGGACTCGCGTTCCATCCCGATTTCGAACGCAACGGGCGCTTCTTCGTCGACTATACCAACCGCAGCGGCGACACCGTGATTTCCCGCTTCGAAGTCGGCAACGACCGCAACCGCGTCGATCCCGCCACCGAGCGCATTCTGCTGACCATCGACCAGCCGTTCGCCAACCACAACGGCGGCCAGGTGGCGTTTGGTCCGGACGGCTATCTCTACGTCGGCATGGGCGACGGTGGCTTTGGCGGCGATCCAAACGAGGTGGCGCAGGATGACGCCAGTCTGCTCGGCAAGCTGCTCCGCCTCGATGTCGATGTAGACGAAGCGCCGTACTACGCAGTGCCGCCCAGCAACCCGCGCGCCGATCGCGGGATGCCGCTCGGCCTGATCTGGGCCAAGGGGTTGCGCAACCCGTGGCGCTTCAGCTTCGACCGACTGCTCGGCGATCTGTACATCGGCGACGTCGGCCAGCAACGCTTCGAGGAGATCGACGTCCAACCGGCGGCGAGCACGGGCGGCGAGAACTACGGTTGGGACGTCTTCGAAGGCGACGCCTGTTACGACCCGCCGCCATTGCCGGAATGCCCCAACCCGGCCGATGGGTTCACTGCTCCCGTGCTGACGTACGGTCGCACCGACGGGTTCTCGGTCACCGGCGGGTTCGTCTACCGCGGGTGTGCGCTGCCCGACCTGCGCGGCACGTACTTCTACGGCGACTACGGCACCGCCTTCATCCGCAGCTTCGTGCTGGCAGAGGGCAGGGCGAGCGCCCAGCACGACTGGACCGCCGAGGTCGCCCCCGGCGGCGGGTTGAGTATTCGAGAAATCTCGAGCTTCGGCGAGGATGCGCGCGGGGAGTTGTATGTGGTCGATCTCGGCGGCGAGGTGTTTAAGCTGGTGCCGGTTCCTTGACCCGATGGGAAGAAAAGTTCACCACGAAGAGCACGAAGGTCACGAAGTAGGCCCAGATTCAGACGTGAAGGTGCCTCTGTTTGTTCTTCCTTCGTGCTCTTCGCGCCCTTCGTGGTGAGCGAAGCAGGTCCTTACGATGCGGGCTGTGAGCCGACGGCGATGATGTAGGTCTGGTCGTTGGCGAAGTCGAAGCCGCGCCAGTTGGGGTCGGCGGCTTTGCGGCTGGCGTGGAATTCGCGGTAGCCGCGGCCGGCCGTGACGGTGAGGTTGGCCGCTTCGAGGGCGGCGAGCGCCGTCGTCACATATTGCGGCGGCTCTTCCTCGGCCATGAGGAAGTAGATGCCGGCGCGCAGGGAGAAGCTGGCGGGCGCGCTGCCGCGCACTTCCCACCCCGCCTCCTCGAAGACGCTCTGGATGGCCTTTTGGAAGTTGGCGGACTCCGGGTTGTTGGGGGCGTTGGTGAACCACACGAAGCGGTCGAAGCCGGTCTCGGTCTTCAACTTCTCGAGCATCGCGGTGCGTTGATCGGCGGTCAACACGCGCGGTGGGGCATTGGCCGGGGCCGCCGCGGGAGCCTGGGCCCTGGGCGCGGCGGCGGGTTGCTGCGCTGGAGCTGGCGCGGCGGCTTGCGGCGCCGGCGCGGTGTCCGGCGGACGTTGACTCAGCTCCCACTTCAGCGCCTCGTTCTCGGCGCGCATGGTGGCGATATACCAGCTCGCGCCGGCGACTCCTGCCATGAGGGCCGCGGCGACCACCATGGTGACTGGGCTGAAACTGCTGTTTGCCATCTGACCTTTGTAGCGCATGCCCGACGGCTCGCGCCAGCGCCAATGCGAGCGGCTATCCTCCGCGCCGCGCTTGGGATAGAGATCCGCGCGCGAGGAGGAACCGATGAAGGCAATCTATCTGGTCCGCACCGGCGCGGCCGAGCAGGCGTTCGAGCAGCGCGAAACCCCGGCCCCCGAACCGAAGGCGGGCGAGGCGCGCATCGCTGCCGAGGCCTTCGGTCTCAACTACGCCGATGTGGTGGCCCGGCACGGCCTCTACCAGGACGCGCCGCCCATGCCGTCCGTCCTCGGTTACGAGGTCGTCGGTCGCGTCGATGCGCTGGGCGCCGGTGTGACATCGCTCGCGGTCGGGCAGCGGGTGACGGCGCTGACGCGCTTCGGCGGCTATGCGACGCAGGCGGTGACCGATGCGCGCGCCGCGGTACCGATTCCCGACGACATGGAAGTCGGCGTCGCCGCGGCCCTGCCGACGCAGGGCTGCACGGCGTACTTCATGGCCGAGGAGATGGTGCGCCACCACGAGGGCGATCACGTGCTGATCCACGCCGCGGCGGGCGGTGTCGGCACATTGCTCATCCAACTCTGCAAGCGGCGCGGTTGCATCGTGTACGGAACGGCCGGGTCCGACGCCAAGCTCGACCTGTTGCGCAAGCTCGGCGTCGATCACCCGATCAACTACCAGAGCGCCGACTTCGCCGAGGAGATCCGCCGGCTGCGCGGCAGCGCCGGCCTCGATGTGATCTACGACTCGATCGGCGGCGCGTCGGTCCGCAAAGGCATCAAGCTGCTCGCCGCCGGCGGCCGCATCGTCTGCTTCGGCGGCGCCGCCCATCAGGCCGGCAGCCTGCAAATCCTGCGCTCGCTGCGCTTCGCGCTGTCGTTCGGATTCCCGCATCCGATCCCGCTGCTCATGCGCAGCAAGTCGGTCATCGGCGTCAACATGCTGCGCGTCTCCGACGAGCGCCCGCTCGTGCTGCAGCGCTGTCTGCAAGCCGTGGTCGACCTGACGCTGCGCGGCGAGCTCACGCCGACCGTCGGCGGGCGCTACACGGCGGCGCAGATCGCCCAGGCGCACGAGTTTCTCGAGAGCCGGCGCTCGGTGGGCAAAGTCGTGGTGACCTGGGACCCGCCGCGTTGACGGCGATCGCCTGCTACATATCCGGCCACGGCTTTGGCCACGCGACGCGCTCGATCGAAGTGCTGCGCGCCCTGCGCACGCGGCAGCCCGACCTCGAGCTGATCGTGCGCACGCCGCTCGGGCGCGAGTTTTTCGAGTTCAACCTCGGCGGCGCGTTCGCGCACGGCACCTGCCAGCTCGATGTCGGCGCGGTGCAGTCCGACAGCCTGACCGTCGACCCCGAAGCCTCGCTGCGCGCCTACGCCGCGATCGCGGCCAACGCGCCCGCGCTGATCGAGTCCGAGCTCGCGGCCCTGGCCGAGCGGCGACCGGCCCTGGTCTTCGCCGACATTCCCGGCCTGGCGTTCGACGTCGCCGCACGGCTCGGTGTGCCCGGCATCGGGATGGCGAACTTTTCGTGGGATTGGATCTACGCCGACTACGCGCGCGAGTTTCCGCAGTACGGCTACGTCGTCGACCACCTGCGCGGGTCGTACGGCCGCTCGGACTTGCTCCTGCGCCTGCCGATGTACGGCGACCTGAGCGCCTTTCCACACCGGCGCGACCTCCGTCTGGTGGCGCGCCATGCGACGGCGACGCGGTTGCAAACGCGCGGCGCGCTCGCTTTGAGTCCGAAGGATCGTCTGGTGCTGCTCTCGTTCGGCGGCATGGGCCTGGCGCTTGCTCAGGCGCCCGCGCCGCCGCCCGGCGTGGGGTTCGTCACCACCGACGCGGTGCTCGGCGACCGCCCGTCACCGGCGAGCTGCCGCGTGGTCAGCAACCGCGACCTGGCGCAGGCGGGGCTGCGCTACGAGGACCTCGTCGCAGCTTGCGACGCCGTGATGACCAAGCCCGGCTACGGCATCGTCGCCGAGTGCATCGCTAATGCGACGCCGATGATCTACACCTCGCGCGGATCGTTCGCCGAGTATCCCTGCCTGGTCGCGGGCATCGAGGCGCACTTGCCCAACGCGTTCATCAGCAATGACGACCTGTACGGTGGGCGATGGAATGAGGCGTTGGAGGCGATCTTCGCGCAGCCGCGCCGTGTGCCGAAGATTGCGACCGACGGCGCGGCGCAGGCGGCGGAGGTGTTGATCGAGCTGCTCGTGTGAGGCTCCGGTTTCCTCTCCCGGATGGGAGAGGATCAAGGTGAGGGGGAATCAATGGCGCCGAAGGCCACAGATTCGGGGCCGACAAAGCCACGGGTGGCTTCGCCGATCAAGCGTATCCCCCTCATCCTGGCCTTCTCCCATCCGGGAGAAGGAACCCTCGTTCGATACGTTGCTGGAGTCGTGAAACGCAGTACGCAGGCAGGTCAGGCGGTTTCGATGAACTCGAGCTCGAGCATCACCATGCCGCCGTCGACCATCTGGCCTTCGGCGACGTGGACGGCGCGCACGATGGCGGCGGCGTCGGCGGTGATGCGGTTCTCCATCTTCATCGCTTCGAGGATGAGCAGGCCGTCGCCGGCCGCGACTTCTTGACCTTCCTGCACGAGCAGCTGCAGGACCTTGCCGGGCATCGGGGCGATGATCTGCGGCACCGCCAGCGTGCCGGTGCCCGCGTGGGCCGCGGCGCTCGCCTCCGGGGTCAGCACGTAGACCTCGCCGTCGAGGGCGACATGGTACGTCTGCCCGACGCGGGCAATGCGCACCGTGCGCGCGCGGCCGCCGATGACCAGGCGCAGCGACGACGGATCGAGCAGCGCCGCGTGCGCGTCGAGCGCCTCGCCGTCGACCGTGACGCGATAGGCGCCGTCGCCGAGGGCGTTGAGCTCGACCGCCAAGTGGCGGTCGCCGTGTCGGAAGGTGTGCTCCATAGCTCAGCTGCCGCTGCCCATGCGCCACGGGCCGAGCGTCTGCCAGGGCGACGGCGTCTCGACGGCCGTGGCGCGTCCCCGCGCCGCGGTGGGGGCCAGCACGGTGTGCAGGGCGGCGGCGATCGCGGCCAGGTCGACGTGCGCCGCGCGCGGGCGCCACGACGGGACATGCTCGGCTATGAAATGGGTGTGTGTCGCGCCGTCGGCGAAGCGAGGGTGCTGCAGGAGGTCGATGAGGAACGGGATGTTGGTGGTGATGCCGAGCACGACGTAGTCACGCAGCGCGGCGACCATGCGCTGGCGCGCCGCCTCGCGATCGGCGCTCCACACCGAGAGCTTGGCGAGCATCGGGTCGTAGTGCAGCGGCACGTCGTAGTCGGCGACGATACCCGAGTCGACGCGCACACCGGGCGCGCGCGGCTCGTCGAGCACGGCGATGCGCCCCGGGCTGGGCAGGAAGCCCTGCGCCGGATCCTCGGCATAGACGCGGCACTCGATGGCGTGGCCGCGCGGGGTCAGCTCCTCCTGGCGCAGCCAGAGCTTCTCACCGGCGGCGATGCGGATCTGCGCCTGCACCAGGTCGACGCCGGTGACCCACTCGGTGACCGGGTGCTCGACCTGCAACCGGGTGTTCATCTCGAGAAAGTAGAACTCGCCGCTGTCGGTGAGCAGAAACTCGACGGTGCCTGCGTTGGCGTAGTTGACGCTGCGCGCCGCCGCGATCGCTGCCGCGGTCAGGCGCTCGCGCAGTGCCGCGTCAACGGCGGGGGAGGGCGATTCCTCGACGATCTTCTGGTAGCGACGCTGAATCGAGCACTCGCGCTCGCCGAGGTGGACGATCCTCCCGTGCTGGTCGGCGAGGACCTGCACTTCAATGTGCCGCGGCCGTTCGAAGTAGCGCTCGAGGAACAGACGCCCGTCGCCGAATGCCGCGCGTGCCTCGCGTTCGGCAGCGGCATAGGCCGTCGCCAGATCGGCCACGGCGCGCACGATGCGCATGCCCTTGCCGCCGCCGCCGGCGACGGCCTTGATCAGCAGCGGAAAGCCGAGCTGCTCGGCCGCGGCGCGCAGTGCGGCGGGGTCGGCCGGCGGATCCTGTACGGCCGGGACCACGGGCACGCCGGCGGCTACGACGATGTCGCGCGCGCGCGTCTTGTTGCCCATGGCGGCAATGGCCTCGGGCGGCGGGCCGTTGAAGATCAAGCCCGCCTCGCGCACGGCCTGGGCGAAGCCCGAGTTCTCGGAGAGAAACCCGTAACCGGGGTGGATCGCATCGGCGCCGGTGGCGCGCGCGGCGTCGAGGACGGCGGCGATGTTGAGGTAGCTCTCCTGGCTCGGCGCCGGGCCGACGCAGGCGGCGTGATCCGCGGCGCGCACGTGCGGCGCCTGCGCGTCGGCCTCGGAGTAGACGGCGACCGTCTCGATGCCCATCTCGCGGCAAGCGCGGGCAATGCGGATGGCGATCTCGCCGCGGTTGGCGATCAGGATTCGAGTGAACATGGTGCGGGCCTCGGGCGGGCTTCCTCTACGCTTTTCAACCAGTGATCGCCAGCGTCACATGCGATAGACGCCGACGCGCGTTTCGGGGATCGGCGCGTTGACCGCCGCCGCCAGCGCCAGGCCGAGCACGTCGCGCGTGTCGGCCGGGTCGATGATGCCGTCGTCCCACAGCCGCGCGCTCGAGTAGTAGGGGTTGCCTTCGTCTTCGTACTTGTTGCGGATCGGCGCGACGAAGGCCTCCTGTTCGGCCTCCGACAGGCTCTGTCCCTTGGCGGCGAGCTGCTGCAATTTGACCGTCAGCAACGTGCTCGCCGCCTGCTCGCCACCCATGACCGAGATGCGCCCGTTCGGCCACATGAACAGGAAGCGCGGGCTGTAGGCGCGGCCGCACATGCCGTAGTTGCCCGCGCCGTTCGAGGCGCCGACGATGACGGTCAGCTTCGGCACCTCGGCCGTCGCCACCGCGTGCACCATCTTGGCGCCGTCCTTGGCAATGCCGCCGTGCTCGTAGCGCTTGCCGACCATGAAGCCGGTGATGTTCTGCAGGAACAGCAGCGGAATGCGGCGCTGGCAGCACATCTCGATAAAGTGGGTGCCCTTGAGCGCCGATTCGGAGAACAAGACGCCGTTGTTGGCGACGATGCCGACCGGGTAGCCGTGGATGTGGGCGAAGCCGGTGACCAGCGTGGCGCCGTACAGCGCCTTGAACTCGTGCAGCCGGCTGCCGTCGACCAGGCGCGCGATGAGCTCGCGGATGTCGTACGGCGTGCGCGGGTCGGCCGGGATGATGCCGTAGAGCTCGGCTGGATCGTAGGCGGGATCCTCCGCAGTATGCGGCGCAATCGCCGGCGTCGGCGCGCGCCCGAGCGTCGAGAAGATGCGGCGCGTGATGGCGACGGCGTCACGATCGTCGCGTGCCAGGTGGTCGGAGACGCCCGAGATGCGCGTGTGCACGTCGCCGCCGCCGAGGTCCTCCGCCGTGACCTCTTCGCCGGTTGCCGCTTTGACCAGCGGCGGTCCGCCGAGAAAGATCGTGCCGGTGCCGCGCACGATGACGTTCTCGTCGCACATCGCCGGCACGTACGCGCCGCCCGCCGTGCACGAGCCGAGCACGACAGCGATCTGCGGAATCGCCTGCGCCGACAGGCGCGCCTGGTTGTAGAAGATGCGGCCGAAGTGCTCGCGGTCGGGGAAGATCTCCGCTTGCAGGGGCAGGAAGGCGCCGCCGGAGTCGACCAGGTAGACGCAGGGCAGGCGGTTCTCGAGGGCGATCTCCTGGGCGCGCAGGTGTTTCTTCACCGTCATCGGGAAGTAGGTGCCGCCCTTTACGGTCGCGTCGTTGGCGACGATCACCGTCTGGCGCTGATGGATGGTGCCGATGCCGGTGATCATGCCGGCGCCCGGCGCGTCGCCGCCGTACATGCCGTAAGCGGCGAGCGACGACAGCTCGAGGAACGGCGTGCCGGGATCGATCAGCGCCTCGATGCGCTCGCGCGCCAGCAGCTTGCCGCGCTCCGCATGCCGCGCGCGCACGTCGGCCGGCCCGCCGGCGCGCGCCGCCGCCAGCCGTTCGCGCAGCTCGGTCACCAGCCCCTGCATGCGCGCGGCATTGGCGCGGAAGGCGGCGTCGCCGGTGCGCAGCTTGGATTCGATCTTTCTCATCGGGCGGCCACCTTCCGCGCCGACCGCTTGCCAGCGCCGGGCTTGGGGCGCCTGCGGAAATGCGGCATCACCTCGCGCGCGAACAGCTCGGCACTCTTGATCGCCTTGTGGCGCGGCATGTCGCCGATGCGCCCGCCGCCGACGAACAGGCCGACGCCGAGCTCCTTCTCGACTTCCTTCAGCCGGTCGCGCACGGTGGCCGGGCTGCCGAACAGAATGTACCCGTCGCGCTCCAGCTCGGCGAAGCTCAACTCGGACGCCGCACGCATACCGGCGGAGAGGAACTTGCGCAGCGATTCCTCGCTCAGATAGCCGGGCGGCACCAGGAAGTGCGGCGGGATCTTCAGGCCGCGGTGGAAAAGCCACTCGAAGTGGGCCTGCGACTCGCGCCGCGCCTTGGCATCGGTTTCGGCGACGTAGGTCGGCACCGCGAAGCCGAGCTGTTGCGGCGGGGCGTGATAGCCGTTGCGCTCCGCGGCCGCGCGGTACTCTTCGAGCAGACGCCGCGTCTGGGTGTACGAGGTGAAGACGGTGAGGAAGGGGTAGCGGTGCTGGGCGCCGAACTCGATCGTCTCCGGGCTGCCCTGCGAGGGCAGCCACACCGGCGGGTGCGGCTGCTGCAGCGGGCGCGGCCAGATGTTGGCGTAGCGGACACGGAAGTGTTTGCCTTCGAAGCAGAACGGGCCGTCCTCGGTCCAGGCGCGCACAATCAGGTCGTGCGCTTCGTAGAACCGCTCGCGTGAGTACGTCGGGTTGACGCCGAGCGAGAGGTGCTCGCAGCCGATGCCGCGAACGAAGCCGGAGATGATGCGGCCGCCCGACATGACGTCGAGCATGGCGATCTCCTCCGCCACCCGCATCGGCTGATCGCGCAGGGCGATGGCGTTGCCGAGGATGGCGATCTTGGCGCGACGCGTGCGCCGCACCAGCGCCGCGGCCATGAGGTTGGGCGACGGCATGGTGCCGTACGCGTTCTGATGGTGCTCGTTGACCACCAGCCCGTCGAAGCCGAGCTCTTCGGCGTATTCGAGCTCGTCGAGGTATTCGTTGTAGAGGCGCTGGCCGCGCTTCGGGTCGTAGACGCGATTGGGCAGCGTCACCCACGCCGACTGGTAGCGCCGGTCGAAATCGACCGGCAGGTGCGGCCACGGCATCAGGTGAAAGTAGTAGAACTGCATCGCTAGGCGGTGAGGAAGTCGAGCGCCAATCGGCTGAACGTCGCGCTCTGCTCGAGCGGGGCGAGGTGGCCGCACTCCGGCAACATCTTCAGCGTCGCGTACGGCAGCAGCGCCGCCATGGCCTCGCCGTGCGCGGGCGGGAGGAAGTCGTCGTTCTCGCCCCAGACGATGAGCGTCGGCGTGGTCACGCGCGGCAGCCGCTCCTGGAGCTTGCGGTCGTAGAGATACGGGTTCCACGCCAGCCGCGCCAGCGTCGTGAACTCGCGGTAGGCGCGCACCAGCACGTCGGGTCCGTACTCGGCCGGAATGATCTGCGCCACGCGCGTCTGGTCGTGGAACAGATGGCGCAGGATCTCTTCGATGGGGTTGGCAAAGACGTCGAAGCGCTCGACGCCGTCGACCTTGATGCCGGCCGGCGCTGCGAGGACGAGGCGGTCGAGCCGTTCCGGGTGCGCGACGGCAAAGGCGGCCGCGATCCAGCCGCCGAGCGAGGTGCCGACGATCGAGACGCGCTCGATCGCCAGGGCGTCGAGCAGGTCGAGGTAGTGGAATACCAGGTCGTCGACATGGTCGAGCCAGTCGGGGCGGTCGCTCTTGCCGAACCCCGGATGGTCGGGCGCGATGACGCGGAAGCGCGCGGCGAGATCGTCGTGGTACGGCGACCACAGGTCGGCGCCGAACTCCGGGTGCAGCACCAGCAGCGGCCGGCCGCGGCCGGCCTGTCGCACGTGCGTGCGCACGCCGCGCACGTCGATGAAATCGCTCCGCGGGGCCATTGGGTTGGGGATGCTTACACGGCTGCAACGGCGCGGGCAATCGCGCCGCCGCGCGCCGTCACGGGCCGAGAAAGCGGTTCAGTGCCGCGGCGAGGGCCAGCGGTTGATCGAGCATGATGTGGTGGTGCGAGGCGGCGATCTCGACGCCTTGCGCGCCGGGTACCGCGGCGCACATTTCCTCCAGCACCTCGCGCGACATCAGCTCGCTCTCGGCCGCGCGCACGACCAGCAATGGACAGCGCACCGCGGCGAGGGCCGGGGTCAGATCGCAGGGCCTGGTGTTGGCGATGGCGCGGCGGTCGAATTTCAGTGTCCAGGTGCCGTCGTCCCGCTCGCGAATGGCGTGGCGTGCCACGTGCGCCAGCACTTCCGGACTCGCACCGGTCGCCACCGGCAGCAGGCGGAAGCGGCGCACGGCATCGTCCGCCGATTGGAACACCGGGTGGGCCATCTTGCGCAGCGCTTCCATGAACCGCGCGGCGCGCTCGCCGACCTGCGCGCGGGTGTCGATCAGGACGAGGGCAGCCAGTTGCGCCTCGGGGCGCGCCGCCGTCGCCAGGGCGACCATGCCGCCAAAGGAATGCCCGACCAGCACGAAGTCGCGCAGCGCCAGGGCGTCGATCACAGCGAGCACGTCGTCGACATGCGTCTCGAGGTCGTAATCGGCCGTAGCCGACCACTCGCTGTCGCCGTGCCCGCGCAAATCGAGTGACAGCACGCGGTAGCGATCGAGCAGCGGCGCGATGCAGAAGTCCCACCAGCGCGCGTGCGCCGAGCCGCCGTGCAGCAGCAACATCGCCGGCCGATCCGGCGTGCCCCACTCGACATAGTGCAGAAGCATGCCGTTGGCCGTGACGACCCGGTCGACCGGTTCAGTCATGCCCAATTCCCGTTGCTGCTTCCCCGCAAGGCCGACAGTCCATTGAAGAACCCCGCCCAATGCTTCGACGGGCTCAGCATGAGCGGATCCCCTCCTCCATTTGAAGCCCTTTCCCGCTCACCCTGAGCTTGTCGAAGGGTTGCTCTAGCGCTCGCGCCGCGAGGCGTCCGCACCTTCGCGCCACTCTTCGGGCGTCAGCGTGCGCATGGCGAGGGCGTGGATGGTCGAGTGCATGGCGTCGCCGAGTACTGCGTACACCGCGCGCTGGCGCGCCACCGGCGTCTGATCGCGAAACGCTTCGCTGACGATGACGACGCGAAAATGGCCGCCGCCGCCGGCCGCGCCGACATGACCTTTGTGGCGGGCGCTGTCGTCGTAGACCTCCAGGTGCTGCGGCTGCAGGGCTGCGCGCAGGGTCTCCTCGAGCCAGCTTTTGCGATCCATCGATTTGCGGGCCGGCTGAGACTAGGGGATCGGATTCTGCGCGCCGGTGCTGGCGAACTCATAGCGATCGCGCACCGGGGCGGCATCGCTGAGGCGTACGGCCTCGACTTCCAGCACGACGCCCTGGAGTGAAGCCAGCGGCCGGCCGATATCGACGACGAGGTAACCCTGCAACGGCTGCGTGCGACTGAAGTCGGCACGGCCGAGGAGCTCGTTGCGGACAACGTCCGTCAGGGCGGGCTTGAGGGCCGCATACAAGCCGCCGCGCGGGCTGTCGCTGCCGGCCCGGTCGAGATAGGCGAGGTCGCCGAGCCCGAGATCGGTGCGCTGAAGGAGCTCGAGGGCCCGCGCTAGATCGAAGGCGTGCCCGACGGTGCCGTCGGGCAGTTGGATCTGCGCGCTGGCCGGATCGAAGCGAAACCAGCCTTCGTCCAAGGCCTCGACACGCGTGTGCAACACCAGCAGGCGCGACGGCGCATCGGCCAGCGCGGGGTTGACGATCAGCCGGTACGACAGCAGGGCGCTGACTGTGACCACGGGCGGCGCCTCGGCCACCGCCACCGCCGGCACCGGCTCGGGAGCAGGTCGTCCCCAGGGTGGAAGACTACAGCCACTGCCGGCGAGCCCCATCACAACCAGACCGGCACACAACCACGCGCCACGCGTCCTCACATCCCCCACGGTGAACCTCCACGTTTCATTCTGTGCCGGTACTGTAGCGAAAAGGCGGGCGTAAATCACCCGACTTGGCGGGGGGCGGAGCGGGTGCTAGGCACGGCCATGGTCGCGGTCGACTTCCTGGTCCAGCCCGGCGTCGACGCGGCTACCGGGGCGGCGACGGACCGCTACCTGCTCGAGTGCGCCAGCGCGCCCGGGAGTAACCGCCGCGCCGTGCTGCGCGTCTTCGGGGCCGATGGTGACGCGGTCGCGATCGGCCGCTATCACCTGGCGGCGCGCGCCGATGCGGGCGGCGCGGTGCGCGTCGGTTTCCGCCTTTCGGGTGGCCGGGTGTGGCCGGCCGGCGACGGGTTCGTCGGCCTGTCGCTGATCCTGCCGCACCGATCCGCGCTGGTCGGTGAGGATCCGTACGCTCTGGCGCCGTATCAGGTGCTCAACCGCTACGTGCGCGGCATCCTCGCGGCCTGCCGGCAGGCGGGTGTGGACGCGTTCTACCCCGGCCTGGACCTGGTCACGGTCGGCGGCGCCGTCCTTGCGGCCGCCTCGTTCGAAACCAACGCGGCCGGGGCGATGCTGTTCGAGGCCGTGATTGCCAATCGGCGCGACTTCGCCGTGCTGCCGCGCTTCCTCGACGCCTGCGATCCCGACGGGGTGGTGCCGGCCGAGCTGTGGAGCGAACAATCGACGGCCTCGCTGGCCCGGCAGCTGGGCACCGACCTCGCCCTGGAAGAGGTCGCCGAGCAGCTGCGCCGCGGCTACGCCGAACAGTTTGGCATCGAGGTGATTCCGCGCCCCCTGCTCGCCGACGAATTGCACGCCATCGATGCGTTGGCTACCGCGGAATGCGCTGCGCGGAGTCAGCCAGCGGAGTGCGATCGCCATGCAACCGCGCGCGTTCAGCTCGGTGTGCTCGAGGCGCACTTCAGCGTGCGCGGCGACTGCATCGATCGCATCGTCTTCGCCGGCGACTTCATTGCCAACTCCGGTGCGGTCGCGGCACTCGAGGACGCGCTGCACGGCTGTGCTTTGGAGTGGCAGGCCATCAATCAACGCGTCGAAGCGGTGTTCGCGTCGCGCGACCATTTCGTGCTCGGCATTGGCAAGCTGCGGGCGATTCCAGACCTGCTGACGGGCGCGGTGCCGCGATGAGCCTTGCAGCGGATCTCATGGCCGAAAGTTCGGCGACGCGGGTGCAGGCCTTGGCGGCGCTCGCCGCTGCCGAGGGCTCGCCGACGCCCGAGGAGCGCGCGGCGCTCCTCGCCTGTGTGACCGATGCCCGACCGCTCGTCCAGCGGCGGGCGGCCGAGTGCTGTGCCAGCCTGGCGCGGCGCGGCGTCGACGTGGAGCCGATGCTCCGGGCGGGGTTGGCTGAGGGCTCGTGGCGCGCGCGTTGGGGCGCGGCGTACGCGTTGGCGGCGCTCGATGCGTTGCCCTTCGAGGCGCTCGACACGTTGCTGGAGACGCTCGGGTTGGACAACGGCGACCTGCGCTGGGCGGCGCTCGACCTCGTCCGCCGGTCCGCGGCGCGGTACGGACGACCAGTGATCGACCGGCTCATCGATGCGGCGATGCATGGCTCCGCGACACAGCGCAAGATGGCGCTCTACGGCCTGCGTGATCTCGAGGTGCGCGAGCCGGCGTGTGTGGCGGCGGCCGAGCACGCGCTGGCACCCGAGGTGGACATCGAGCTGCGGCTGGCCGGGCTGGCGGCGCTGGCGCGTCTGGCGATCGATCGCGCGGCGGCGGCGCGTTGCGTGACGCAACTGCTCGACGACGGCGACGAACGCATGCGCCGCGTCGCCGCCGCGACGGTGGGCGCGCTCGGCGACCGATCGCCGGAGGTGCTGGCCGCCCTGGTGCGAGCGTGTGCCGGATCGGATGCCGCGTTGCGACGCGCGGCGGAGCGGTCGTTGCGGCTACTCGACGAGGGCTGACCTTTGCTGTTTCCTCTCCCGGATGGGAGAGGATCAAGGTGAGGGGGATTCAATTGCGCCGAAGGCCACGGCTGACATTCCCGCCTGGACGGGATCCAAAGCTTAAGGGTGGCTGCGCCGACAATCGTACCCCCCTCATCCTGTCCTTCTCCCATCCGGGAGAAGGAACCCTCGTTCGATACGCGGTACTAGGGTCGCGGCGGCGCGGCGCGCCACAGGTGCCAGCGGCGCGGGGTCATGCGCACCATCGGATGCGTGGCGAGGGCGAGCGGCATGCGTTGATACGGCACGTAGCGGGCGCGCAGCGCGGCGAGGGCTTGAGCGTACTCCGTGGCGTCGCCGACGAGCGCGGTGTCGAGGTGCAGCAACAAGTAGGCGAGGCGGGTCCAGTCGTCGTCGTAGTCGTCGACCACCAGCGCGACGCGCGGATTGGCGGCAATATTGGCCAGGCGCTTGAGCTGACGCGGGCCGTTGCGTTTCGGTTTGTCGTCGGCGACGAAGTAGAGATGGTCGCCGCGGCGCGCGTAGCAGATCGGCACGACGTGCGGCGCGCCGTCGGCGGTGGCGGTGGCGAGGTGGCCGACGCGGTGCGCGTCGAGGAAGGCGCGGGCCTCGTCAGTCAGGGTCATCCGGAGGGAGCTCGCCGCGAAAGACCGCCTGGGCCTCGGCGCGCAGCGGGACCGGATCGCGCTCGTAGCGCGGCGAGAAGTGAAAGGTCTCGAGGCGCGCCACGCGGGCGGCGCGCGCCAGGGTTCCCGCTTGCCGCGCGGTCAGGTGATAGCGTTTGGATGCCTGGTCGCGATCGGCGTCGAGGAAGAGCGATTCGCAGAAGAAGATGTCGGCGCCGGCGACGAGCTCGGTGACGCGGGCCATGTTGCCGCGGCTGAACAAGGTGTCGACGACGTAGGCGATCTTCTGCCCTTGCGTCTCGACCAGCAGCCGGTCGCGCAGCTCGGCGAGTGAGAAGGTCGTGGCTTGCAGTGCCGCGCCGTCGCGCCATTCGGCGCGAATGGGAGTGTTGTCTGGTTGCCCGGCGCGGACGGCGGCCTTGAGATCGTTCAGCCAACGGCCGGGCGGCACGCCGAGCGCGTCGAGCTGTTCGGGGCGCACGTTCAAGCGCGTCTTCTCCGCCAGCGCGAAGCCCAGACACGGGATGCGGTGGTCGAGATGCGCGGCGGTGACGGTGCATTCGGCGTCCTCGTACAACACGCCGCTCGCGAACGGCCGCTGCACCGGCGGCTCGGCCGCAAACGCGGTGCGCGCCAGGAAGCTGACGCGCGTGATGGCCTCGCGTCCGACTTCGTGCACGGTCAGCACGAAGGGATAGGAGTCGGTCAGGTTCCACGTGTAGCCGGCCAGCTTGCCGCGCACATTCTCGATGATGCCCGGCGGGCCGAACACCTCGATCTCGCGGTCGCGGGCGAGGAAGATGCGCAGCAGGTGGTCGAAGCCGATGAAGTGGTCCATGTGCGTGTGCGAGACGAAGACCTGTGTCACCTTGAGAAGACTGGCGGCCGGTTGGCGGTCGATGCGGCCGAGGTCGAACAGCATGGCGCGGCCTTGATAGCGCAGCGCGACATACAGGCCCGGGTCGCCGAACGGGTGGTTGACCAGGCGCGGGATGAAGGCGGACTTCATGAGTGGTCCCTCTATACGCAAAGGCGTCGCACGGAAACAGCCGGGGCGGCGGTTGACACGCGCGCTGCGGTGCGGCCTAGGTGGCGCTGTAGAAACGGCGACGATATTGACGGATGCGACAGGGGTGTGAGAGGAAGCCCGGTGCAAACCCGGCCGGCCTCGCTTCGCAAGGCCCCCGCCGCAATGGTGAAGAGGCGAAAGACGACGATGCAGCAGCCCGGACAGAAGACCCGCAGCAAGGGGCGTGAAATGATGACCCTGGTCGTCGCGCTCCTGGTTCTCGCTTATCTGGTCATCAACCTCTCGTCCTGTGGCAACGAGGACCTGACCGTTCCGGGGTCGGCTCCGTTCACTCGGGTTCCAGATCGAGAGGACACCGAAACGCCGGACCCGGACGCGTAGGGGCCGCGAGCAGGACAGCTGCTGGTCGACCGCGCCGCGGCTCAGCGCGACGCGGCCATCTCGGCCATGATGACGTTGGCGGCCTCGACCATCATCTCGCTGAGAATTTCGCGCAGGTTCTTTTCTGGCGATTCGAGCTTGGAGACCAGCATCGAGAGCACGGCGAAGTAGCGCTCCTTGGACTCGAGCGGCAGGTCCGGGACGCGTTGTTTCATTGCCAACACGAACCGGTCGTGGGTCATCGCGATATCGCTGTCGAGCGCACGGCTGAGCGTACTCATGGCCATCCCTCCCTCGGAACAGTCCGAGGTATATTTGCGCGCGCCCGGTCGTTCAAGCTATGCGGACGCCGGGGGGAGCGTTGGATACGCCGTTGAGGGTGGCGGTTGCCGTGGTGGTGGCGGGCGCGTTGAACGCGATCTGCGCCATCGCGCCGGCGGGCGCGCTGGAGGTCGACGTCGCGGGGCGTCCGCTCGAGCTCTCGGGCCACGTCGAGGTACGCCAGGTCGTCAAGACCAACGGCGGCACGCCCGACGAGCACAACTTCCAGCAACTGTGGCTGCACCTGCGTTACCCGCTGACGTCGGCGATCAGTTTCGAATCGACCGTCGCTGGCCAGAACGGCGGGCCGACGACCAAGTCGACCGGCGCCGGGCTCTACACCTTTGACGACGTCTTCCAGAGCCGCTCGCCGTCGCTCGAATTCGAAGAGGCGTTCGCCGATCTGCATCTGGACGACTTCGACTTTCGCGTCGGCAAGCAGAAGTTCGCCTGGGGAAAGCTGGACCGCTTCCAGCCCATCGACCTGCTCAACACCGAGCGCTACTCGGACCCGTTTCTGCTCGAGGAGGACGAGCGCAAGATCGGTGTGCCGGCGGTGCAGGGCTCCTACTACCTGCCGCCGCGCGACTGGTTGCCGGAAGAGGGGCGCCTGACGCTGGTCTGGATTCCGCAGTACATTCCGTTCCGGTTTCCTCGGCTTGGCGAGCGCTGGTTTCCGCCGGCGGCGGTCCCCCCCGACACGTTCGCCGTGCCCGGGGGGATCGTGACGTTGCCCGATGGCCAACCGAACCCCGCCTTCGACGTGCCGTTGGACGCGCGCGCACGCAACGGGTCGGCCCCGTCGTTCCGCATGGAAAACTCCGGCTATGGCACGCGCTTCTCGGCGCTGGCGGGCGGGGTCGACTACGCGCTGTACTACTACCACGGGTTCGATGCCCAGCCCGCCTTCGAGCTCACGGCCGAAGCCTTCGCGGACCCGGCGCCCGGTGCGCCGTTCGGGCTAGACATCAGTGCCGAGACGGAGGTGCGGCCGATCTTTCGCCGCGTCGATGCCTGGGGAGCCGATGCGGCGTTTGCCTGGAAGGACTTCACGCTGCGCGCCGAGGCGGCCTATATCAGGGGCCGGGCATTCAACCGCGACCTGCGCTTTCTGGTCACCGATCCGCGCCAGCTGGCGCCGCAGATCCGCGCCGCGATCGCGCAATTTCTCCAGGGCGTGCCGCAGGTGCCGATCGATCTCGGCGAATCGTTCGTCGAACGCGATGCGGTCGACTGGGGCGTCGGGGTCGACTACCAGATGGCGGGCTACCTGCTTCTGCTCCAGGTCAATCAGACCGACGTGCTCGACAACGGCGTCGATCTGCTCATCAACGACATCGAGACGCGCCTGATCGCCAACCTGCGCAAGACGTTCTTCCACGACGACCTCACGCTGCAGCTGCTCGGCCTGCACGCCATCGAGAGCGACTACACCTCGCTGGTGCCGCGGCTCACGTACCAACTATGGGAAGGGCTGGAGCTGCGCGTCGGCTACCTGTTCCTGGCTGGTCGGCGCAGCTCAACGGTCGGGCAGTACAAGCACAACGACGAAGCCTTCTTTCGCTTGCGCTACCTCTTTTGACGGCGATCGGAGATGGCGCGGTCGAGCTCGCGACGCACCTCGCGCTCGCGGATGGCGGCGCGCTTGTCGTGGTGTTTCTTGCCGCGGGCGAGGCCGAGCTCGAGCTTGGCGCGGCCGTTCTTGAAGTAGAGCCGCAGCGGAATGATGGTCAGGCCCTTCTCCTTCACCTTGGCGTGCAGGCGCTCGATCTCGTGCCGGTGCAGGAGCAGTTTGCGCGTCCGCGTCGGCTCGTGGCCGAACTGCGAGGCCGGCGCATACTGGCTGATGTGCGCGTTCCACAGGAAGATCTCGTCGCGCGTGATGCGGCCGTAGCTGTCCTTGAGGTTGGCCTTGCCGACGCGCAGGGCCTTGATCTCGCTGCCGGTGAGCACGATGCCGGCCTCGTAGGTCTCCTCGATGGAGTAGTCGTGCCACGCGCGCCGGTTGACGGCGATGTCGCGGTCGTTGGGCCGCTCGGTTGCCATGGCGCGCTCAGACCGCCGCGGACGCCGAGCGCTGCAGCAGCTCGTTGAGCGCCTGATGGGCTGGGATTGGCAGCGACACCGGAACCGGCGCCGGGACGTGCAGGCGCCTGATGCGCGCCGCGGCGGCCGCGACCGTGGCGGTCGCCAGCTCGCCGGCGTCGATTGCCGCGGCGATGCGCGCGCCGGCATCGACTGCGCGTTGCAGGTCGTTGCAGATCATCACCCAGTCGACGCCGGCCTGCAAGGACGCCACCGCGGCCTCGGCAACTGAAATGTGATCGGTGACCGCCTGCATCTCGAGGTCGTCGCTGACGACGACGCCGGAGAAGCCGAGCTCCCCGCGCAACAGATCGCGCAAGATCGCGGCTGACAGGGTGGCCGGGTGGTTCGGATCGAGGGCGGGGTAGAGCACATGTGCGGTCATGAGCAGGGGGACGCCGGCGGCGATGGCGGCGCGAAAGGGCGGCAGCTCGGTGGCGTCGAGCGTCGCGCGACTGCGTGCCACGGTCGGCCGCTCGGTATGCGAATCGCGGTCGGTGTCGCCGTGACCGGGGAAGTGCTTGCCGCACGGCAGCACGCCGCCGGCGAGCATGCCGCGCAGAAACGCGATCGCCAGCACCGACACGGCGTCGGGTGTCTGACCGAAGGCGCGGTCGCCGATCACCGGGTTGCGCGGGTTGGAATCGACATCCAGCACCGGCGCGAAGTCGAGATCGATGCCGACGCTGCGCAGCTCCACCGCCATGGCGCGCCCCACTGCCTCCGCGGCGGCCGGATCGCCGCCGCGTCCGATGTCGCGCGCCGGTGGGAAGTGCGTGAAGGGCTCCGACAGGCGCATCACCCGGCCGCCTTCGTGGTCGATCGCCACCAGCGGGCGCGAGGGCAGATCGTGCAATGCCGCCGTGAGCTGGCGCAGCTGGTCGACGTTCTCGACGTTGCGGCGGAACAGAATCACGCCGCTCGGGCCCAGGTCCGTCAGAGCCCGGCGCGTTTCGGGGTCGAGCTGCGGCCCTGGAATCCCCGTCATCACGACCTCTCCCGCCAGCCGCCGCGCCGCGTCCATGACGGCGCTCATAGCAGAAGCGAGACGGAGCGCACAGAACGCGCGACCGGGGGCTGGGTACCTGGACACTCGGCGAGGCGCTGTGATACGGAGCGCCGCAGGTCGGGGCTCGCGCCGTGAAACACCCAGGGTACATCGTGGTCGAGGGGCCCATCGGGGTGGGCAAGACGACGCTGGCCCGCTTGCTGGCGGAGGAATTCCAGGCCCGCACTGTGCTCGAGCGCGTCGACGAGAACCCGTTCCTGCGCCGCTTCTACGAGGACCCCGAGAAGTACGCCTTACAGGCGCAGCTGTTCTTTCTTCTGACCCGCTACCGCCAGCAGCAGGAGCTTGCACAACAAGATCTTTTTCGACAGAATCTGATTTCAGACTACCTGTTCGCGAAGGACCACCTGTTTGCCCAGATCAATCTGGACGGGGATGAACTCGCACTGTACCGCCAGCTTTTCCGGCTGCTCGATGCCCGGCTACCCAAGCCGGACCTGGTGGTCTACCTGCAAGCGCGGGTCGATGTCCTCCTCGGACGGCTGCGCAAGCGGGCGCGCGATTACGAACGGCACGTCACCCCGGAGTACGTGCAGCGCATAGCGGAGGCGTACAAGGACTTTTTCTTTCACTATGAGGACACGCCACTTCTCGTGGTCAACTGCTCGGAGATCGACTTCGTCGCCCACTCGGACGACACCGCCGACCTGATCCGAGAGATCCGCGCGATGGGGCAGGGAGTGCAACACTACATACCGCTTGGATCCAGATGACCCCGGCAAGCGCCGGGCGAGATCGGACCGAGACGGAAGGCAATGTCGGGACGGACGCCATCGGGCTCCGGGAAACGGCGCGAGCGGGAACATGATCCCGACTCAACAAGCGCACAGTCCCCGGGGAACTTGGCAACAGCCGATCCTGCTCCGGCATCCGCCCTCCAGACTCGGTCTCGGAGGGCTACGTCATGGAGCAGAAGGTCACCGTCCCCGAGATCATCAAGGCTAAGGCCGCTGGCCGCCGCATCGTCGCGCTGACGGCGTACGACTACCCGTTTGCGCGCATCGCCGACGACGCCGGCGTCGACTTCCTCCTGGTCGGCGACTCGCTCGGCATGGTCGTCCAAGGGCAGGAGACCACCCTGCCGGTCACCATGGACGAGATGGTCTACCACACGCGCATGGTGGCACGCGGCCGGCGCCGGGCCCTGTTGGTCGCCGATCTGCCGTTTCTCTCCTACCAGATCAGCCCGACCGAGGCGGTCGCCAACGCCGGCCGTCTGATCAAGGAGGGCGGTGCCGAGGCGGTCAAGCTCGAGGGTGGCTGTGCGGTGGCCGACACCATTCGGCGCATCAGTGCGGTGGACATCCCGGT
>CAYVUV010000273.1:0-7599 GCA_964455095.1 uncultured Binatia bacterium (SeqCode)
GATCGGCCGCCCCTGCCAGCGCACGATCGGCGTCAGCGACATCAGCAGACCGATGACGGCCCAGAAACCGGCGGCTCTCCACGGCTCGGCATCGCGCCGTTGACCTGACAGCCAGCTCACCAGGCCGAGGCCGATAACGACCAACGCCGCCGGCGCCAACGCCGTCGGCGCCAGGTCGCGAAACAGACCCCAGGGAATCTCGGTGCCGTTGCGCCGCAACCAGGCCGCGTCGATGCTCCAGAACGCCTGGCGATCGAGCAACGGGTTCTCGGCCCGCACCATCAGGTGGCCCCAGGCGGGAGCCAGCAGTGCGAGCCCGGCCAGCGCGACGACACCGAGCAGGGCCAGGCCGGCGGCGCGCGTCTCGCGCCGCAGCAGCCGCGCCACCGCCAGCACGGCGAGCGGGCCGAGCACGGCCGGCGCGGCGTAGACGAGATCCGTCAGGCACTGCACCACGACGAGCACACACAGCGCCAGCAGTCGGCGCGGCGCCGTGCTGGGCCGCGCTGCGAGGAGAATGATCAGCGGGAAATACTGCAGCACGGCGAAGTGCGGCGTCGTCGGAAGAAAGAGCTGCAGGGTCCACCCGGTGGTCAGAAACGCCGCCGCTGCCGCCAGTCCGCCGAGGTGCGAGCGCGTCCAGTACCACACCACCAGGTGCAGCACCCACGCCGTCAGTGCCACCGACCCGAGCCAGGCGACGTTGAGCGCCAGCGTCGGATTGCCGCTGGCGAGAAACAGCGGCGCGAAGTACGGCAGGGCACCGAATGCGGTGGGGCCGTAGAAGAGCGTGTGCGGCGCGGGGTGAAAGATGCCGCCGTCGGCGAAGCGCGCCGGGTCGGTGGCGAGCGCGTGCGTTTCGTGCGCCAGCGCCCAGCCCGAATAGAGCGTGTCGAAGGCGCACGGATAGGCGGTCATCGGCAGGTGCGTCGCCGCCACCTTGCCGAGCGGCCAGGTCAACCCGATGACGAGGCCCGCATAGAGCATGAGGGCGGCAACAGCCGCGGGCAGTCGGCGCATCAGTCGGCACTCATGTCGGGCCGATGCGCGGCGCGCAACCCCCGCTTGCGCCGAGGCGCTACCCCTTCAGCGCGCTGCGCAGCTCGCGGGCCAGCACGCCCACGGTGCCGTGCGTCCCGCCGGCTTGCTTCTGGCGCCATTCGCCGTCGGTCTCGAAGCGCGCGTCGCCGATGTACTCGCTCCACCCGTCGATGGCGGAGCCGATGGCGCGGGCGTCGAAGGGGTCGCCGCCGGCGTGTTTGACGGCGGTGATGACGTCGGGCACGACACGCAGGAAGGCGCGCAGCGCCATGGCCGTTTTGATGCTGTAGCGCCGGCCCGACCAGGCGCGCGGGAAGACGCGCGCGATCTGTTTGAAGTAGTTCAGGAAGAAGCGGCTCGCCTGCTCGCGGAAGGCGTCGGAGCCGCGGCCGCCGAAGGCGTCGAGCGCGGTGAACACGCCCTTGAGCTCCTCGGCCAGCGGCGCCTGGGCGACGCGGCCGCGGCCGACGCCGAAGAGCTTGATCTCGCCGTACAGCGGCGAGTTGGAGTCGTTGTTCAGGGTGCGGATGATGTCGTGACTGACGGCGACGAGCGGGTCCGGATACAAGCGCCGCCCCGAGAGGCTGATGAGGTGCGACGGATTGAGCCGCGTGTGCTTGGCGTTGATCGTCACGAACAGCTCGACGACCTGGTCGGGCGTCAGCCGGTCGAAGATCACGGCCGGGATCTGCACGTCCTCGACCGAGCGCTGCGAGGCCAGCTCGTGCATCGCCAACAGGCGGTGTTGTCCGTCGAGGGCGCGCAGCGCGCCTTCATCGGGCGGCAGCTGCAGAATGCCGAGCACGCGGTGGGCGCTGATCGGCACGAAGCTGAGCCGGCGATCGGCCACCAGCAACACCGCGCCCGGGATCGCGGGCAGGTTGGCGGCGTCGGAGCACTGGACGTAATAGTCCATCAACTCGGCGATCTTCTTCTTGATCACCGGCCGCTGGTAGGCCTCCTCGCTCTGGGCGATGCGCTGTTCGAGCACGTCCCAGTTGATCTGCCCCGCGCGCCCGGTTTTCGTCGGCTTCTTGCCGTGTGTGCGACCGTCGCTGGTGTAGCTCAGGACCTCGAAGCGCACGAGCTTTTGCACGTCGCGCACGCCGAGAATCGCCTGGTAGAACGAGACGCCGAACTGGTGGAGCTGCATCGCCGGCACACTGATCATGCCCACCCTCCCCGCTGCGGTGTCGAACGTTCGGGCAACCTAGTGAACTGTCGGTGGCGCGGTCAAACGAGTGGAGAGGCGCACGGCGGCGCGCCGCGACTCAGATGAAATCGGCGAGCGCCGCGAGCTGGTCCGTCCAGTCGGGGGGAATGACGCTCACTTCGCCGCCGAATTGCTTGCAGTAGAGGACGATCTTGGCCGTCTCTTCGAGCAGCATGGCGCGCGTCGCGGCCTTGCGCAGGTTCTCGCCGACGGTCATCAACCCGTGGTTCTGCAGGATGCAGCCACGGCTGACCTTGAGCGCCTCCCCCACCGCGTCGGCGAGCTCCTTCGACCCGGGCATGTACCAGGGCACGGTGACCGTGTCGCGCAGAAAGACGGCGTCGGTGTTGATCGGCGGAAACTTCTGGTTGCAGATGCCAAAGGCGGTGGCGATGGGGGCGTGGGTGTGGATCGCCCCGGTGGCGGTGGGGCGCACCTGATAGGCCTGGGCGTGCATCTGGTACTCGACCGACGGCATGCGCGTGCCCTCGAGCACGGTGCCATCGGGCTTGATGCGGACGAGGTCTTCCTCGTGCAGGCCGCCCTTGTACATCTGGCTCGGCGTGATCCACAGCGTCTCGGCATCGGCTGCCAGCGTGCTGATGTTGCCACCCGTCGCCGTCAGCAGCCCCATGCCGAACAGCTCGTTGGTGATCTGCAGAATTTGCTCCCTGGCCTCCGCATCGCTGCGCATGCGCCCTCCTCGTTGTCTCGACCCTGTGCCCTACATTTCAGGGAGCGGCGCGCGAGGTCAAGCGGGAATCGGGTCCGGCTCAGGGCTCGAAGCGCAGGCGAACGGCGCGGCGCTTGCCGACTTCGAGGATGCGCTCGGCCGCGGCGCCGCGCGGCAGCTCCTCGCCGGCGACGGTCTCGCCGTCGACGCGCACGGCGCGTTGCTTGAGCAGGCGGCGCGCTTCGGACGTCGATTGCACCAGACCGGCTTCCTTCATCACGCGCGGCAGCGACAGCGTCGCGGCCGTGCCGTCGACGCGCACCTCGGGCAGGCTGTCGTGGTCCAGATGCCCGCGCTGGAAGCGCTCCTCGAAGCCGCGCCGGGCCGCGGCCGCGGCGTCGGCGCCGTGGAAACGGCCGGTGAGCAGCTCGGCCAGACGCTTCTTCAAATCCATCGGGTGGGCGCCGCCATCGGCCAGCGCGCGCCGCAGCGCCGCGCCGTCCTCGGCCGTCAGCAGATCGTAGTAGCGCAGCATCAGCTCGTCGGAGATCGACATCAACTTGCCGAAGATCTCCGGCGCCGGCTCCGCCACGCCGATGTAGTTGCCGAGCGACTTGCTCATCTTCTGCGTGCCGTCGGTGCCCTCGAGCAGCGGAAGAATCACCGCCACCTGCGCCGGCTGGCCGGCGTCCTTTTGCAGCTGGCGGCCGAGCAGGATGTTGAACGTCTGGTCGGTGCCGCCGAGCTCGACGTCGGCGCGCACCTCGACCGAGTCGTGCGCCTGCATGAGCGGGTAGAGAAACTCGTGGATGCCGATCGGTGCGCCTTCGGCGTAGCGCTTGGCGAAGTCGTCGCGCTCGAGCATGCGCGCCACGGTCGACTGCGCACCGAGGCGGATGACGTCCTCGAAGCTCAACTTGGACAACCACTCGCCGTTGAAGCGCACCTCGAGGCGATCCGGATCGAGGATCTTGGCCACCTGGTCCTGGTAGGTGCGCGCCGCGGCGGCAATCGCCGCGCGGTCGAGCTGGGGCCGGGTCGACGAGCGCCCGCTCGGATCGCCGATCAGCGCGGTGAAATCGCCGATGATCAGCACCGCCTGGTGGCCGAGGTCTTGAAAGGCGCGCAGCTTGGTCAAGCCGACAGTGTGGCCGAGGTGGATGTCCGGAGCGGTCGGATCGACGCCCAGCTTGACGCGCAGTGGCCGTCCCAGCTCGAGCTTCGCCAGCAGCTCGTCTTCGGGGATGATGTTCGCCGTCCCCTGCCGCAACACCTGCAACTGCTCGCGGGCGCTCTTCATGTCCGATCCACGTATTCCTGGACGCGTTTGATCGCCGTCGCGCGGCCGGTCTCCGGATCGACGGTGACGACGGCGCCCTGCACCACCGTGGTGCCGGTCGCGGTCTCGAAGCGGGTCGGCATGTGCGTGCGAAAGCGGCGGATGGCGAGCTCCGGCTTGACGCCGATGACCGAATCGATCGGCCCGCACATGCCGGCATCGGTCATGAACGCGGTGCCGCCGGGCAGCAGGCGCTGGTCAGCCGTCTGCACGTGGGTGTGGCTGCCGACCACCGCGGTGACGCGGCCGTCGAGGAACCACCCCATGGCGCCCTTCTCCGAGGTCGCGTCGCAGTGCATGTCGACGAAGATCACGCGCGCCTGGGCGGACAGCTGGGCGAGAATGCGGTCGGCGGCCTGAAACGGGCAATCGACCGGGTCCATGAACACCCGGCCGATCAGGTTGACGACGCCGATCGGCACGCCGCCCGGAGTGGAGAAACATCCGTAGCCGACGCCGGGCGTCCCGGGCGGGAAGTTGTCCGGCCGCAGCAGGCGCCGTTCGCCCTCGATGTACTCGACGATCTCCTTCTTGCGCCAGATGTGGTTGCCGGAGGTCAGCACATCGACGCCGGCCGCCAGCAGCTCGCGGCAGGTGCCGGGCTCGACGCCGGCGCCGCCGGCGACGTTCTCGCAGTTGACGATGACGAAATCGAGCTGCTCGCGATGGATGAGGCCGGGCAGGATGGCGCGCACGGCGAGCCGTCCGGGTTTGCCGACTACATCGCCGAGGAAGAGCAGATTCATGGAGTCAGAGTGGAACGTCAGAAAATGAAAGGCCGCGGCGAGGGCTGTAGGGTTGGGGACATCCCAACCCGGCGTGCCCTCACCGCGGCCCGTCTTAGCAGGTTAGCGCGCGAACTCCGAGGCGCGGATCTCGCGGATGACCGTGACCTTGATCTGGCCGGGATAGGTCATCTCGCTCTCGATCTTGCGGGCCACTTCTTGCGCCAGCATCGACGCCTCGTCGTCGTTGACCGTGCCGGGCTGCACGATGATGCGGATCTCGCGCCCGGCCTGCACGGCAAACGACTTCTCGACGCCCTTGAACGAGTTGCTGATGCGCTCGAGGTCCTCCAGGCGGCGGACATAGCTCTCGAGCATCTCGCGCCGCGCCCCCGGCCGGGCGCCGGAGAGCGCGTCGGCCGCATCGACCAGCGGGGCGAGGATGGTCTCGGCCCGCACTTCTTCGTGGTGCGCCGCGATGGCGTTGACCACCTTGGCCGACTCGCCGTAGCGGCGCGCGATGTCGGCCCCGATGAGGGCATGTGAGCCCTCGACTTCATGGGTCAGGGCCTTGCCGATGTCGTGCAGCAGCGCGGCGCGGCGCGCCTGCTTCTCGTTCAGGCCGAGCTCGGCGGCCATGACGCCGCAGATGAACGCCGCCTCGATCGAGTGCATGAGGACGTTCTGGGCGTAGCTGTAGCGGAACTGCAGCATGCCGAGCAGGCGCACGATCTCCGGGTGCACGCCGTGGATACCGACGTCGAAGATCGCCTTCTGGCCGGCCTCGCGCACCGACTCCTCGACCGCCTCCTCCGCCTTGCGCACCACTTCTTCGATGCGACCGGGGTGGATGCGGCCATCCGAGATCAGGCGTTCGAGCGCGCGCTTGGCGATCTCGCGCCGGATCGGGTTGTGGCAGGAGACGACCACCGCTTCCGGCGTGTCGTCGATGATCAGGTCGACGCCGGTGGCGGCCTCGATGGCGCGGATGTTGCGGCCTTCGCGGCCGATGATGCGCCCCTTCATGTCGTCGCTCGGCAGGTGCACCACCGAGACCGTGCGCTCGGCGACGAACTCGCCCGCCAGGCGCTCGATGGCGATCGAGATGATCTTCTTCGCCTTGCGATCGGCGTCCTCGCGCGCCTCCTGCTCGACCAGGCGGACGTGTTTCGCCGCATGGTGGCGCGCCTCATCGACCATCGTCTGCATGAGGTTGCGCCGCGCTTCCTCGCGCGTCAGGCTGGCGGTTTGTTCGAGCTGGCGGCGGGTCTCCTCCACCAGCTGCTCGTACTGCGATTGCCGCTCCGTGACGCCCTCTTCGCGGTCTTTCAGGCCCTGCTCACGCTCCTTCACCGACTGCTCGCGGCGCTTGAGATCGGCTTCGCGCTTGTCCACCTGCTCGGTGCGCCGGTCGATCGTCTCCTCGCGCGCCACCAGCCGCTTCTCGTTCGCCTGCAGATCCCGCCGTTGGTCCTTGGTCTCCTTCTCGAAGTCCAGCTTGGCCTGAATGATCGACTCTTTTCCCTTCAGCTCCGCTTCCTTGCGAATCGCTTCTGCTTCCGTGCGCGCCTCGGCGACGATGCGCGCCGCCGTCTCCTCGGTTGCCTTGGCCTGCCCTTCACTCTGCCGGCGCCGGAAATAATCCAGCCCGAAGGCCAGTCCCGCGGCCACGGCGAGACTGACGACCATCATCAATAGGTAATCCATTGCACGTCGTGTCCTCCTTTCTGACCGGAGACGAGTTGTCTCCGCTCCGGCAGTGCACCGCGCCCCGTTCGGTCACGACGTACTCGAGCCGAACATCCCATGGATCACCGGGCACCACGGGGCACTGCTGGAAGGCGTATCCGAGGCCGACCGGGCAGACGCGCCCAGCCAGGTCCCCGAGGCTGCGATCGTAGAAGCCGCCGCCGCGACCCAGCCGTGTGCCCGTCTCGTCGAAGGCGACGAGGGGCACGAAGGCGATCGCGCGGGCTTCATCCCGCAGCGCCAATTTTTCACCAATGGGAACCGGGATGCCGAACCGGCCCGGAACCAGCGGAGCGCCGGGGCGGTGCTCGGCGAACTCCATGCTCGGCCCCTCGACGCGCGGGAGGTAGACCCGTTTGCCCGCCGCCCAGGCGCGTTCGATCAACGCCGCCGTCGGCACCTCGCCGTCACTGGCCACATAGGCCAGCACGACCGCGGCAGCGCGGTACGGCGCGGCGGTGTCGGTCCAGGCGAGCACGGCGCGCCCCGCCGCGGCCGCCTCGTCGGGCGACACGGCGTCCCGCCGGCGGCGCATGCTCTGCCGAATTGCGTGCTTGGTGCCGTTCATCCCGTTCACTTCTCGAACCGGGACGGGGGCACTGGCAGTCGGATTTCTAGGTCACGCGGTAGAAAACAATCTCACGGGGAATCGGGAGCTTCGATCAAGAACTCTGTTGTCCACATCGGCCGCTCGGCCCTGCCGGCGGCCCGCCTCCAAATCGTTTGCACTCCCTCGAGCACCTGGAAGTTCGTGACTGAGATTCCCTTCCCCACCACCGTCACCCTCAACCGATCTGTCATCACCGGCCGGCGCATCCCAAACATACTGCTCGTCGCGCTGCCGGTTTCTCCACCCGTT
>CAYVUV010000274.1:0-2582 GCA_964455095.1 uncultured Binatia bacterium (SeqCode)
GGTGTTCCTGCGCGACATCTGGCCGACCGCGGCGGAGATCGACGCGGCGGTGTCGCAGCATGTGAAGCCGGAAATGTTCCGCCAACAGTACGCCAACGTCTTCGCCGGCGACGCGCGCTGGCGGGCGCTGCCGGTGCCGGAGGGCGAGATCTACGGCTGGGACGCGCACTCGACGTACATCAAGGAGCCGCCGTTCTTCCAGGCGATGACGGCCGAGGTGCCGCCGCTGCGCGACCTCACCGGCGCGCGCGCGCTGGCGGTGCTCGGCGACTCGGTGACCACCGACCACATCTCGCCGGCGGGCTCGATCCCGGTCGACACGCCGGCCGGGCGCTACTTGATCGAGCAGGGCGTGACGCAGGCGGACTTCAACTCGTACGGCGCGCGGCGCGGCAACCACGAGGTGATGATGCGCGGCACCTTCGCCAACATCCGCCTGCGCAATGCGCTGGTGCCGGGTGTCGAGGGCGGGTGGACACGCCACTTCCCCGACGGCGAGCAGATGACGATCTACGACGCCGCCATGCGCTATCAGCGCGAGCAGGTGCCGCTGATCGTTATCGCCGGCAAGGAGTACGGCACCGGCAGCTCGCGCGACTGGGCGGCCAAGGGCACCGCGCTGCTCGGCGTGCGCGCCGTGATCGCCGAGAGCTACGAGCGCATTCACCGCAGCAACCTGGTCGGCATGGGCGTGCTGCCGCTGCAGTTCAAACCGGGGGAGACGCGCGCCTCTCTCGGCATCAACGGCAGCGAAGTGTTCGAGGTGGTCGGGATCGCCGCCGGCGTCGGACCCAAGCAGCTGGTGGAAGTGCGCGCGCGCCGCGAGGACGGCACCGCGCTGACCTTCATGGCGGTGGCGCGCATCGACTCGACGGTCGAGGTCGACTACTTCCGCCACGGCGGCATCCTGCAGGCCGTGCTGCGCGGCATGGCGGCGGGTCGCTGATCTGGGGTCGGCTGATTTGGTGCGCTTCGCGGTCGTCTCCATACCCCCCATCCAAACCTTCCCCCGCAAGGGGGGAAGGCTTCCTGACTCCGGCCTCCTCCCCCCTCGGGGGAGGATTTCCGCCTCCGGCCTCCTCCCCCTCGACGGGGGAGGATTGAGGTGGGGGTGATTGGATGTGGTTGCGACCACTTTTCGCCCCCACGTCTCTGTCCTGAATGATCGTGTGAGGCGCCGGTGGTGGGACTCGCTCCGGGCTGGGTGCACGCGCCCTTCTGGCAATTCACCGCCCAGCTTGTTAGACCCGGCCGAAATCGTCTGCCACCCTGCGGAAACACTCCGCCGGGTGACCGTGCCTCGGGGGAGAAGGAACATGCGGTCACGAGTGGGGTGTCGCGAAGTGTGGAGCCGGCTCGCACTGGTGCTGTTTCTCAGCGCGGGAGTCACCGCCTGCGGCGGCGGCGATGACGACGGGGGGGCGCCGAAGGCGACCAACACACCGACCGTCGCCACGGCGACGGTGGAGCCGACCGAGACCGAAGCGCCGGAGGCGACGGCCACTGCCTCGCGCACGCGCACGCCCGCGGCGACGGCGACCGCCACGACTCCACCCGAGGCCACCGCGACGACCACTGCGACGGCAAGAGCAACGGACGACGTGACCGATACGCCCACGCCTACGGCAACCCCGACCGCGACGCGCACGGCGACCAGCCCGCCGACCGCAACCGCGACGCCGACGCGCACCGCCACGCCGGTGGTTACGGCGACGCCGATCACCGATCCGCTGTTCGTGATTGTCGAACCGCAGGACGGAGCGATGGTCCCGGCCGGCGACGTGGCGGTCGAGATCGGGCTGCCGCCCGACTACATCGCCGACTCGTTGGTCGTGCGCCTCGACGGCGTCGTCGTCGGACTCGGCGGCGGCACGGCGGCGGCCAGCATCGGCGGCGGACTGGGCCTCGAGACGGGCACGGTGAGTGGGACCATTGCCGGCGTGAGCGCCGGCGAGCACCGGCTCGACGCCGAGATCCTCGTCGCCCGCGATGAGACGGAGGTTCGCGCCGCCACGGCAGTGGAGTTCGAGGCGGTCGCAGCGCCCGAGGCGACGGCGACGCCGACCACAACGCCGACGGCGACCATCACGCCGACGCCGACCGAGACACCGACTCAGGGGCCGACCAACACGCCGACTTCGTCGCCGACGCCGACCGATGCGCCGGACAGCGGCTCGTGCGATGGCGCCACGCGCTGCATCCAACTGCAGCCCGGCGGCAACGACCAGGAAGAGCTGCTGGCGGCGCTGATCGATGCGCAGCCCGGCGATGTGATCGTGCTCGCGGCCGGCACCTACGAGCTCGAGGGCCAACTCTCTTTGTCCGGGGTCGACCACGTCACCATCCGCGGCGCCGGTATCAACCAGACCCGGCTGTCGTTTGCCAACCAGACCAGCGGCGCCGAGGGGCTGTTGGTCACCGATTCCGACGACTTCACCATTGAGGATCTGTCGCTGCTCGACAGCGACGGCGATCTGCTCAAGATCCTCAACTCCGACGGCGTCATCATCCGGCGCGTGCGCACCGAGTGGACCAACGGGCCCGACGTCGACAACGGGGCGTACGGGTTGTACCCGGTGCAG
>CAYVUV010000275.1:0-2662 GCA_964455095.1 uncultured Binatia bacterium (SeqCode)
CTGGTGTTCGGCGCGCGCTTCGGCGTGCGCGGCCTGGCCACTGCGGGCACCGTCAGCATGACCGTCAACGCGCTGGCGACGATCTTCCTCGCCCGTTGGTTGCACGGCGGGCCGGCGCTGCGCCCCCTGTTCGGCACCGCGCTGCGCGCGGCGGCGATTGGCGTGCCGGCCGGCCTGGCCGCCACCTTCGCCCTGCCCTACCCCGCCGCCTCTGGCCTGCCCGCCGTGTTGCTCAACGCGGCAATCGGCGGCGCCGTCTTCGCCGCGGTCAGCGCGCTCGGCATCGCGCTGCTGGGCGACGCGCCGATGCGCGATCTCGCGCGCGGTCTCGTGCGGCGGCTCCGCCCTCGATTGAAATAGCTCGCCCGATCTGAAAGGAGCCACGCAGGGGGGTCTCCACGTGTCAGCAGCACCTCGCAAAAATTCCGCGCGCGGGCGCGGCCTCGCCGCCGCCATCCTCACGCTGCTGCTGGGCGGCGCGCCCGCGGTCGGGATTCTCTCCTGTCCCGGCGATTGCAATCGCGACAACCACGTCGGCGTCGACGAGCTGATCACGGGGGTCAACATCGCGCTCGGATCCGACACCGTCGAGTCGTGCGCGGCGAGCGACATCGACCGCGACGGGCACACCGCGATCGACGAACTGGTCGGATCTGTGGCGCGCGCGCTCGACGGCTGCCCGTATCCGCACGACCACGAGCTGCGGCTCAACCAGTTGCAGGTCGTGGGCAGCCACAACAGCTTTCACATCCGGCCGCGCGACCTGCTCTACGACACCATTTGCACGACCCTCGGCGCCTGTATCGAGGCATGGGATTACACGCACTCGCCGCTCGACCAGCAGTTCGACCACGAGGGCGTGCGGCAGATCGAGCTCGACGTCTTCGCCGACCCCGAGGGCGGTCTGTACGCCAACCGCGACGCCTTGCGGCTGCTCGGCATGAATCCGGCCTCGGGCATCCCCGCCCTCGACGAGCCGGGGTTCAAGGTGCTGCACATCCAGGACATCGACTTCGAGACCACGTGCGTGACCTTCGTCGAGTGTCTGCAGGTGGTGAAGGCGTGGTCGGACGCTCATCCGGGGCATGTGCCGATGATGATCCTGGTCGAGGGCAAGGAAGACGTCATCCCCAACGCCTTCGGGATCAACTTCACCATTCCCGTCCCCATCCGCGATCCGGAGCTCGATCTGCTCGACGCGGAGATCCGCAGTGTGTTCCCTCCCGAACAGCTCATCACGCCCGACGACGTGCGCGGCACGCGCGCCACGCTCGAGGAGGCGGTGCGCCTGGACGGGTGGCCGACGCTCGGCGAAACGCGCGGCCGGATCCTCTTCGCGTTGGACAACGGCGGCGCGGTCAAGAACGCCTACACCGCCGGGCATCCGTCGCTCCGCGGCCGCATCCTCTTCACCAGCGCCGAGCCGGGCGAAGACGAAGCGGCTTTCGTCAAGCTCAACGACCCGGTCGAAGACTTCGCGCGCATTCAAGAGCTGGTCGCGGACGGGTTCGTCGTCCGTACCCGCGCCGACAGCGATACGGTCGAAGCGCGCAGCGGCGACACCACCAAGCGCGATACCGCCATCGCCAGCGGCGCCCAGTGGGTGAGCTCGGACTATCCGGTGCCCGACCCCAGGTTGGGCACCGGCTATCAGGTCACGATTCCAATGGGCATGCCGGCCGCCTGCAACCCGATCAGCGCCCCATCCTCTTGCACGTCGCTCGACATCGAGAACCCGGCGTACCTGGAATCAGTCCTCTCCGGCGAATAGATCGCGCCGGTTCAACTCATCAGCTCGTAGGGCCCGCCGCGCTCCAGCGCGCGTTTGTAGGCCGGGCGCGCGTGGACGCGCTCGAGGAACGCCATGAGATGCGGCCGGCTCGCATTGAGGCCAGCGCGGGCAGCGGCGGCTTCGAGCGGGAAGCTCATCTGCACGTCGGCGGCGGTGAAGGCGGTGCCGGCGAACCACGCGAGCTGGCTGAGCTGCTGCTCCATGAAGTCGAGGTGCAGCTTGATCTGCGGCTCGATGAACGAGCTCTTGGCCCGCCCGGCGATCGCTTTCGCGAACGGGCGGACGAAGAACGGCATCGGCGCCGTCTCGATGCGATCGAAGACGAGCTTGAACAACAGCGGCGGCATCGCCGAACCCTCGGCGTAGTGCAGCCAGTATGTGTAGAGGATGTGCTCCGGGGTGCCCGCGGCGGGAACGAGCCGGCCATCGCCGTAGCGGCCGGCGAGATACTCGATGATGGCGCCCGATTCCGCCAGCGTGAGCTCGCCGTCGGTGATCACCGGCGATTTGCCGAGCGGATGTACCGCGCGCAGCGCCGCTGGCGCCAGCATCGTGTCGCGGTCGCGCTCGTAGCGCTTGACCTCGTACTCCAGGCCGAGCTCCTCGAGCAGCCACAGAATCCGCTGCGAACGCGAATTGTTCAGGTGGTGGACGGTAATCATGCGCTGGCGCCTCCTGCCAAACGATCCGGGTGATCCGGGGGCTCAGTTGGGGACGTACTTCACCAGCACCCGGCTGCCGTCCTTGAACCCCGAGCGGAACTTGTCGGCGTAGCGCGGCCACCCGTCCGGATACTTCTTCGCGTATACCTCCATCATCGCGGCCTGCGCGGCGGGGTCGCTGACGACCGCGCCGGTGGCCGTGAACGAC
>CAYVUV010000276.1:0-3747 GCA_964455095.1 uncultured Binatia bacterium (SeqCode)
CGCGCCCCGCGGGCCGCGCGGCGCGGCCGGTAGCAGCTCGGGCGCGGCGTACCGCCGTGTCTCGGGTTGATTCGGGGCGACCGGACCTGTCTCGGCGTTGAAAGGGGAGCCACCTCCGTCGGTGCGAATCAGACCGGGGCACTCCCGGCCGAGGGGGCTTCAACCGCCTCCCAAATCTCTGATAAGGAATTGCGATCCGCGCGACCGCCGACCGGCGGCGCACAGTCCAAGGAGGATCAGCAATGGGTCGAAAAGTCTTCGTCATCGGCGTCGGTATGACCAAGTTCGAGAAGCCGGGCTCCAAGGCCTGGGACTATCCGGACATGGCCAAAGAGGCGGGCGAGAAGGCGCTGGCCGATGCCGGCATCTCGTACGACCAGATCGAGCAGGTGGCAGTCGGCTACTGCTACGGCGACTCGACGTGCGGCCAGCGCGCCGCGTATCAGCTCGGGCTCACCGGCGTGCCGATCTACAACGTCAACAACAACTGCGCGACCGGATCGACGGCCCTGTTCATGGTCAAGCAATTCGTCGAGGCCGGGCTGGCCGAATGCGCCCTCGCCCTCGGCTTCGAGAAGATGGAGAAGGGCTCGCTGGGCGTGAAGTTCACCGACCGCACCAACCCGATGGACAAGCAGTTCGAGTCCATGGTCGCCCTGCGCGGCTTCGCCGCCGCGCCGCCGGCGCCGCAGTTCTTCGGCAACGCCGGCCGCGAGCACATGGAGCGCTACGGCACCACGCCCGAGCACTTCGCCAAGATCGGCTGGAAGAACCACAAGCACTCGGTGAACAACCCGTACTCGCAGTTCCAGGACGAGTACTCGCTCGAACAGATCATGCACGCGCCGATGGTGTACGACCCGCTGACCAAGCTGCAGTGCTGCCCGACCTCCGATGGCGCCGGCGCGGCGATCCTCGCCACCGAGGACTTCGTCAAGAAGCACGGCCTGCAGGCCCAGGCGGTGGAGATCCTCGGCATGGCGATGACCACCGACTACGCCAGCACGTTCAACGAGAAGAGCTCCATCAAGCTGGTCGGCTCCGACATGACGCGCAAGGCGGCGCAGAAGGTGTACGAGCAGAGCGGCTTCGGGCCGGAGAACGTCGACGTCGTCGAGCTGCACGACTGCTTCAGCTGCAACGAGCTCATCACCTACGAAGCACTCGGCCTGTGCCCGGAGGGCAAGGCGGGCGAGTTCATCGACGCGGGCGCCAACACCTACGGCGGCAAGGTCGTCATCAACCCGTCGGGCGGCCTGATCTCGAAGGGACACCCGCTCGGCGCCACCGGCCTGGCACAGTGCGCCGAGCTCACCTGGCAGATGCGCGGCAAAGCCGACAAGCGCCAGGTCGCGGGCGCCAAGATCGCGCTGCAACACAACCTCGGCCTCGGCGGCGCCGCGGTGGTGACCATGTACCGCAAGGGGACGATCGCGGCGTGACGGAAGCTCAATACTCCGGATTTTTCACCACGAAGGACACGAAGGGCACGAAGAAGAAGCGGAATGGGATTGCTTTCCCCTTCGTGAACTTCGTGCTCTTCGCGGTGAGTAATCTTGCTTTGAAGCAGCAGCCGGACATCGGAGAGGAGCAGCATATGGCGAAGGCAACGGCGAAGCCCTTCACTCCGCGTCAGGAACAGATCGGCACCGCCCTGATCAAGCGCATGTCGGCGCTGAACACCTGGGTCTATCGCGTCAGCGGCGGCAAGATCGGCGGGCGCTTTCTGCGCGGCGCGCCGGTGCTGCTGCTGACGACGACGGGCCGCAAGTCGGGCCAGCCGCGCACCGCGCCGCTGCTCTATCTCCGGGAGGGCGAGCGCTACTACATCGTCGCCTCGAAGGGCGGCATGTCGCACGACCCGCTTTGGTTCAAGAACCTCAAGGCCAACCCGAACGTCGAGGTCGAAGTCGGCCGCCAGAAGCTGGCCATGACCGCGCGGCAGGCAACCGAGGCCGAGAAGGCGGCGGTGTGGCCCAAGTTGGTCGCGATGTACAAGGACTACGACGACTACCAGGCGCGCACCGAGCGCGTCATCCCCGTCGTCATCCTGACACCCTCAACCGCCGAGCGCCGCTGAGTCCGCCGGCGGGCCGGTCGGCAGCGAGAACGCGAACGTCATCCCGCGGTCGGGGTTGCCGCTCGCCCACAAGCGACCACCGTTTGCTTCGACGATCGAGCGACTGATCGCCAGCCCCATGCCGAGGCCGCCGGGCTTGGTGGTAAAGAACGCGTCGAAGATACGGTCGGTGGCGCCGGGCGGCACGCCGTCGCCGGTATCGCGCACGCGCACCTCGACGCCGTCGCGCGCCGCCGGCACCGTCTGCACGACGAGCTCGTGGTCGCGTCCCGGCGCGGCGCCCATCGCTTCGATGGCATTGCGCAACAGGTTGAGAATCACCTGCTCGACCTGAATGCGGTCGAGACTGACCGCCGGCACAGCGGGGTCGAGCTGCAGGCGCAGCGGAATCTGGTGGCGGCGCGCGTCCTCCTCGATCAGGTGTGCCGCCTCGCGCACCAGCAGATTGGGATCGACGATCTCGCGCTGCACGCCGCCGGGGCGGACGAAGTCGCGCACGCGGCGGATGATCTCGGCCGCGCGCATGCCCTCGGCCGCAATCAGCGCCACGGCGTCCGACAGCTCCGGATCGGCGCCGCTGCGGCGCAGGCGTTGGCCGGTGCCGTTGGCGAAGTTGACGATGGCGCCGAGCGGCTGGTTGAGCTCGTGGGCGAGCTCGGCCACCATGCCCCCCATCGTCGCCACGCGCAGCACGTGCGCCAGATGCTCCCGATGCTCGCGCGCCTGTCGCTGCGCGCGCAATCGTTCCGTGACGTCCTCGATCATCGCCAGCGCGTAGAGAAAGCGCCCCGCGTCGTCGACAATCGCCGCCACCGCCTCGTGCGTCGCAATCTCCTGGCCGTCGCGGCGCCGGTAGTGCGTCTCCATTTGAAAGCCGGGGCGTCGCCCGCTGCGCAGCTCGTCGTGCGCCTGCGCGCTGCGCTCGCGATCATCGGCGGCGACGAGCTCGCCGAGCGGCCGCCCGAGGAGCGCGTCGGGCTCGAAGCCGAGCATGGCCGCGAGGGTGCGGTTGGCCTGCAGCAGCCGCCCGTCGGGGCCGACGGTCGTGACGCCAATGGGTGCCGCTTCGAACATGGCGCGAAAGCGCTCCTCGCTGGCGCGCAACATGGCCGTGCGGTCGAGCACGCGCTGCTCGAGCTCCTGGTTCAGGCGGCGGATCTCCTCCTCCGCGCGGCGGCGCGCCTCGGCCAGGGAATGGGTGTGCCACAGCTCGCGCCAACGCAGCCGCTCGCGCACCACCGTGGCGCCGACCGCGACGATACTGGCGGCCGTCAATCGGCCCAGGTTGACGAGAAACGGGGCCGCCCCCAGGCTCCCGGCCGCGGCACTGCCGCCGACGTACACCGCCACGACCCCGGCGCAGCCGACCGCCGCCCACGCCGCGTTCCAGCTCATCAGAATCGCCGAGCCGAGAATCACCAAGGTCATGCGCTCGTACTGCGGACTGAGCTGACCACCGGTCGGTTCCGCCAACTCGTGCAGGCTGAGGCTGACGATGACCATCAGCGCCACCGTCAGCTCGCGCGGCCGGCGTCCACCCAGCGCCGTGCCGAGCAGCCAAAGAATCACGGCGACGCCAACAATCGCCGCCAGGCGAATGCGCAGCAACGGGGCGAAGATCGCCGGCTCGATGAAGCGACTGTACGCCGCGCTCACGGTGAGGAGGG
>CAYVUV010000277.1:0-1898 GCA_964455095.1 uncultured Binatia bacterium (SeqCode)
CCGCCTTCCCCCTTCGCAGCAGTCCGGGCGCCTGCACGCGCCCGCCCCTCGTCCGCCGCCGCTGGCTCGCCACGGGTGCGTGGCTCGTCGCTACCGTGCTCGCCGCCTGCGGCGGCGGCGGCACCGCCGGCGACGCCTCGAATCTGGCGCTGGCGTCCAGCGGGTCGTCGTCGGGTACGGGTTCGACCTCCGGGTCGTCGACCTCCTCCGGGGGCACGACCTCCGGCGGCGCCTCGGGCACGCCGATCGCCACGGCGGGCTCGTGCTCGACCGCGACGGCGAGCGCGAGTGCCAACCGCGTCATCCAGGCCGACCCGAGCAACTACCTCGCACGGCTGCGCGCACTGGTGCCCGGCGACACGCTGGTGCTCGCGCCCGGCACCTACGACGACCCGTCAGACGTTCCGGGGCTTCCGCTGTTCGACATGAACGGCACGCCGACAAAGCCGATCGTGATCACCGGGCCCGAGAGCGGGCCGCGGCCGGTGCTGCTCGGCCGATCGACGCACAACACGGTGCGCCTGAGCAACGCGAGCTACATCGTCGTTCGCAACCTCGAGATCGACGGTCGCGACCTCGGCGGCGCCGGCGTCGCCACCCAGGGCCTCACCCACCACGTGACGATCGAGAACCTCGTGATCCGCGGGGTCGGCGGCGACCAGCAGGTCGTCGGCATCTCCACCGTGGGCTCGCCCACGTGGAACTGGGTGATCTGCGGCAACACGATCATCGGCGCGGGCACCGGCATGTACCTGGGCAATTCCGACGGCAGCGATCCGTTCGTCGCGGGCCTGATCGAGCGAAACCTGATCCGCGACACGATCGGCTACAACATGCAGGTCAAGCACCAGGTCGACCGCCCGGCGCTCGCCGGCATGCCGACGACGCCGCAGCGCACGGTGATTCGCCACAACGTGTTCACGAAGTCGGGAAACAGTTCCACCGGCAGCCTGGCCCGACCGAACGTGCTGGTCGGGCATTTCCCGCTGAGCGGCAACGGCAGCAGCGACCGCTACGAGATCTACGGCAACTTCTTCTACCAGAACCCCACCGAGGCGCTGTTCCAGGGCGAGGGCAACATTGCCTTCTACTCCAACGTGATGGTCAACGACACCGGCGACGCGGTGAACGTCCAGCCGCACCACGACGTGCCGAAGGCGATCGACGTGTTCGGCAACACGGTGCTTGCGAGGGGCAGCGGCATCCGGATCACCGGTGGCGCGGCCGGCTACGCGCAGCGCGCGTTCGGCAACGCGGTCTTCGCGGCCTCGCCGCTGTCGGGGGGCGAGCAACGCGACAACGTGACCGCCAGCCGCGCATCGGCCGCGACCTACCTGAACGCGCCGGACGCGCCGCTCGGTACCTTCGACGCGTTCCCGCGTGCTGGCGCGCTGCGCGGCACGGCGATCGACGTGTCGCCGGCCACCGGCTTCTCCGACTTCGGCAAGGACTTCGGCGGGCAATCGCGCGACTGGACGCTGCGCGGCGCCTATGCCGGCGAGGGTGCCAACCCCGGCTGGCTGCCGAAGCTCGAAATCAAGCCCTGACGCCGACGCGCCGGCGGCAATCGGCCGTGCCGCCGGCGCCGCGGGCCGGCCCCGCTGACCGTCTGCGCCGGCGCCACCGCCGCCCGTCGCGTGCCCGGCCTTCCCCCGCTTGCGTGAAAGCGACACCGCGAGCAGCATCCGTACCGGATGCCGGATGAAGACGTATACTCCGGCGCAACGCGAGGCGCGCCCCACTGGGGGTTCGTCAGGCAGGTCACCGTGGAGTTCGACATGCGTTCGATCATTCAGTCTCTCGGCCTCGTTCCGATCGTGCTGGGCGCGGCCCTGGCCAGCGCGCCGCTGTCCGCCTCGTCGGCGGACACGTCCAGCTTCAATCCGCACGGGTTCAAA
>CAYVUV010000278.1:0-2205 GCA_964455095.1 uncultured Binatia bacterium (SeqCode)
GTCGACGCGCAGGCCGTCGACGCTGAAGTCGGCCAGCGAACCGAAGCGATCGACGACGCCCTCGATCTCGACCTTCGACACGTCGCCGAGATCGGGCGTGGCGACGACGTCGACGCGGGTGGCGGCCAGCACGCCGGCGACCGGCGCCGAGGACGCACGCACCCGGACCTGGACGCCATTGGCCAGACCGACCGGCGCAGGGCTCGCGGCCGAGTAGTCGACGGTCAGCGTCCCGAGCTGGAAGCGCTTCGCAGCCGAATCGAGGGCGGCGATCATGCCGCGCACCTTGTACCCGGCCGCCTGCGCCTTGCGCTCGATGCGCGTCGCCGTCAGCGTTGCGGCGGATCGGTCGTAGATGCCGTAGACCTCGACGTAATCGCCGTCAACGACCGCAGCCGCTTCGTCGTAGACCGTGTTGACCGTCGTGCGCACCGCCAGGCCGAGCACATCGAAGCCGCCGGCCGACAGGTTGGCGACCGTGCCGCGCGCCTCGCTGAAGGCCTTGATCGTGTCGGCCGTGCCGGCGAGGCCGGTGGAATCGATGTCGCCGCGCACCTCGATCACCATGCCGAGGCCGAGCGGAGCCGGGGGCGTGCCGTCGTCGTTGGACACGGCGGCGGCGCGTTCGTCGAAGTGCACGCCATTGACGATCACCGAGCCGAAGCCGGAAATCGATCCGTAGGAAACGCTCGCAACGCTGATGCCGGTGCCGCCGCTGCCGACTCCCGCGAGGTCGGTGCCGCCGCACGAGGCGACCGTCAGCGCGATCGACACGCTCGCCAGCGCGCCGGCCCAGCGCGACCACCGCGCCGACGTTGCCCGCTCGTGATGCACAGCCATCCTCACCCCCTCTGCGCCTTCGCCTTCGCAGGCCTGCGGGCCTTGCGCGGCGGTTTCGCGGCCTTGGCGTCCGGTGTCGCCTGCCGGTCCGAATAGAAGTACATGCCGACTCGCAGCCGTCGGTCGGCGCGGCGCTTCGCGGCGCGGTCGGCGGCGATGCGCTTCTCGAGCATCGGCGCGAGCGCCTGCAACGTCGCGTGCCAGGTCTCGCGCGCGATCTCGTGGGCGAGTTGCACCGACTCGTCGGACAGCTCGTCGGCGAACACCGCCTGCTCGAGCAGCGGCGCGCGGTCGCCGATCACGTTGGACACCGCCGCCTGCAGGTGGTCGCCGACGTTGCCGCCGAGCAGGGCGAACATTCGCGCGCTGTCCTTCGACGGCACGAAACTGCCGGCCGCGATCCGGACGGTCTGCGCCTGCTCGTCCAGTTCGACGATGCCCAGGCGACGCAACTCGTCGAGCAGCGTCTTGGGGTGCACGTCGGTGCTGACCGACCGGGCGAGCGATTCGAAGCTGCGCTCGCCGCCCGAAGCTCGCTGCGGCAGCACGCGCGGCTTGCCGCGATGGCGGTAGTAGGGATCGGACACCCAGCGCGTGAACACCTCGGCGGCGAACGACCGGCCGTGCACGGCCGGATCGCTCGGCGACTCGAGCAGCCGCTTGACGTCCTTGCGGTGGATCCCGGTGGTGATGCTGATCTGGCTCACGTTGGTGTCGAGTCCGTTGCGCTCGAGTTCCGCGCTGCCTGCCTTCACGAAAGCCTGCTTGAGCAGTTCTTCGACCTGCCCGAACTTCAGGCCGCGCGCCACCAGCAGGCGGGCGAGCGGAACCAGCACGGCCAGCGCCGCGCCGAACACCGCATCGCCCGGCTCGGCGGCGAGCGCGCCGGCTCGCCCTTCGGTCGCGTTGGTCTTCATCTTTTTCGGTTCCCTGGCCCTCCGGCGATCGCCGGAAGTCTGATGTCACCGAATCTTATGGGAAATTATCCCACCATTCCAGGAAAAGGGTCACCCGCCGGCCCGCCGCTCGAGGCGATCTCTCCCGAGGGCCCGACGGTAAGCCAGGCGGCGCCGGATAGCGCGAGGAACTCGCCGGCCGCGGCCTGCTTGAGCATCGAGATCGTGCTCAGGCTGCCTGCGGCGATCGCCAGCGGCGCCAGCACCGTGACCGATTGCCAGTAGCGCACCGGCCACCCGGTGCGCGGGTCGAGGATATGGCAGTAGCGCACGCCGTCGATCTCGAAGTAGCGCTCGTAGTCGCCGCTGGTCGCCAGCCCGCCCTGGGCCACCTCGAGGCTGGCGATCGTCTCGCCGGCGCGGCGCGGATGCTGGATCCCGAAGCGCCACGCCGAGCCGTCGGGCTGCG
>CAYVUV010000279.1:0-15823 GCA_964455095.1 uncultured Binatia bacterium (SeqCode)
ATCGTCGACGTCGCCGTGGCGCTGGAGCTGATCCACTCGGCCAGCCTGCTGCACGACGACATCATCGACGGCAGCAGCATCCGCCGCGGCCGCGACTCCGCCCTGCTCAAGTACGGCCCGGCCGACACGCTGGTCACCGGCGACTTCCTCTTCAGCCGCGCCTTCCAGATCTGCGGCCGCTTCGAGGAGAAGCTCATCCATTGGGCCGCCGAAGCCTGCATCGCCCTGACCGAGGGCGAGATCATGCAGGGGCGCTTCCGCCACAACCCGGCCGTGACGTTCGCCGACTACCGCGAGATCGTCGAGCGCAAGACCGCGTCGCTGTTCGCCCAGGGGGCGCGCACCGCCGCCCACCTCGCCGGCGCCAGCGAGCACACGGTCGAGACCATGGCGCAGTGCGGACTCAACGTCGGCCTGACCTTTCAGATGATCGACGACCTGCTCGACATCACGGCGGACGAGTCCGAGCTCGGCAAACCGGTCGGCCTCGACCTGCGCGACGGCAACCCGTCATTGCCGGTCGTGCTGGCCATGCGCGACGACCGGGACATTGCGCAACTGTTCGAGCAACCGACCCTGAGCGAGGGCGAGTTCACGCATCTGCTCGAGCGCTTGCGCCGACCCGCCGTCATCCAGGAAGGGTATCGCCTCGCCGCTGAGCACGCCGGCGCCGCGCGCGCCGGGCTCGAAGAGCTGCCGGTGTCCCCCTACCGCGACAGCCTGCTCGCGCTCGTCGATCAGCTGCTCGAACGCGGCTCCTGAGCCCGCGCTCAGAAGCGCCGGCAGCCCATGTCGGTCAGTTCGTTGATGAGCTCGACCGCCGAGTTCAACACCGTGCCGATGTCGGCGCCATCGAACTGATCCGGGCCGTCGGCGAGCATCTGCTCGACCTGCGCGGCGCGACCGGTGATCAATGCCTGCGCGGACCCGCTGAAGAGCGCCAGGTCGTCGGGCAGCGCCGCGTCGAGCGTCTGACCGAGTGAGACCGCGTCTTCATAGACCGCCAGGTTCGGATTGGGCGCCGTGAACGGCGGCACCGCCGCTTGCTCAGCCAGCGTGACGGTCGTGCGGAACGCCACGGCGCTTTGCCGCCCCAGCTTGGGGAAGTCGACGATGCTGATGTCGTCGCCCACGGTGTGGTAGCAGCCGCCAGTGCTGTCGGCGAAGAACACCGTCGGCACGTCGTGTGCGACGAAGTTGGCGTAGTCGCTGCGCAGCTGACCGAAAACGAAGCTGAACGGCCGCAGTTGCAGCATCGGCTCGGTCGCCGCGGCAGCGTCGACGGCGGCGCGCAACAGCGCACCGCCCGTCTCCGAGCCGACGGCAAAGCTGCTGTTGCGCAAGCTCGGCAACAGCACGGCACCGAGCACGTCGAGATTCACATAGGCAACCGTCTGCGCCAGCGGCACGAGCGGGTTGTTGACGTAATGCAGCGAGCCGAGCAGTCCGTCCTCCTCGGCATCCCACAATGCCAACACCACCGAGCGCCGGGGCGGCGTCGGCAGCCGGCGCAGGGCGCGCCCGACGGCGAGCACCGCGGCGCTGCCGGCGGCGTTGTCGGTGGCGCCGGGGCAGATCTCGCCACCCGGCGCGATGGACCGCGAGCAATGGCCTTGCGCATTGCTGCGCGTGCCCAGATGGTCGAAGTGCCCGCCGACGAACACGTACTCGTCCGGCAACTCGCGCCCGCGCACCACGGCAAAGAGGTTGGTGCCGCGCTGCCCATTCTCGACGAACGGCTGCCGGTACGCCGCATCGCCGCGCGTCGCCCCGTTGAGGCCGGCGCCGACATGCTTCAGACGGCCGATCAGGTAGCGCTGCACGGCCGCCGATTCGCGCGTGCCGTTGTCGCGCCCGGCGATCCGGTTGCTGGCCAGCGTGCGCAATGGCCGCGCCGCCCCGCGCTTGGCGACCAGCGCCGCCGCGTCGAGCTCGGCCGGCGTGAAGGCGCGCGCCGCCTGCGGTTGCGCCACGGCGCATGCCGCCGCCACGCCGAGCAGTAAGAAGGTGATCCGTTGCGCCATCGAATTCCCCCCGGGCGGCGACAGCTACTGCCCGCGGCGCGCGCCTGTCAAACTGGCCGGACCAGCAGCGGCGAGCCCGACCACCAAGCGGCGGCGTAGCCCGCGGTCAGCACCAAGAGCACCACCAGGGCGCAGACGTCGGCGGCGCCGAAGGGGTGATCCGCCAGCGACGTGCGCGGGCGGCTCGACTGGAAGCCGCGCGCTTCGAGCGCCATGGCCATGTTGTCGGCGCGGCGCAGACCGCCCATGAACACCGGAATGATGACCGGGACGTAGCGGCGCAGGCGCTGCCAGGGCGAGCCGCGGTCGAAGTCGAGTCCGCGGCAGCGCTGCGCCTGCACCACCGTGCTGGCGGCGTCGAGGAACACCGGCACCAGCCGGAAGGCGAGACTCATGGTGAAGCCGATCTTGTATGGCAAGCCGAGCCGGGTCAGCGCGTAGGCGAACTCCTCGATGCGCGTCACCGACAGAAACAAGATGCCGGAGCCGAGGATGACCAGCATTTTGGTCGCCATGCCGAGCGCGAACCACGGCGCGGTGTGGCTGATCTGCAGGCGCCCGAGCGTCAGCCACGGCGGCTGGCCGTCGGGGCCGTAGAAGAGCGTCCAGATGATCAGGGTCATGCTGAACATCAAGCCGAAAAGGTAGCGCAGGCGGTAGATGTTGGTCATCGATCCCGTGCCGACGAGCAAGGCGATCAGCAGTGCCAGCAGCGGCACCTGCGCCAGCGGGCGCTCGACGACGAAGGCGGAGAAGAAGAGCACCGCCATGGCCAACACGCGCACGCAGGGGTGCAGGCGGTGCACCCAGGTGCGGCGGTCGAGGTACAGGTAGAGGGACATGGCGTCAGGTCTTCATCAGGGCGGGCTGAATGCGGCGGTCAGCTCATCGAGCGTGAGCGGCGTGAAGCCGAGGCGGCGGCCGAGACGCGTGACATCGGGCACACGAAAGTGGCAGGCGGCGAGGAGATCCTCTTCGGCAAAGAGCGCGCGCAGCGGTCCGTCGAAGGCAACCTGCCCGCCGCGCATGAGGACGCCGCGCTCGGCGTACTCGGCCACCACCCACGGGCTGTGCGTGATGACGACCAGCGTCATGCCGTCGCGGTGCAAGGTGCGCAAGAGGTCCATCATGCGGCGCTGCTCGGTGTAGTCGAGGCCGGTGGTCGGCTCGTCGAGAATCAAGACGCACGGCTGCAGCGCCAGGAGCGACGCCACAGCCAGGCGTTGGCGCTGGCCCTTGGCGAAGACGAACGGATCGGATGCCTCCATGCCGCTCAGGCCCACTGCCTCGAGCGCGCGGCCGGCACGCCGCGCCGTCTCCGCCGCGTCGATGCCGAAGTTGCGCAGCGCGAAGGTCACTTCCTCGCCGACGCTAGCAGCGAAGATCTGGTGGTCGGGGTTCTGAAACACATAACCGACATCGGCCGCGATGCGGTTCAGCGGCAGCTGGCGCATATCCTCGCCGCGCAGACACACGCGGCCCGCGCCGGGATGGAGCAGGCCGTTCAGGTGCTTGGCCAGCGTCGTCTTGCCCGAGCCGTTCTGCCCGATGATGGCGATGAACTCGCCCCTGCGCACCGCCAGCGACACGCCGCCCAGCGCCGCGCCGCCGTTGCCGTAGTCGTAGCGCACCTGCTCGACGTTGAGCAGCACCTCGTCGGACAGCCGTTGCGGCGCGCTCGGGGCGGTGACGGCGCGCAGCCGCGGACGCAAGGCATTCTCCGCCGCCGCGAGCGAATCGAAGCGCGCCGCGACGCCGACGGCACGGCCGAGCCGATCGAGGTCGGCGGCGCGCACGCCGGCCGCGTCCAGGCGCTCGACATCGGGCAGCAATTGCGCCGGCGGGGCGTCGGCCACTATCTGCCCGGCCGACATCAGGACCAGCCGGTCGGCGCGCTCGGCGGCGGCGATCTCGTGCTCGATCAGCACGATGGTCGTCCCGGTGCGCCGCAGCGCCGCGAGCACGTCGAAGATCTCCTCCTTGCCGAGTGGATCGAGATCGGTCGTCGGCTCGTCGAAGACCAGGATCTGCGGCTCGAGCGCCAGCGTCGCCGCGATGGCCAGCCGCTGCTTCTCGCCGCCCGACAACGTCGCCGGATCGCGCTCTTCGAAGCCGACCAACCCGACCAGGCGCAGCACTTCGTCGAGGCGCTGGCGCATGACGTCGCGCGGTACGCCGAGCTGCTCCATGCCGAACGCCACCTCCTGGCGCACGTTGGTCGCGAACAGCTGCGCTTCGAAGTCCTGCGACACCAGGCCGATCACCCCGGCCAGACCGGCGACGCCGACCTCCGCCACCTGGTGTCCCATCACCTCGACCTCGCCGTCGAGCTGCCCGGGCTGGAAGCCGGGGATGGCGCCGTTGAGCAGCTTGGCCAGCGTCGTCTTGCCGGCCCCGGTCGCGCCCATGACGACGATCAGCTCGCCGCGCCGCACCGACAGATCGATGCCGCGCAGCGCCGGCCGCTCGCCGTCGCGGTAGGTGAACGACACGCCGCGCAGGCGGATGACCTGTTCGCCCTCCATCGCCGCTCAGAGCAAGGCCGCGCCGATCAACAGCAACACGATGATCGGCAACAGGCCGACGCCGACCTGCGCCTGGCGTGTGCCCGGCGGGTCGGTGGCCAGCTGTGCAATCGACAGCTGGCCGGTCGAGATCAGGTTGCCGACCACGAAGGCGCCGACGACGGCGGCGACCACGATCACCACACCGAGGCGCCGCAACGCCGGGCGCTGCGGCGGAACGTCGGTGAGAATGTCTTCATGGCGCAGCCGCGCCCGCTTGACGCGCGGGTAGATTGCCGCCAGCAGCAGCGGCGAGAGCGCAATCGCCACCACCCCGTTGTTGAGCAAGATGATGTTGGCCAGGACGGAGAACGGGACGAAGCCGAGCATGTTCAAGCCCCAGCCGACGGTAACCGCGCAGGCCGCCGATGCCACGCCGACGACACCGAGAAACGCCACCCAGGCTGCCGGCGAGCGCGGCACCGGGTCGGCATCGGTCAGCGCGCGCCACAGCTTGTAGGGCAGCAGGCCGTAGAGGAAGTTGCCCAGAAAGCCGAACAGGTCGCCGGGGCCGAGGCCGCCGAAGAAGTCGCCGATGACGTTGCCGATCGCCGCGCCCCAGGCGGCGGCGGGGCCGAAGAGGAACGAGCAGACGATCGGCACCGCGTTGGCCGGCCGGAATTCGGTCACACCGGGAATCAGCGGCAACACCTTGAACGGGATCAGGATCGCCGCGTAGAGCGACGCCGTCATCGCCGTCAGCACGACCATGCGCGTATTGCGCCACATTGCAAAGACGTCGCGCATCACTGCCTCACGGAGTTGCGGGACTCACCGGCGGTGCCGGACCGGCGCCGCTCGCCCGTGGATCCGGCTCGCGCTGGACCGCCGCCAGCGTCAGGGACTCCGCGGCGATGGTGTCGGGGCGGCCCTTGATCATGAAGTACGAGTATGGCCGGCCTTCGCGATGCGCGACGCGCAATTCGACCGGCTTGCCGGGGGTGATCTGCTCCGCCGGCACGTGCAGCAGCCAGTACCCCGACTGATAGTTCCCGGCCGGACGCGGTTGATACTCGAGCACGAAGGGCCCGCGCACCCAGCGCTGCGATTGACGCGTGCGGCCGGTCGGAAAGCTCAGGGCGTAGGTGCGATTCACCCACAGCTCGGCCTCGCCCGGCGCGTCGCCGACCGCGGCAGTGAAGGCGAAGACCGTCGGCGCGCGCGCCGGCACCGGGTCGGTCTCCCACACCACGGCGCCGTCGGCGTCGCCGAGCGTGGCCCACCACGACGGGCTGTCGCCGCGGTAATCGGCGAAGCGGTCGGCCTGCTGCTCGAAACGCAGCACCGATCCGAATCCGTTGACGAGCTGCTGCGGCGGCTCCGGTACCCCTTCCGGAGGCGGCCGGTCGCGCAGCGCGGGGCGGAACATCAAGCCGGGAATGTCGCGCCCAGTCTGGTCGGTGACGCGCGCGGTGAAGAACCAGTCGCCGCCGCCCTTGCACAGCTTGACCAACACTTCCGTCTGCCCGGCGGCCAGCTTCATCGGCCAGCGCCGCGGCGCGTCGCCGAGCGGCGTCGCCGCCGACAGCGGTTGTCCGTCCGCCCAGGCGCGCACCATGCCAAAGGACCCGCCGATCTCCAGTGCCACGTCGCGCGCGATCGTGCTCTCGACCTGCGTCACCGCGTAGCCGCAGACGTTGTCGTTGGGGCGCCCGGCGCGCTGCATGGTGCGGTCGTAGAAACTGTTGAAGTCGACGCGCACGAACTGCGGCGCCGTGCGGCGCCAGTACGTCGCGCCGCCGGCGCCGGTGTACGCGCGCCGCGCGATGTCGGTCGGTGTCACGAAGTCGATGTTCACGCCGGCGTTGCCGGGGTTGTCGAACGGGCCGAGCAGCAGCCACTCGGTGATGAAGCGGTGCCGCGAGCGCACTTCGACAATGACGAACTCCAGCTTGCCGGCCGGTGTGCGCACCTGGTGCAGCTCGGTGAAGTCCTGGAACAGATACAGATCGCTCGGCCGCACCGCGGCGAGAAACGGGCGGTCGACGCGGTAACGGGGATACTCGGCCGGGTCGAGGATCAAGTACCCGCTGTCGTTGCCGCGCGCGACGCGCTGCGCATCGCCATCGGTGTAGAAGGCAGTGAACGCCTGCGGCTGATTGACGTGGCTGGCGGTCATCAGGAACAGGTCGTACTTGTTGCGCAGCGGCTCCATGAACTGAATCGCCTCGCGGTAGCCGTACTGGAACCACTCGGCGGCCTGCGCCGGATAGTTCGTCACGTAGGCGCGCCAGTAGCGCTGCGCCTGCAGGCCGAGCACGCCGAGCAGCGCCAGCACGGCGCCAACCTGCAGCGCCGTTGCGGCGGCCGGGACGCGGATCAGGCGCCGCACGGTGGCGAGCACCCCCGCGGCACCACACGCCGCGAGCAAAGCGAAACCCGGTGCCCCGATGATGCCGCGCGAGGCGCTCGGCACCTCGTTCATCAGGCTCGGGGCGATCGGATAGAGGGCCATCCACCACAGCAGCAGCTTGCCCTCCGGGTGCCCGGGCCACAGCGCCCACACCACACCGAGCAGCAGCAGCGGTGCCATGAACGGGTACAGCTCGCCAAATCCCCCCACCGCGTGGCGCGGGATCGGGTCGCCGCGCTCGAAGAGGAATTCGCGCGAGAAGAAACGGGAGTAGAAATCGCGGAACTGCTCGGCGTTCTCGCGCCATTCGCGGGCCGGGTTGAACGTCGTCGTCTTGGAAATGTACTCGCCGGCGCGATCGCGGTGGGCGATGTCGAAGATCACCACCGGCGCGGCCGTCAGGATCAGCAGCAGCACGCCCGCCAGGGTCCACCGCCACTCCGCCCACAACCGGCGCCAGTAGACCAACAGGGCGCCGGCGAGGAAGGCGGGTACGAACAGCTTCGCGGGCACGTAGGTATACAGGCACCAGGCGAACAGGAGGCCGGCGACCGGCAGACGGCGCGGATGGCCGCGCACGCCCGAGACCAGGGTCGCGAAGGCGAGCAGGAAGAAGGCCGGAAAGGCGATCAGCTCGAAGGCGATGCGGCTGAAGTGCAGGTGCCACGGCAGCAAGGCGAGGAACAGCGCCGCCAGCAGGCCCCCCACCCTGCCGAGCATCAACCGGCCCAGCCAGCCGATGCCGAGCACGGCGAGCACGCCGAAGAACGCCGAGGTGAGGCGCACGCTGAAATCGTTCAGGCCGAACAGCGCGATCGGGACGGTGGCGGCATAGATGAAGACCGGGTTCTTGTAGCTGACGCCAAACGACCAGACGTAGAGCGGCAGCAGCTCGCGGTTCTCGTCGCGCCCGCTCTCGAGGATCAGGCGCGCATTGACCCCCAGGGCAGCCTCGTCGCAGAACAGGCCGGGCGGCAGATTTCCCAGGTCATAGACGCGCAGCACCGCCGCCAGGGCCAGGATGGCGAGCAGCGCGCCCCGGTAGGCACGCGTTGGCGTCACGGCACCCGGCAACGTCACTCGCATCCGGCGCAACTTACCCAGGCGCGTCCGCCAAGTCGAGAAAGCGCGCCTATCGTTGACTTCGCGCCGCCCGCCTCGACATGCTGCGGCCCGTGCCCCGCCGCGATTTCGACCAGCTGATCCTGCACAACGGCGCCGTCCACACGCTCGACGACGGCCCGACGATCGGCACCGCCCTCGGCTTCAGCGCCGGCCGGGTCACCGCCGTCGGCTCGCTCGACGCCGTGCGCGCCGCGACGCCGGGCGCCGAGGAGCGCGACCTGGCCGGCGCGCATGTCTACCCCGGCTTCATCGACGCCCATCACCACCTCTGCTTCGCCGCCACGTATGCCAACTTTCCCGAGGTTCGCACGCCACCCCACCGCAACGTCGAACAGATCCTGGCCACGATCCGCGCCTGCGCCGCGCGCACGCCGCAGGGCGAATGGATCGTCGCCCTCGGCTACAACGACCTGGCGCTCGACGACCGCCGTCGTCTGACGCGCTTCGACCTCGACCGCGCCGCCCCCGACCACCCGCTGCTGGTGATCCACTTCACCTACCACGAGGGCGTGCTCAACACGCTCGGCCTGGCGCGCGCCGGCCTGGCGGAGGTGCGCGCCGACCCGCCCGGCGGCGCGATGGGCCGCACGCACCGCGGCGGGCTCGACGGGCGGGTCTACGAACGCTGCTTCGGGCACGCCGAAGCCGCGGCGCGCGGGGCGCTGGTCGCCGGCAGCCGCGAGGGCTGGTTTGCCGGCGCCAATGCGTATCAAGACCGGGTCCTCGCCGCCGGCATCACGCATGTCTGCGATGCCGCCGTGCCGCCGTCGATGGAGGCGCTCTACCGCGAGTGGCAGGCGCGCGGCGAGCTCCACCTGGGCATCACCATGATGCCGCTGACGGACAACATGTTCGCCGTGCCCAGCCAGCGGCTCGACGGCGTCGCCACCGGCTGGTCCGACCGGCGCCTCTCGGTCGGGGCGCTGAAGCTGTTCACCGACGGCGGCACCAGCTGCGCCATGTGCCTGTCGCTGCGCGAGGCGATCGCGCAGTTCGGCCTCCTGCTCGGCAAGCTGTTGAGCTCGCGCTCGCTGGTGCCCTGGCGGCTGGCGCGCCAACAACCGGCGCGACTCGGGCCCGGCCGCACATTGCACACCGGGCTCCTCTACTACGACGCCGCGGCCCTGGCGCAACTGGTCCGCGACGCCGGCGCGCGCGGCTTCAGCGTCGGCATCCACGCCGGCGGCAACGAGGCCATCGCGCAGGCCATCGAAGCCCTCGAAGGCACCCGTCCGGGAATGCTGCCGCCGCGCATCGACCATTTCTTCTTCACCGACCCGGCCTCCCTACGCCGCGCCGTCGAGCGCGGCATCCACATCGTCGTGCAACCGGTGCAGCTGCACGACACCGGCGATCTCCTGCGCGAAACCGGTCTGCCGGTGCGGCTCACCTACCAGGCCCACCGCCAGATGCTCGAAGCCGGCGCCGCGCTGGCCGGCAGCTCCGATGCGCCGGTGTTCACCTTCAGCGTCCTCGCCGCCCTCGAGACCGCCGTGCGCCGCCGCCTCGCCAGCGGCGCGACGCACGATCCCGACCAGGCGCTGTCGGTCGCCCAGGCGCTGCGGCTGTATACGCGCGGAGCCGCGGCCGTGCTCGGCATGGACGGCGAGATCGGCCAGCTCTCCCCCGGCGCCCGCGCCGACGCCGTCGTGCTCGACGAAGCGCTCGAGTCGGTGCCGGCCACCCGCCTCGCCGAGGTCGGCATCCGCTCGACCTTTGCCGGGCGCATCGAGCTGCGCCAGTAGGGGGGCCGCCTGGCGTTCGCCGACTGCTTGATTCAGAATGGGTGAACTATGCTGAGAATCGGTGACCTGGAGTTGGGGATGGTACCGCGCGTCGCGGTGCCGCTGACGGACCGCGAGGTGCGCGCCCACGGCGCCGCGGCCAAGACGCAAGCCGACATCTTCGAGCTGCGCATCGACCAATTCGCCCAGCACGACCCGGCCTACGTCGCCGAGGTGTGCCGCGAGGCGAGCACACACGGCGTGCCGCTGATCGCCACCGTGCGCGCGGCCAACGAAGGCGGTGCCGTGGCGCTCGGCGAAGCGCAGCGCCTGGCCATCTTCGAGGCCGTCGCCCCGCTGGTCGACGCCCTCGACATCGAGAACCACGCGCCGATTCGCGACCAGGTCATTGCCCTTGCACAGGGGGTCGGACGGCTGGTCATCGTCTCGCACCACGACTTCGACGGCCCGGCGACGGCGGCGGACATGATCGCCGTCATCGATGCCGCCAAGCTCGTCGGTGCCGACATCGTCAAGCTCGCGCTCACCGCGCACACCGTTGCCGACCTGGATCACATGCTGGCCGTGCTGCGCGACCACCGCCGCCAGCAACTCATCCTCATCGCCATGGGCGACCACGGCATCGCCTCGCGTGTCTTCTTCCCGCTCGTCGGCTCGCTGATCACCTACGGCTACCTGCACCAGGCCGTTGCGCCGGGCCAGCTCTCGCTCTCCGACCTGACCGCCGAGTTGCGCCGCTATTCGCCGGAGTACGCGCGGCAATAGACGCGACGACGTATCGCGCGAGGGTTCCTTCTCCCGGATGGGAGAAGGTCAGGATGAGGGGGATACAATTGCTGGGCGAAGCCCCCCAGCTTTGGCGGCCCGTTCAAGCAGAGTTCGTCCGTGGCCTTCGGCGCAATTAGATCCCCCTCACCTTAATCCTCTCCCATCCGGGAGAGGAAATCTGAGGCGGCTACCCCTTCGCCATCTCCGCCCGCATGCGCTGCGACATGAAGCGGTTGAAGCGCGCCAACAGGCCAGGGGCGAAGCGCTTCAGATAGTACATCCCCCACGCCTCCGGGGAGATCGGCGCCACCGCGCGGTTGCGCGCGATGGCGTGCAGGATCCCGGCGGCGACGCGTTCGGGACCGTAGTTGCGGCGCTGGTAGACATCGATCATGCGCTGGCGGGCGGCGTCCGTCGCCTCCGGACCACGCAGGCGCGAGGTGCGCGTGATCGGCGTGTTGATCAGACCCGGGCAGACGGTGGTGACGCCGATGCCGTGGCGCGCCAGCTCGTCGCGCAGGGACTCGGAGAGACCGAAGACGGCGAACTTGGTCGTGCTGTAGGCCGACAGCGGCTCGGTGGCGACGTAGCCGGCGGCGGACGAGACGTTGACCACGTGGCCGCCGCGGCCGCGCGCCACCATCGGCGGGATGAAGAAGTGGCAGCCGTGGATGACGCCCCACAGGTTGATGCCGATGATCCAGTCCCAGTCACCCAGCTCGGTGTTGAGAAAGCCGGCGCCGAGCCCGACCCCGGCGTTGTTCATCAGTATGTCGACCGCCGCCACGCGCGCGTGCACGGCGGCGGCAAAAGCGGCCATCGCCTCGCGGTCGGCGACGTCGACGCGCCGCGCCAGCACCTCGCGGCCGAGCGCCTGGATCTGCCGTTCGGTCTCGGCCAGACCCTCCGTATTGATGTCGCAGAGCACCAGGTTGGCGCCGCGGCGGGCGAACGCCAGCGCGGTCTCCTTGCCGATGCCACTCCCGGCGCCGGTGACCAGCGCCGTCTTGCCCGACAGGTTGTGCACGTCCATGCCGCGCTTCGTAGCCATGCCGTCGTGCCCCGGTCAATCGCGCCGGCGCGGCGATTGGACATGACTCTGCCTGCGTACTAGACGAAGAGCCGCCGGGCTGATCGCCCCGGCGTCACGACACGGACATCAGGGAGGCTACGCGATGGAAGACATTCGCTTCGACGACATCAAGGCACTGCAAGCAAAAGTCAGTGAGGAATTCGGCCCATTCGGCGAGCCGGTCGCGGTCACGCAGGACATGATCGACAAGTTTGCCGAGCTCACCGGCGACCACCAGTGGATCCACGTCGACGTCGAGCGCGCCAAGCGCGAGAGCCCGTTCAAGCAGACGATCGCGCACGGATTTCTCACCCTCAGCTTGCTGCCGCGCCTGCGCTCGGCCGCCAGCTACAAGATTGTCGGCTACGGCAATGCGACCAACTACGGCGCCGACAAGTTGCGCTTCGTCAGCCCGGTGCCCGCCGGCAGCCAGGTGCACGCCCGCTCGCGCCTGGTCGCCGCCGAGGCCAAGCCGAAGGGCACGCAGGTGACGCAGGAGATCGCCGTCCACGTGGTCGGCAACGAACGTCCGGCGCTGCTCTACACGATGCTCGTCCTCTACCACCCGCCGATGAAGTAGAATCGGCGGACCGCCGCTTCGCGCGCGGCGCCGGGGAGCGCTCCTCGGTGCCGCGCGCCGCGTCATTGCGCCCCGCGATGTCCGCACCCATCACACGCGTCCCCCAACTCGACCTCGCCGCCGAGTACCGCGCCCTCGGGCCGGCGCTCACCGCCGCCATCGAACGCGCCATCGCCCACACCGCCTTCATCGGCGGCGAGGAGGTGGACGGTTTCGAGCGCGAATTCGCCGCCTATCTCGGCGTGCGCCACGCGCTCGGCGTCGGCAACGGCACCGACGCGTTGGAGCTGGCGCTGCAGGCGCTCGGCATCGGACCGGGCGACGCCGTGCTCACCGTGCCGTTTACATTCGCCGCGCCGCTCGAGGCCATCGTGCGCAGCGGCGCCACGCCGGTGCTGTGCGACGTGCGCGCCGACGACTGTACGATGGACGTCGACGCGGCCGCGGCGGTCTTCCGCCAGCGGCCGATCAAGGCGGTGATTGCCGTGCACCTCTATGGCCATCCGGCGGACATGCACGACCTGCTGCCGCTGGCGCGCTCGCACGGCGCCGCGGTGATCGAAGACGCCGCTCAGGCGCACGGGGCGTGGTGCTCGGTCGACGGCGAGCGGCGCCGCGTCGGCGGCATCGGCGATGCGGCGTGCTTCAGCTTCTATCCGAGCAAGAACCTCGGCGCGATGGGCGATGGCGGCGCGGTCACCACCAATCGCGACGACGTCGCCGAGCGCCTGCGCTTGCTCGCCCGGCACGGCGATGCGGGCAAGTACCAGCACGTCATTCCCAACGGCCGCAATTCGCGCCTCGACGCCCTGCAAGCCGCCGTGCTGCGGCTCAAGCTGCCCCACCTCGAGGCGTGGAACCGGGCCCGGCGGCACGTCGCGGCGCAGTATCACCGCCAGCTCGGCAACCTGCCGCTGCGCCTGCCGGCCGAGCGCCCCGGCGCCGAGCCGGTCTATCACCAGTACGCGGTGCGCGGGCGCGCCCGCGACGCGCTGCGCCAGGGCCTCGCCGCGCGCGGCATCGACACGTCCGTCCACTATCCCCTGTCGCTGCATCAACAACCCGGCTTCCGCGATCTCGGCTATCCCGCCGACGCGTTTCCCACTGCGCGCCGCTGCGCCGCCGACGTGCTGTCGCTGCCGATGTCGCCCTTCCTCGACGACGCCGCGATTGCCTATGTCGCCGAATCGATGCGCGCGCTGCTGACATGAAACCGCGCGTGCTCCTCGTTCTGCTGGCGCTGCTCGCAGCGGCGCCACTGCCCGCCGTAGCGCAACCGGCCCTCGCTGGCCATGTGCGCTACTACAACGGCGCCGGCCCGGTGCCGGGCGTCAGCGTCGACCTACAGGGCGGCACACCGCAGAGCACCGCCACCGACAGCGCCGGCGCCTTCGCCTTCCCGACCGCTGCCTCGCAAGCGTCCGTGCTGCTGCCGCACAAGCTCGGCGACATCCAGCGCGGCGTGACGTCGCTCGACGCCGCGCGCGTGCTGCAGGTCACGACGCAGCAGGCGACGTTCAACGCCATGCAGGCGCTGGCCTGCGACGTCACCGGCAACGGCCAGGTCACCTCGCTCGACGCGCGCCGCATCCTCGACCTCAAGGTCAACCAGATCAGCCGCCTGCCCGTCGCCGAGGCGTGCGGTTCGGATTGGCTGTTCCTCCCGCAACCTTCCGCGGCGGCCAATCAGACGCCGATGCAGCCGCTGATCGGCGGCGGCGCCTGCACGCCCGGGAAAATCGCCTACGATCCGCTGCAGCCGCCGGCCGCCGACCAGGACTTCACCGCGATCCTCTTCGGCGACTGCACCGGCAACTGGGCGCCGCGCACGCGCCGCTTCTCGCTCGACCCGGCGACCAGTCTGATCCGCACCGTGCCCGGCAGCGCGACGACCGGTTTCACCGGCTATCTCGACCTCACGCTCGGCGATCCCGACCCGGTGACGGGACTGGCGCAAGTCGATCTGACCGGCGCGTCGGATTTTCTCTCCATCGACTTCGGCGTGCTGACCCTGTGCATCCACCCGACGGTCCCAGCGCTCAACGCCGGCGTCGTGGCGTGCAACGGCGGACAAGACGTCGGCGTGAAGACGACGCAGGACCACAACATCGGCGTCGTCGGCACCGACGGTTTCACGGAAGCTGCCTGCCTCGCCGCCGGCGGCCGCGTCGAGCAGGCGAGCGACCCCCATCCCGGCGTCTGCAACGGCCCGATCGCGGTGACCGGATCCGACGAGCCCGACTCCGGCGCCGGCGCCTTGCTGATTGCGCCCGACTCCCGCTTCGGCACCCAGGGCATCCCGGCCACGCTGACCGTCGCGCCGGGCCCGTGCGACCAGCACGGCCCCGGGGCGGCCGCCTCGTTCGGCTTCGTCAGCGCGCTCTACCGCGTCGAGATCCTCGACACCAACAACCAACCCGGCGCGCTCTTCGAGCACGACGAGCGCGGCGAGAACTTCTCCTGCGCCGACTGGACCCAGGAGAACGGCCCCGGCCGCCTGGTGCTCAACATCGGCGTCATCCACGGCGGCGGCACCATCGACCTCGCCACGGTGTTCGAGTTCGACGACTGATCCCGGTCCGCCTTCGCGGCTTCGCGAACCTCCGCGCGAGGTTCTGACAGCTGAAGCTCAATTGCTGCGCTTCACCTTGAACTGACCGGTCTCGTTCTTGATCACGTCGGCGAGATCGTAGTCCGCTTCCCAACAGGCGTCGTTGTCGAGGTTGATCAGCTGAACCTTGACCGGCAGCGCCAGACCGAGCAGCGGGTCAGGCAAACCGTCGCCGGCGCCCTTGAGCAGGATCTTCGACTTGCCAGCGTCGCCGCCCTTGAGCAGCACCCGCTGCATACCGTTGATCGTCGCGTCGGGATCCTTGTACTTGTAGCCGCGGTCGCTGAGCGGGCTCCACTTCAGCGGATCGGCGGGAATGGCGACGTCTGCCGCCAAAACTGCAGCCGTGCCGGCATAGAGACAGAACGCATAGTCGGTGCTGCTGGTCGGGGTGCCGAGATCGGCCGCATCCGTCGCCGCGCCCTTGACCCATTTCCACAGCAGCTTGTCCTTCGTCCCACCCTTCTGTTTCAGCAGCAGCGCCGACTGTGCGGCGGTGCCGCAGCCGCTCAGCGGCACGGCGTCGTTCACGCAGGCTCCCGCCTGGCAGGTATCAGGGCGCGTGCACGGGTCGGCGTCGTCGCAGGCCGTGCCGTTCGGCAGCGCGCTGCCGACGCAGTCACCCGACTGGCAGACATCGCCGTCGGTGCAGACGTTGCCGTCGTTGCACGGCAATCCGGCGCTCTCCGGCAGCGCGCAGTCGGGGCCGAACGAAGTGAACGTCAGCTGATAGGTACCCGAGCCGACGACGCGATCGACCAGCGCGTACCACGTGCCGGGCGTCGGCGCGGCGAACTCGCAGAATCCGAACTGACCCGAGCCGTCGGCCGCGCAGTCGAAATCCGACGGCGTCGGGACGCTGCCGGCCTTGACGTACAGGTTGAAGTCCGCCGTACCGCTGTCGTGAGCGTTGAATCCGACGCGCAGGCGCCCAACGCCGGTGCCGACATCGAACGAGTGCAGGCGCTGGGTCAGCGAGCC
>CAYVUV010000280.1:0-2387 GCA_964455095.1 uncultured Binatia bacterium (SeqCode)
AGATGCGGTGCGCCTCGACGGCCGAGATGCGCTCGCCGGTCAGCATCAGCTCCATGGCCATCGGGAAGGGGATCTGCTGGGTCAGGCGAACGGTCGAGCCGCCCATGGGGAACAGGCTCCACTTCACCTCGGCGAGGCCGAACTGCGCATCGTCGGCGGCGACGCGGATGTCGGTGCAATTTAGGATCTCCAGCCCGCCGGCGACGCAGAATCCCTTCACCGCTGCGATGATCGGCTTGTAGACGGTGAAGTTGCGCAGCAAGCCCTTGTAGATGAGGCTGACGTCGTTCTTCAGGCGCTCGTCCCACTCGCTCTCGGGCGGGCGCAGGCCCTGCATCATGCGCACCAGCTTGTCGAGATCGGCGCCGGCGCAGAAGGCGGTGTCACCGGCGCCAGTCAGAATGGCGACGCGGACGTCGGGGTCGTCGCTGACGTCCTGCCACGCGTCGCCGAGCCGGCACAGCATCTCCGGATTGATCGCGTTGCGCGCCTCGGGGCGGTTCATCGTCAGCGTGGCGATGCCACCGCTCTTCTCGTACAGCAACGCAGGCTCAGACATCTGCCATCCTCTCAGCTGCTCGGACGATGTGGGGCGAGTTACAGCTCGCTGCCGACGATCCACATCGAGAAGTACTGCGCCCCGCCGCCGTAGGCATGACCCAGCGCGGTCTTGGCGCCTTCGACCTGGTGCGCGCCGGCGCGGCCCATGACCTGCAGCGCCGCTTCGCCGAGGCGGAGCATGCCGGAGGCGCCGATGGGGTTGGTGCACAGCACGCCGCCGGAGGGGTTGATCGGCAGGTGGGCGCCCATCTTCTGCTCGCCGCGGTCGACGACCTTCCAGCCGTCTCCCAGTGCGCTGAAGCCGAGGTTCTCGAGCCACATGGCTTCGAACCACGCGAACGGGACGTAGATCTCGGCCGTGTCGATCTGATTCCACGGGTCGGTGATGCCGGCCTGGTCGTAGATGTGCTTGGCACAGGCGCGGCCGGCATGCGGGTTGACTTGATCGCGACCCGGCACCCACATGGCCTCGGCGTACGACGCGCCCGCCTTGACCCAGGCCGGTTTGCGCGGCCCCTTCTTGGCCGTCTCCTCGTTGGCGAGCACCATGGCGATGGCGCCGTCCGACGAGGGGCAGGTCTCCAGGTAGCGGATGGGATCCCACAGCACCGGCGACTGCATCACGTCGTCGACGGTCATCGGTTCGCGCAGGTGGGCGTACTCGTTGCGCCCGGCGTTGTCGCGCGCGTTGGCGGCGATCATCGGGCCGATGTGCGTCGGCGCGTTGGTGCGCGCGATGTAGGCGCGGATGTACGGGGCGAAGTAGCCGCCCGCGCCGGCGACCAGCGGCGGCGTGAAGGGCAGGTTGGGCGACAGCGCCCACATGGTGTTGCCCTCGGACTGCTTCTCGAAGGCGACGACCAGGACGCGATCGAACAATCCCGAGGCGACATGCGTGACGCCACACAGGGCCGTCGACGCGCCGACCGATCCCGCCGTGTGCACGCGGATGACGGGCTTGAGGTGCCCGCCGACGGCGCCGACGAGGAACTGCTCCGGCTGCATGACGCCTTCGAGCATGTCGGGCGCCTTGCCGAGCACGACGGCGTCGATGTCCTTGTGCTCCAACCCGGCGTCGAGCAGCGCTCGGTCGACCGCCTCACGCACCAAGCCCGCGATGTTGACATCGGAGCGGCGGGCGCCGTGGTGCGTCTGGCCCACGCCGACAACGGCTACGGGTCGCTTCATGACCACCTCCGCTCGCGTCCCAACACCCAGACGATATTCTGCTGCAGACAGTGCCCCTGCGTCGCATGGGCAATCGCGCGCTTGGCTCCGGACACCGCGTGCGCGCCCGCGCCGCCGCTCAGTTGCAGAAAGGCCTCGCCCATGCGGATGAGGCCGGTCATCAACAGCGGGTTGCCGGACATGGCGCCGCCAGACGGGTTCAGCACCGGCTTCGTCGCCCCGGTCGGCGAAAGGTCGAGGGCTTCGCGCAGGATCATTTCTTCGGCCGCGGTCGCCGCCGCGAGCTCGATCACGTCGGCATCGGCGGCGCGGGCCAGGCCGGACATCGCCAGTGCCTTCTCGGCGGCCAGGCGCGTGCTGGCGCTGCGCGACAGGTCGCGCGCCCCGAGCGACTGCATCTCGGCGCGCTGGTCGACGCCTTGAATCCACGCCGGCTGCTTGGACATCTTCTCGGCCTTGCCCTCGGCCGCCATGATCAGACAGACGGCGCTCTCGCCGACCGGCGCGACATAGCCGCTGCGCAACGGCGCGACGGTATACGGCGTGGCCAACAGCTCATCGGCGCTCGCCGCGTGGCGGACTTGCGTCTCCGGGTTGCGCGCCGCGGCGGTGCGATTGCGCGCTGCAATCTCGGCCAG
>CAYVUV010000281.1:0-3763 GCA_964455095.1 uncultured Binatia bacterium (SeqCode)
CACCTACCCGAACGCCGACCCACACCCCGACGTTGACGCCGACCGACACTCCGACGAACACCCCGACGCTGACGCCAACCCGCACACCCACCAACACACCGACGGAGACCCCGACCGACACACCAACGGAAACGCCGACCAAAACACCGACAGAGACCCCGACCAACACGCCAACGCAAACGCCGACCGACACGCCGACGGAGACCCCAACCGACACGCCAACTGCGTCGCCGACCGACACCCCGACGCTTACGCCTACGAACACCCCCACGAACACGGCGACGCGCACACCGACCGGTACGGCAACGCATACCCCGACCAATACCCCGACGAGCACACCGACTCGCACGCCGACGGATACACCGACCAACACACCGACGTTGACGCCGACTCGTACCCCCACCAACACCCCGACGAGCACACCGACGGCGTCGCCAACGCACACCCCAACCAATACCGCGACTCGCACCCCGACCAATACCGCGACCGAAACCCCGACCGAGACACCGACGGAGACACCGACCGATACCCCGACCAACTCGCCCACCAGTACCCCGACGGACACACCGAGCGCGTCGCCGACGCGCACCGCAACCAGGACGCCGACGGCCACGCCCACTGAGACCTTCGCCGAGGACACCCCGGTTCCGCAGGTCGCCCCCAACCTGGCGATCACCAAGGCATTCACGAGCGAATGCACGCGCGGTGAGCTGGTTGAGTTCACCCTGACAGTCACCAACGTCGGCGATGCCGGAACCGGAGGCGAAATCGTCGTCAGCGACACCCTGCCGCCCAGCTTGACGCCGATCACCGCCACTGGGCCAGGATGGTCGTGCATGGTCGTCGACCAGGTAGCGACCTGCTCCTACGACGGTCTCAATACGCCGCTGATGCCGAACAATCCGCCGCTCGTCATCACGGTGACCGCCAGCGTGGCGACCGATGCCCCTGCGCTCATCCCCAACCTGGGACGAGTCAGCACGCAGGGCGACCTCGATCCGACCAACGACACCGATGCCGCCATCTGCCGCCTGGCCGGAGTGACCACCCCGGCGCCGACGCTGTCGCCACTCGGCTTGGCCCTCGGCGCGCTGGCGCTCCTGGGCGTCGCCTTCCTCGCCTGGCGCCGCCGCGCGGCCTAGACACCCACGGCGGCAGTGGGGCACCCATCGCCCCACTGCCGCCGTGCCAGCGCGGCTTGACGCGGGACGCGCGCCGCCGTAATCCCTCCGCAACAACCACTTCCCTGCCGCACGTGCGCGTCCTCCACCGAAGCGGACGCGCACAACGCTCGAGAGGAGACGTACGATGCCCACCGTCTACGGAATCAACGCCTCGCCGTTCGTTCGCAAAGTCCGCGTCGCGCTCGCCGAGAAGGGCGTGCCCTACGAGCTCGATCCCGTCATCCCGGTGAACGTCAGCGACGAGTTCAAGCAGATGAGCCCGCTCGGCAAGATCCCGGCGTATCGCGACGGGGACCGCACACTGAGCGATTCGTCGGTGATTTGCGCCTTCATCGAACGCCAGCATCCGACGCCGTCGCTCTATCCGAGCGATGCCTACGACTACGCGCGCGCGCTGTGGTTCGAGGAATACAGCGACTCCGCCCTGGTCGGCGTCATCGGCCCGAAGATCTTCTTCCAGAAGGTCGTCGGCCCGGCCTTCTTTGGCCGCACGGCGGATGAAAGCATCATTCAGAAGGCAGTCGACGAGGAGCTACCGCCGATGCTCTCGTACCTCGAAAGCCAGCTCTCCGGCGACGGGATGATCGCCGGCACGCAGCTCTCGATCGGCGACATCGGCATCGCCTCCCAGTTCGTCAACCTGCGCCACGCAGGGTTTGGCATCGATGCCAAGCGTTGGCCGAAGTTGGCCGGGTATGTCGCGCGCATCCACGCCCGCCCCTCTTTCAAGGCCCTGATCGACGAGGAGACGGCTTCCCTCGGAACCGCCGCCTAGACTCTTCCACAGCGGCGCAACCGTGGAGAAAGTCGCACGCTGCGCGGCGGACGCCGTCCGCGACATCCCGGACGGTGCCGCGATCGCGATCGGCGGCTTCGGCCCGATTCAAGGCTGGCCGTCGAGCCTGATTCTCGCCCTGCGCGCACACGGCGCGCGCGAGCTGACGCTGATCATGAATTCTCCCGGCGTCGGTCCGCTGACGCCGCAGGTGCTGGCGGAGAGCGGTCAGATCCGCAAGCTGATCGCGACCTACGCCGCCTACCCCACCCGCCGCACGCCGATCGAGGAGCAGATCCGCAGCGGCGCCATCGCCGTCGAGCTGGTGCCGCAGGGCACGCTGGTGGAACGGCTGCGCGCCGGCGGCGCGGGCCTGGCGGCGTTCTACACGCCGACTGCGGTCGGCACCGACATCGCGGCCGGCAAGGAGGAGCGCCTCTTCAACGGCCGGCGCTACGTGCTCGAGCCCGCCCTGCGCGCCGACTTCTCCTTCATCCGTGCCGCCACCGCCGACCGCCACGGCAACCTGCTCTACCGGCGCGGCTCGCGCAACTTCAACCCGGTCTTCGCCAGCGCCGCCGACGTGACCATCGCCGAGGTCGACGAGATCGTCGCACCCGGCGCCATCGACCCCGAGACGGTCGTCACCCCGGGTATCTACGTCGACCGCATCGCGCTCACCGAGCAGACCCTCGACAGCGCCGCGTTGCTCGCGCTGTCGCGCCAGTACGGCAAGCCGCAGCGTCTCGAAGCACGCACTGCGCCCGGCGTGCCGTCGGGTCTGACGCCCGAGCTGATGGCGTACAAGGCCGCGTCGCTGCTGCGAACAGGCGAGTGCGTGAACCTCGGCCTCGGCCTGCCGACCCTCATCTCAAACTTCATCACCCCGGAGCACGACATCACGCTGCACGCCGAGAACGGCATCCTGGGCTACGGCCCATTGGCGCAGGAGGGCGAGGAAGACCTGCACCTCTACAACGCCAGCGGCCAGCTCGTCAGCCTGCTGCCCGGCGCCAGCTTCTTTCACAGCGCCGATGCCTTCGCCATGGCGCGCAGCGGGCGCGTGAGCACGGTCGTGTTAGGCGCCTTTCAGGTGGCGGAGAACGGCGACCTTGCGAACTGGAACGTGCCGGCCACCGGCCGTGGCGGCATCGGCGGTGCCATGGACCTCGCCGCCGGCAACGCGCGCATCATCGCCGTGCTTTTTCACACCGAACGCGACGGCACCGCCAAGCTGCTGCGCCGCTGCACCTATCCACTGACCGCCATCGGCTGCGTGCGCACCGTAGTGACCGATCTGGCCCTGATCGACATCGACGCCGACGGCTTCCTGGTGCGCGAGATCGCCCCCGGTCTCCGCCTCGACGACGTGCGGCAAGTCACCGCCGCCCCCCTGCGCGCTGCCAGCGATCTGCGCGAGATGGTCTGACCAGGCGCCCGGCCACCCTTGTTCGCATCGAGCGGTTGGACTAATGGTACGAGTCAGTGCTGCTTTTCGAAGGGGCGGGATCGTCCGCAATGCCCTCGTTCGCCGAGATTCGCGCGCCGCGTCGGGCCGTGGCGCGATTTCTCCCCGCGCGAACGCTGCCCGCCTATCGCTATGTCCCGGGGCTGCAGCCGCATCCGCTGCGCGACCCCGCCGGGCATTCGTACCAGGTCGGCTCACCGCCCTCGCCGCATCCGCCGTGGGATCCGTCGCACTGGCAGACCCTGACGGATTGGCTGTGGGGCGTCGACCTGTTCAATACCTTCTACTTCTGGGAGGCGCACGAGGCCTGGGAACGGCCATGGGCCGTCGCGCCGC
>CAYVUV010000282.1:0-37444 GCA_964455095.1 uncultured Binatia bacterium (SeqCode)
TCAACATCGCCTCGATCGCCAGCAAGCGCGGCCGTGCCGGCGAGGCGGCATACGCAGCGGCCAAGTTCGGCCTGCTCGGTTTCACGCAATCGCTGTTCGAAGAGGTGCGCGGCCACGGCATCAAAGTCGCCGCCATTTGCCCGGGTGTGGTCGACACCGGGCTCATTCCGCCCAACAAATCGGTCGATCGCAGCAAGTTTCTGCAGCCCAGCGACATTGCCGACGTGGTCGAACAGGTGCTCGCGACGCCGATCCGAGCCTGTCCGACCGAGATCATCCTCGAGCCGCAGCTCGACCCCGAGCGGGCCTGACGCCGTGGAGCTGCGCGGCGCGACGGCGCTCGTCACCGGTGGCGGCCACCGCCTGGGCCGCCACATTGCGCTTGGCCTGGCGGCGGCCGGCGCCAACGTCGTCATCAACTACCACCGCTCCGCGGCCGCCGCGGCCGATACCGCGCGCGACGCCGCGGCCCACGGCGTGCGTGCCGTCGCGCTGCAAGCCGACGCCGCCGACCCCGACCAGATGCGGGCGCTGCTCGCGCGAGTCGACGCGGAGCTGCCGCCCATCGACTTGCTGGTGGCCAATGCCGGCGTCTTTCGCCGCACGCCGCTCGACGCGATCACGGAAGCCGACTGGGACGACATGATGCGGCTCAACTTCACCAGCTTCCTGGTGCCCGCACAGCTGCTCGGCGAGCGCATGCGGGCGCGCGGCGCCGGCTGCATCGTCGCGCTGGCGGATGTCGCCGCCCTGCGCCCGTGGGGTGCCTACCTGCCCTACTGCGTCGCCAAGCGCTGCGTCGTCGCGCTGGCCCAAGGCCTGGCCAGGGATCTCGCCCCTGCGGTGCGGGTCAACGCCATCGCGCCTGGCCCGGTGCTCTTTCCCGACGACTTCGACCCCGCCGCGCGCCAGCGCGAGATCGACCGCACGCTGCTGCGCCGGGCAGGCGATCCCGTCGACATCGCCGCGGCCGTGCTCTACCTGGCGCGCAACGACTACGTCACCGGCAGCGTGCTGCCCGTCGACGGCGGCCGCCTGCTCAGCTGAACCCGCTGTTCGCGCGGTCCCCACGGTCTCGATGTACTCTGCCACACCCCTCGCACCCGGATTCTGGGCCGACATCTTTGGCAATGATCGCCCGGTCGAGATCGAGATCGGCCCCGGCCGCGGCGAGTTTCTCATCGCCGCGGCGGCGGCGCGGCCGCTGCACAACTACTTTGCCATCGAACACTCGCACCCGAGCGCGCGCAACATCAACGACGCATTGGTCGGGCGCGGTCTGGCCAACGCGCGCGTCATCCCCGGCGACGCTCCGTGTGTCCTGGCGCTGCTGCCCGACGCCTGCGTCGCCGCCTACCACATCCAGTTCCCCGACCCGTGGTGGAAGCGCCGCCATCACCGGCGGCGGATCTGGACGCCGGCGTTCGTCGCCCTGCTGGCCCGCACGCTGGCGCCCGGTGGAGCGATCCACTTCATCACCGACGTGCCCGACTACTTCGCCTTCGCACAGGGGCTGCTGAACGCCTCCCCCGAGCTCGAGCTGGTCGCGGCCGGGCCCGCCACCGAGGCCACCACCAACTTCGCTCGCAAGGCGCTGGCGCGCGGTGTCGGCCTGCAGCGCAGTCTGCACCGGCGCCGGCCCTGAGCGCGCCCGCGGCGCCTCAGGCCGACGCGGCGGCCGGTGCGTGCGCTGCGTCGCCGTGCGCCGGACCGCGCAGGCCGCAGAATTCTTCGTAGTCGATCAGCTTGGTGATCGTCGGGTGCGTCCCGCACATCGGGCACTCCGGATCCTTGCGCAGCTTGTGGATGCGCAGTTCCATGCTCAACGTGTCGAAGTACACCATGCGCCCGATCAACGGCTTGCCGACGCCGAGGATCAGCTTCATCGTCTCCAGCGCTTGTACACATCCGACCAGCCCGGGCAGCACGCCGAGCACGCCCGCCTCCTGACAACTCGGCGCCGCGCCCGGCGGCGGCGGCTCGGGGAACAAGCAGCGGTAGCAGGGGCCCTTGCCGGGATAGAACACGGACGCCTGGCCCTCGAACTGGAAGATGCTGCCGTGCACGTTGGGTTTACCGGTCATCACGCACGCATCGTTGACCAGGTAGCGGGTGGCGAAGTTGTCGCAGCCGTCGACGACGATGTCGTAGTCGCGGATCAGCTCCATGATGTTGTCGGAGGTCAGCCGCGTTTCGTAGCCGATCACCTTGACGTCGGGGTTCAGCGCGTTGAGCGTCAGGCGCGCCGACTCGATCTTCGGCATGCCGACGCGGTCGTTGGTGTGCAGGATCTGGCGCTGCAGGTTGCTCAGGTCGACGACGTCGTTGTCGACCAGGCCGATCGTCCCGACACCCGCCGCCGCCAGGTACAGCGCAGAAGGCGAGCCGAGACCGCCGGCACCGATCAGCAGCACCTTGGCGTCGAGCAGCTTCGCCTGGCCTGCCTCACCCACCTCGGGCAGCAGGAAGTGGCGGCTGTAGCGGTTGAGCTGCTCGGCCGAGAACTGGCGGTCCTGCACCCACGGATGACCGGCGTTCTTCCACGCCCCGTACCCACCGGACATCGACACCACGTTCTGGTAACCCATCTCCTTCAGCGTGCGGCCGGCGAGCAGCGAACGCGTGCCGCCGGCGCAGTACAGCACGACGTGAGCCGCCTTGTCGGGCACCACCTCTTCGACGCGCATGTCGAGAAAGCCGCGCGGCACGGAGACCGATCCGGGCAGATGCCCTTCGCGGTATTCCTCCTTCTCGCGCACGTCGAGCAGCGTGAAGCCGCCGCCGTTGTTGAGATGCTGGCGCACCTCGTCGGGTGTCCACTCGGGCACCTGCTTGCGCGCCTCCTGCATGATGTCTTTGAAGGACTTGGCCATGCTCATCGCCTCGTAATTCTGCCGGTCAGCTCTGCCGCACCGGCGCGTTGACTTCCGCTCCCGGCACCGCCCCGGCCGCCTGCGCGGCCTCGAGCGTGCGGCGCAGCTCGCGAATGAGACGGTCGCTCTGGGCGGCGTGCACCATGGCGACGAAGTTGGCCGCCAGGACGGTGATCAGTGCCGCGGTCGACCAGTACATGTGCGAAAGGACGTCGGCCCCGCGCAGCACGAACATCCCTTTGCCGAACGCGATCAGCATGATCGCCGTCGACGCCCCGGTGAGGAGCATGGTGACCCTGCCCATGGTGCGCCCGTCAACCCCGCGCGGCCGGGACTTCGCCCTTTTGGAGCGCGGCCAGGTCGGCCAGGTGGTCTTCCATGAGCGCGGCGCGGCCGCGCGTCGCCATCGTCTTCGAGCGCTTGATGAAGATGTCCTTGGTCTCGATGAAATCCGAGCGCTTGTAGCCCCAGATCTTTGGGTGGACGTAGGTATCCATTCGAATCGCGTCGCACGGGCACGCCTCGACGCACATGCCGCAGTAGATGCAGCGCAGGGTGTCGATCTCGTAGCGCAGGGGGAACTTCTCCACCGCCGGGTCTGGATGCTCACCCGCCTCGATGAAGATGCAATTGGCCGGGCACGCCGTGGCGCACAGGAAGCAGGCCGTGCAGCGCACCGACTCGTCCGCCTTGAGCGTCAGGCGATGCGCGCCGCGGAAGTTGTCGGGATAGAGCTTGTGCTCGTCGGGATACTGCGTGGTGATCGACGCGCGCACGCCCTTGGCGACGCCCACGACGTGCAGGGCGTGCAGGCTCAAGTTGCGCCAGAAGCGGTAGCTGGTGACGATCAAACCGCGCAGGATCTCGGGCAGATAGGCCCGTTCCCAGCCGTTCATTTCCTCGCGACGTTTCATACTGATTTGCGATCCTCGTCCGCCTACTATCGCCCACCCCGCCGGCGACAATCAAGGCGGGGGCGCGGTCAGTGGTACCACTCGTCGCCGTCGTCTGCGAGCGCGCCCGCATCCATGGCAAACTGCACCACCTCGCACAGCCGGGCGCCGCGGTCGGACAGCGACGGGGCCTCGAGCAACGCCTGCTTCTCGAGCGGGGAGAACTCGAGGGCGTAGCACAGGAAATTGACCAATAGCTCATCCGATACGCTGGCGTCGTCGAGCAGCGCGCCGGCGCGCTTCGGCTCGCGGTCGCCGAGATAGCCGCGCACAAGATCGCACAGCCGGGTGCGAAAGCCCGGTGGCAGAGCGGTCGGACCGGGCGGGCGCCAGGAGACGTTCGCCTGCCGATACGACCGCTGCCGGTCCTCGCCGGAGATGACGAACTCGCGCACCCCCTGCAGGAGAATGTTGTAGCGTCCGTCGGCCAGCGGCTCCACGCTCACCATCCGGCCCGCGCAGCCGACCGGATAGATGTCGGGGCTGCCGTGGTAGTCGCGCCGCCAATCGCCGCGCAACAGGACCATGCCGATCAGCCGGTCCTCGACGCGCGACACGTCGCGCACCAGCTCGCGATAGCGCGGCTCGAAGATGTGGAGCGGCAGCGGCACGCCCGGGAACAGCACAGCGTTGGGCAGCGGAAAGAGCGGGACGACCGACGGCAGCCCCACCAGGGGTGCGTCGCCCCTGCCGCGATCGTCGGCCATCTACGCCTCGTTGGCGCCGCGACCTGCGCAGTCGCGGCACAGGCCGTAGACCGCCGTCGTGCGCCAGTGCACCACGTAGCCGGCGCGTTGCAGGGTGGCGTCGGCGGCGGCGGCGCCGGATGTTGCGAGGTCCGTGACGGCGCCGCAGCGCTCACACACGAAGTGGTCATGGGCGTCCGTCATGGCGTCGAAATGGGCCACGCCGTCGCCGAGGCGAATGACGCGCATGCGGCCCTGCTCGCGCAGCTTCTCCAGGTTGCGATAGACGGTGCCCAGGGAGATGCGCGGGATCGCGCGCCGCACGCGCTCCAGAACCTGGTCGGCCGTCGGATGGTCGGCGGAGCCAACCAGCACGTCATACGTCGCGCTGAGCTGGCGGGTCGAGCGCGCCTTCATGGCACGCCGCGCAAATCGTCGGCGAGCGCCGCGCGCACCTCGCCCTCGAGCGCCGTGCGGGCCTGGTAGTGCGGATGGTCGATGACCAGCCACACCGCGGTCGCCGGGTCGGCAAACATCTGGCGGGCCGGCGCCGGAAGCGCGAAGCGCACGTACTGAACGGCGCTGAGCTTCTCTTCGTTGCTGCGCCCGACCTCGAAGCTCGCCGGCACGGCGTGCGGCCCGACGTCCAGCCGTACCGCTTCGTCGATGCCGATCAGGCGACGCAGACGCTCGGGCGCGCTGTCCTGGTCCGTCATCTCGATCAACATCGTCGCGCTGAGCTCACCGGGCTGCGGCAGCAGCGCGTTGTAGACCTCGAGCTCGTAGCGCACCGCATCGAGATCGGTGATGCGCTCGGCGCGCAACATCTCGTGAATCTGGAAGAAGACCGTGTCGTAGTTCTCGAAGACGAAGGTGACGCTCTCGCCCACCGGCACGCGCCGGTGGCGCTTCAGCGCGATGACGCGCCGCCGCACATCGTCCCGCATGGCCTCGTAGCGATCGAGGCCGACGACATCGTTCAGCGTGACCGGCCGGATGGACGACAAGGACATGGATCGTTGTCTGTCGCAGATGACGGGACGGGGCCGACACGCGGCCCCGTCCCGCGACTGGGATTTAGAGGCTCAGCCCCTCGAGGCCCTTCTGGAAGCGGCCGGCATGCGACTTCTCGGCGCGCGCCAGCGTCTCGAACCACTCGGCGATCTCGTCCAGACCCTCCTCGCGAGCCGTCTTGGCAAAACCGGGGTACATCTGTGTGTACTCGTAGGTCTCGCCTTCCACGGCCGACTTGAGGTTCTTTTCGGTGTCGCCGACCGGCAGGCCGGTGGCCGGATCGCCGACTTCCTTCAGGAAGTCCATGTGCCCGAAGGCATGGCCAGTCTCGGCTTCCGAGGTATCGCGGAACAGGCCGCCAATGTCCGGGTACCCCTCGATGTCCGCCCGGCGGGCGAAGTACAGGTAACGCCGATTGGCCTGTGATTCCCCGGCGAATGCCGCCTTGAGATTGTCGTGCGTCTTGCTGCCCTTGAGTGCCTTTGCCATGTCTCGTTCTCTCCTCTTATCAGGAACTATTCCTGTTTGGGGCTAACTAGAGCAGCTGCGCGGACCTGTCAATGCACCCGCCCGAGCCGCTCAGGGTTTCTTCTCCAGCATGGCGCGCACGACCGGGCCGCAACGCTTGGCTCCGCACGGACCGGTTCCCGCACGCGTCCGGCGCTTGACGTCGTCGAACGTCGTCGCGCCGGCGCGGATGGCCTTCTCGATGGTGCCTTTCTTGATCTTGTTGCAGAGACAGACGACCCGGTACGACTCGATGATCGCGCGTCGCACCGCATCGTCGTCGTCGCTCACAGATACCCCTGGCTCTCACCCGCGAGCGGCTGGTGCCGCCTTTGGGATCACAAACCGAGTACTTGCACCGCAGGGCGCTGGCGCAAGCGCTCGATCCACGCCGCCACGTGTCGCAGGCGCGGGTCGATTTCGACCCCAAGGCGCGCCAACACCAGCACGGCCGGGACAAAGGCCACGTCGGCCAACGAGAAATCCCCGACCAGAAAGTCCTTGCCGCCGAGGAAGCTCTCCGCCCGCGCCAGGCCACGGCTCAGCTCGGTGCGGTAACGCTGCAGGCGCTCGGCGTCCTGTTCGACCTCGGGCTTACTCAATTCCGCCATGACGAAGCCGGCCGAGGGCAGAAACGAGTTGTCGCAGAAGTCTTCGATCAGCCGCACGCGGGCACGGCCGCCGGAATCCTCGGGCATCAGGCCCGGGTGCGGGTACTCGTCTTCCAAGTACTCGTTGATGATCGTCGAATCGTACACTACCACGTCCTCGTCGATGAGGACCGGAACTCTTCCGTAAGGGTTGAGCTTCAGAAACTCGGGATTCTTCTGCTCGCCTTTGCGCAAATCGACGAAAACCGTCTCGTATTCCAACTCTTTTTCAGCCAGCACCACCCGCACCTTCTGCGCAAAGGGGCAATCTGGATAATCGTACAATCTCATCGTTCACCGCCTCCCATGTGGGCCCAACCCCGTTTGGTTCTATTAGCGGCACCATCGCAAAAAAGGGCGGCACTGTAAACCGAGCTTGCCCCTTATTTTGCAAAGGAGGAACCTGCTGGCACGGCCTGAGCACAGCTCACCTCGCCCGCAATCACACACCCGAGCGAGGCGGCCAGACAGTCGACCAGCGCGGCGGTGACGCTGTCCATAGGGGGTGAGTAGCCGAGCTCGCGGGCGAGGCTGGTCAGCGGCATCGCGCGCATTCGACACGGCACGATGGCGGCAAAGTAGGACAGATCGGGGCAGACGTTGAGCGCCAATCCGTGGTAGGCGACGCCCCGCCTGACGCCGATTCCGATCGAGGCGATCTTGCCCTCACCCGCCCACACGCCGGTGAGCCCGTCGCGCAAGTGGGCGGCCACGCCGAGGCGGTCGCAGGTCGCCACCAATGCCCGCTCCAGGGCGCGCACGTAGCCGTGCACGTCGCGGCCACCGGCGCGCAGGCGGACGATCGGGTAGGCGACCAGCTGGCCGGGGCCATGGTAGGTCGCGCCGCCGCCGCGCCCGACGCGGAACACCGGCACGCCCAACCGCTGCGCCGCATCGCCGAGATCAGCCGCATCGGCCCCGCGCCCGAGCGTGTAGACGGGATCGTGCTCGACCAGCAGGACCTGCTCGGGCGTCTCGCCGGCCGCCACCTCCGCGACCAGTCGCTCTTGCAGGGCCAGTGCGGCACCGTATTCCAGGCGGCCGAGTTGGCAGACGAAGAGAGGGCGCACCGACGGCCCGTCGGTAGCCGGGCCGGTACGTTCCGTCATGGCAGCAGCAACAGCGCCGGACGCTCGAGCAGTCCCTTCACTTCGGCGAGAAATGCCGCCCCTTCGAGGCCGTTCACCACGCGGTGGTCGCACGACAGCACGGCGCGCAACGTTTGCCCCACCGCCAGCACGCCGCGGCGCACCACCGGCCGTTCCTTGACCGCGCCGACGCCGAGGATGGCGGCCTGAGGCGGTGTGATCACAGCCACCAACTCGTCGACGTCGAGCATGCCGACGTTGGAGATGCTGAAGGTGCCGCCGGCGAGATCCTCGCCGCTGAACTTCCCCGCCCGTGCCCTCTCGGTCAATCGCGCCGCGCCGGCGGCGATCTCGCCGAGCGAGAGATCTTGCGCGCGGTGCAGCACCGGAACGATCAACCCGTCGTCCACGGCGACGGCGATGCCGATGTTGACATCGGCGTGGAAGGCGATCTTGCCGTCGACGAAGGACGCATTGACGCGCGGGTGCCGGCCCAGGGCCACGACCACGGCACGGATCAAGACGTGCGTCACCGTCAGGCCGGGGATGGCGTCGGCCTCTTTGATCGTCTGCCGCAGGTGCATGGCCTCCGACATGTCGATCTCGGCGCCGACGTAGAAGTGGGGAATCTCGCGCTTCGCTTCCGCCATGCGCTGCGCGATCGCGCGCCGCATGCGCGACAGCTCCTCGACGCGTTCCGCCGGCGGCGCGACCGCGTCCGCCTCGTCGACCGTTTTCGGCGCCGTCGCCGGCACGGCGCTCGGCGCCGATTTCGGCTCTGCCCGCCCTTTTGCCAGGGCCTGCTCGATGTCGCGTTGGACGATCCGTCCACCGGGCCCACTGCCCTTCACCCCGTTGAGATTGACGCCGGCATCTTCGGCCAACCGCCGGGCCAGCGGCGAGGCGCGCACCGTTCGCGCCGTGGCCGGCGCCTCGGAAGAGGCCACAGCCGCCTTGGCAGGCGCTGGCGCTTCAACCGGTGCCGCCTTCGCTTTCGCTGGCGCCGCCGCGGCCGCTGCCGGAGGCGAGTCCTCTTTCGCCTCTGGCGGAGCCGCAACGCCGGCCTCCGCCGCGTCGCCGAGCACCGCGATCACCTGGCCCACCGCCGCGCCTTGCCCCTGCGGAACACGGATCTCGCGCAGGACGCCGGAAGTCGACGCTTCCAGCTCGACATCGGCCTTGTCGGTCTCGACCTCGGCCAGGGGCTCGCCCTGCTGCACGGCGTCACCGGGGTTCTTGAGCCAGCGGACGATGGTGCCCTCCTCCATCGTGTCGCTGAGCTTGGGCATGCGAATTTCTGTCGGCATCGTCGCTCCCCAGTCGGTCGCCGGAGTATATCGAGCTGCCGGGCAGCGTGACACCCGGGGGCGAAATCCCGCTACAGGCCGGGAAGCCGCGCTTGCTGCACCGGCATGAACGACCGCCGGTGGACGGCGCAGGGCCCGAAGCGCTCCAGCGCTGCCAGGTGCTCCGGTGTCCCGTACCCCATGTGGCGCGCAAAGCCGTAGGCGGGATAGAGCCGGTCGAGGTCGCACATCATCGCATCGCGTGCGACCTTGGCGATGATCGACGCCGCCGCAATCGAGTAGCTTGCGGCGTCGCCCTTGATGATGGCCATCTGCGGCACGTCGAGACCGGGAATGCGCCGCGCATCGATCAGCAGCTGCTCGGCGGGCTCGGGCAGGGCGCACACCGCGCGGCGCATCGCCTCGATGGCGGCCCAGTAGGTGTTGAGGCGGTCCACTTCAGCCACCTCGACCACGCCGATGCCGATGGCGAGCGCGCAGCCCCGGATCTGCTCCGCCAGGCGCGTGCGCGTCTGCGGCAGGAGCTTCTTCGAATCGTCGATGCCGAGCAGGGCCACTTCCGGGGGCAGGATGACGACCGCGGCGACCAGCGGTCCGGCGAGCGGACCAACCCCGACTTCGTCGACGCCGCCGACGCGCGTCAGCCCGCGCTGCCAGTGTTCGCGCTCGACGCGCAGCATGATCCGCCGTCGCGCCGCTTGTCGATGAACCTTCCCCACCGCCGCAGCCCTCCCTCCGCACATCGTACGGTTGGCGTCCGCCTGTCAAGCGCCGGAGCGAGCGCCCCGCCGCCGCGCGGTCACCGCGCTGGTCAGCAGCACGCCACTGGCCGCCCCCGTCAGGTCGAGCGCCACATCCCGTATCGATCCGGTGCGGCTGGGCAGCGTGCGCTGGTTCAGCTCGTCGGTGCTGGCGCAGGCCACCCCGACGAGGAACGCCGCCGCGGCCCAGCGGCGCCGCGGCCAGGGCGGCCAGGTGCGCCGCACGGCGCGCAGCGCCAGGCACCCGAGCACCGCGTACTCGACGAAGTGAGCTGCTTTGCGTACGATCTGGTGCACGATGGCGAAACGCTCAGCGCTGATCTCTCCCACCACGGCCTGCAACAGGAACCGCAACCAGCTTCCGGTATGCGCCTCGGAGAAGCTGTCGCTCGACGCGAACAGGATCACCCCGACCCACAGCGCGACGGCAACCCATGCCGGCCCAGCCTGGGCTTCGGCCGACGCGGCGCGCGGCGGACGAATCACCGCCGGCACCGGGTGCGCGCGGTAATGCCCCGCGCCCCGCTCGGCCTGCTGGCCGCCTTTGCACTCGGCCTCGGGTTGCTGCTGTGGTGGGTGGCCAGCCCGCGCATCACCGATACCCCCGCGGTCGCCACACCCACCGTGTCCCCCGCTGCGGCGGCGCCCAGCACGACCGCCGCGGCGATAGCCTCGCCCACTGTCGTGCGCCACCGCCTGGCGGGCACCGTGGTGGGCGATGTGCTGTACGCGGTCATCGAACAACCCGACGGCAGCAGCGATCTCTACCGGCCGGGTGACGACGTCGCCGGGCTCGGACGTCTGGTCGAGGTCGGACCGAATCGGGCGACGTTCGACGGACCGAACGGGCACGTCGAGCTCATCCTCATTCCGGCCCCCACCGCCACGCGGGCCCCTGCCACGCCCGTAACGCCCCGGGTTACGCCGGAGCGCTCGCCGGCGCGCGCCCCGTCAGCGCCCGAATCATCGCCTTGAGGCGGGTCGGATCGATCGGCTTCTTGAAGATCACGCTCTCGAGCCCCTCCAGGCGGCTGCGCTTGATGACGTGATCGCGGTCGTAATAGTAGCCCGTCATCAGAATCACCGGCGTGGTACCGCGCCGACGGATCTCCATGAACAGGTCGTAGCCGTCGAGATCGGGCATCACCACGTCGCTGACGACGATGTCGACGGCGGTGCGATTCAGGATCTCGAGCGCGCGCAACCCGTCGCTCGCCACCAGCACGTCGCATCCCTCGGCGACGAGCAAATCGCGCAGCGAGCGACAGACGCCGAGATCGTCGTCGACGACCAGCACGCGCAATCCCTCCAGACCCTCCGTGCGCCGCACCACCGGCAGCGGGCGCTGCGAAACGTCGGCCATCTGCTGGCCGACCATGTACTCGCGCGTCAGGTACTTTCCGTTGCGCGCCATCTCGACCAGGCGGTTGACGATCTCCTGGATCTTCAGCACCTCGCGGCGCACCGCGTCGACGCGTTCCTCCTCCATCACGGCCTGCTCGTCCGACGCCGTCTTGCGCACGAACGACTCGAGCAGCTCGACCTCGTTGAGGATGATCTCGAGCGGGCTGTTGATCTCGTGGCACAGCGCCACGGCCACCTCGCCGAGCGTGGCCAGGCGGTCGCGGTGGCGGATCTCGCGCAGGTCCTTGGCAAAACCGATCGAGCCGATTTCGAGCCCGTTCTCGTCGAACAGAATCGAGCCCGAGATGGCCACCGGAATCGCCTCGCCCCAGCGGTTGACGAAGGTGGTCTCGAAGTTCTTCACCTTGCCCGGGCCGCCGTACTCCTCGCTGCGCATCGCCAGCATCACCCGGTGCGCCTCCTCCGCCGACGGGTAGAGCTGCACGACGTCGTGCCCGAGGATCTCGGCCGCGGTGAAGCCGAGATTCTTCTCCGCCCCGTCGTTGTAGAAGATCACCGTTCCGGCGCGGTCGACCGCGACGACGATGTCGGGGGAGCTCTCAACCAGCCGCTCGAAGTAGTGGTTGGGAAACCTTTCGAGCCGCGCATCCCGCGCGGCCGAGGCCTGTCCCGCCGCCATGATCGCTTCAGTGCGGGTCGGTGAAACCGGTGGGACGCACGAACGCGTTCGCCCGCCCCGGTGGCACCGGCACCCGCTGTCGCTGCTTGCGCGTCAAGCGCAGCAACACCTTCATCGACGTTTCGAACTCATCCATCGGCCGCACCTCAAATACCCCCTCACCCACCGCCCGATCGAAAATCTCCTCGCCGGCGCGCGTGCGCAGCACGACGATCGTCCAATCCATCGCGCCAACCCCACCGCACGAAATGTCGGCCAGCTCGGCGGAGAAGTCGCCGCAGTGATGGCACTCCGGACGTGCGTACTCCTGCGCCTGGCGCAGGTTCATCTCGACCAGCTCGCCGTCGTGCTTGTAGATGAGCACCTTGCCTTTGACGTTGAATTTTTTGATCTCGGTCAGCGGAATACCCATGCCGCCTTCGATCACATCGCGCATCAGGCCGTCGAAGGTAAACACCTCGCTGCAGAGCAGCCCGATGTTGAGCGCCACCCGCTCGCCGAACCCTTTGAGGAACTTGGTCTGACGCTCGATGTGCTTGTCCTTCTTGCGGCCGTTGTTGAGATAGCTCGCGTCGATCGTCTGCATCTTGCGCACCGGCGTGATCTGGCACGGCACGCCGACGAAGGCGACTTTTGTCAACCCGAGCTTCTCGGCCTCGGCGAGGGCGAGGTTGTTCGGGCAGTAGGTGTACCACGAGCTGGCGCTGGCGATGATCTCCTCGACCGTGGTCACGGCCCGCGGCACCGGCGCGCACGGCTGGGACGGATCGATGGTCGACACCACGGCGCCGTCGATCAACCCGCTGCGCCGGGCCCACGCGAGCAGCCCGGTGACCACGCCGCCGTCCTCGCAGCGCGCCAACACCTCCGGATCGCTGCAGCGCGCCGCCACCACCCGCCGGTAGCTGCCGAAGGCACCGCGGTACACGTCCGGATCGTCGACGCCGAACACCGCGTCGGTCAGCTGGTGCTCGCGCGTCCCGAGACGCGGGCAGACCTGTGCGCAGACGTCGCAGCCGATGCCTTCGCTGATGCCGCAGAAGTCGAACGCCGCGCTGGCCTTGGCCACCTGCTTCGGCTTGCTGTCGATGTAGTCGATGACGTTGTGCGGGCACACCAGAACACACGAGCCGCATTCGCAGCAGCTGCCGTAGGAGACGACCTCGTTCATCATCTCCTTGAAGCTCGGGTTCATCCCCATCTCCCCACAGCGTGAAAAAAAAGCAGGGCTGCTCGGTCGCCCCGCTCTTTCCACCAGTAGTCCTCCCCTGCCTGAGAGTCAACGGCTCTCGTCGCTGGGCGTCGGCTCGGCGCCGCCCTCAGGAGCCGCTGCCTCCTCTTCCATCGGCACCAGCTGCAGGCGATGCGACACTCCCGCTGGCCTCTCCGCCGCATCGGAGCGGGCCAAAGCGGCATGGAGGGACGCCGCGAGCGCCGTCGAGATCCCCGGCACGGCGCCGAGATCCTCCAGCGTCGCCGCGCGCATGCGCTTGACGCTGCCGAAGTGGCGCAGCAAGCGCCGCCGGCGCGCCGCGCCGATGCCCGGCACGGCGTCGAGCTCCGAGCGCAGGCGCTCCTTGCCGCGCAGCGCGCGGTGGTAGGTGATCGCAAAACGGTGCGCCTCGTCGCGCACGCGCTGCAGCAGAAAGAGCGCGTTCGAGTTGCGCCGCAGCACCACCGGGTTGACCCGCCCGGGCAGGAACACGCGCTCCTCGCTGCGTGCCACGACGGTCTCGCGCGGCGCCCGCTCGACGCGCATCTTGGCCAATCCCACCGCGTCCACCTCGGTGATGCCGAGATCGCGCAGCACCTCGACCGCGACGTTGAGTTGCCCCTTGCCGCCGTCGACCACCAGCAGGTCGGGGTAGTCGCCGGTCTCTTTGGCGCGCGCAAAGCGCCGCTGCAGCACTTCGTACATCATGCGGAAATCGTCGGCGCCCATCACCGTCTTGATGCGGAAGCGCCGGTAGCGGCTGGTGTCGGGCCCGCCCTCGTCGAAGGTCACCATCGACCCGACGGCCAGCGTACCCTGGATGTTGGAGATATCGAAGCACTCGATGCGCTTCGGCGCGTTGCGCAGGTGCAGGCGCTGGCGCAGCTCCTCGCTCGTGCGCTCGTACTGATGCTCCCCGTCCTGGCGCTCGCGAAAACTCTGCACGGCGTTCGCGCGCGCCATCTCGAGCAGGCGCACGCGGTCGCCGCGCTGCGGGCGCAGCACCTCGACGCGCCGCCCCTTGCGCTCGCTGAGATACTCGGCGCGCGCCGCCAGGTCGTCGAGCTCGAGCGGCACGATCACCTCGTCCGGCACGTAGCGCTCGCCCTGATAGAACTGCGTCAGCAGCGAGCCGAGCAGCTCGTCGTCGGGCAGCTCGAAGTCTTCGAGGCGATACACCTGGTTGCCGGTCAGCTTGCCCTCGCGCACCAGCAGCACCTGCGCTTCGATGAAGCCGCCCTCACGATACAGGCCGAAGATGTCCTGATCGCAGCCGCCGTGCGACACCGCCTGCTGGCGCTCCTGCGTCTTCTCGATTGCGCGCAGTCGGTCGCGCAGCCGCGCCGCCTCCTCGAAGCGCAGCGCCTCCGCCGCTTTGGCCATCGCGTCGCGCAGGTGGCCGATCAGCTCGACGCGCTTGCCGCCCAGCAGCAGCATGGCCTCGCGCAGGTGCGTCTCGTACTCGGCGCGATCGACCGGCAGACAGCACGGCGCCAGACAGCGCTTGATCTGATACTCCAGACAGGGGCGGGCGCGGTTGCGAAACACGCCGTCGCTGCAAGTGCGCAGCGGAATGACCTTGCGGATCGTGTCCAGTGCCTCGCGCACGCTGTAGGCCGACGCAAACGGGCCGAAGTAGCGGCTGCCGTCCTGGACGATCTTGCGCGTCACCAGGATGCGCGGCCAGGCGTCGCGCACGGTGACCTTGACGCTGACGTACGATTTGTCGTCCTTCAGCCGAATGTTGTAGCGCGGCTTGTACTGCTTGATGAGGTTGTTCTCGAGGATCAGGGCTTCCTTGTCGCTGCTCGTCACCAGGACTTCGAAGTCGGTCACGCGCTGGACCAGGAAGCGCACCTGCATGCGCTCATCGCCGCCGCGAAAGTAGCTGCGCACGCGGGTGCGCAAGCTCTTCGCCTTGCCGACGTAGATCACCTTGCCGTGACGGTCCTTGAGCAAGTACACGCCCGGCCGACCCGGCAAGATCTCGAGCTTGTCGTCGAGGCCGGAAGCGGCGGCCGCGGGCGCGGCGTCTGTCGGCTCTTTCTCCATCCGTTCCGATCAGTATAGCGGCCGGCACAAGCCGCCGTCGACGGCGAGGCGGCTTGCCGCCCGACGAACCGGTCTGTTAGACGACGAGCGCATGCGCCGCGAGCAGCTCTTCGCCGCATTTTTCTTCGCGGCCTTTCTCTATCTGCTGTACCAGTTCGTCATCCTGCTCTCCTACTTCGTCGGCCCGCTGAGCTGGGCGGCGCTCCTGGCGCTCATGTTCTACCCGGTCCATCGCCGCCTGGTCGGCGTCCTGCGGCAGCGCGAGGGCCTGGCGGCGTTCCTGCTCACGACCGCGATCATCCTGGTGGTCATCGCGCCGACCATCTCGCTCACCGCCGTGCTGACCACGCAGTCGGTCGAGCTGTACCAGGAGGTGAAAGTCTTCGTCGAGGGCGGACGTCTCAACGAGCTGATGCAGCGCGTCGCCGACAGCCGCGCCGGCGGACTGTGGCAACGGCTGATCCCGCAGCTCGAGCTGTGGCATGTCGATCTCGCCGGGCTGGCACTGAAGACGAGCAACGCGGTGAGCGGCTTCCTGGTCGCGCAGGCGCCGGCGGCCGCCGCCAACGTGCTGCGCTTCGTAGTCAATTTCTTCCTCACCACCTTCGCCCTGTTTTTTTTCTTCCGCGACGGCACCCGCATGGTGCGCAGCGTGCGCGACCTGATTCCGATGGAGCCGTTGCACAAGGACGCCATCCTGACGCGGCTCTACGAGACCCTGTCCGCCGTCGTGCAGGGGACCCTGTTGACCGCCGCCGTGCAGGGCTTCCTCGCCGGGGTGGGGTTCTCGATTCTCAGCGTGCCGTTTGCCATCCTGCTCGGCGGCGCGACGGCGTTTCTCTCACTGGTGCCGTTCGGCGGCCCACTGGTGTGGATCGGGGTGGCCCTCTACCTGACGGCGATCGAGGCCTACACGCGCGCCCTCGTGATGGTGGTGTGGGGCGTGCTGATCATCGGCACCGCCGACAATTTCATCCGCCCGCTGATCATCGGCGGCCGCACGCAGATCCCCACCATCGTCCTGTTCTTCGGCATCCTGGGCGGTTTGCAGGCCTACGGCTTCCTCGGCCTGTTTCTCGGCCCGGCGCTGATCGCCATCCTGGTCGCCTTCATCCGCATCTACCGCGAGGAATACACGCTCAACGCGGCGCCGCCGGCGCGACGCTGAATCCGCGCGGACATGTTATCGTCGCCCTTTCACCCGACTGACACGGAGGCACGAGTGTACAGACTTCCCGCAACCCCGCTGACGCATCGCATCGCCGCGGCGCTCCTCGCCGCGGCACTCGTCGGATCGAGCGCCTGCTCCTCGGATTCGACGCAGCCCCCGCCGCAAGCGCCGGTGACACCGGTCGACGCCGCCACCGCCGGCCGCATCCAGGTCGAGGTGGCCTACACTGGCACCGTCCCCGCGCCCAAGGCGCTCAACATGAGCGCTACCCCGATGTGCGCGGCAGCGCATCCCGAACCGGTCAGCGACGACGCACTGCTCGTGCGCGACGGCCACCTCAGCAACGCCGTCGTGTGGATCAAGAGCGGCCTCGGCGACCGCGCCTTCCCGGTTCCGAACGAGGCGATCAAGATCGACCAGCGCGGCTGTCTCTATCACCCGCGCGTGGCGGCGGTGATGGTCGGGCAGGCCGTCGAGTTCGTCAACAGTGATCCCGAACCGCACAACGTCCACGGCCGCCCCGAGACGATCAAGCCGTGGAACTTCATGATGAGCCGCCAGAACGCCTCGCGCACGCTGTACTTCGACAAGCCCGAGGTCGGCATCCGTGTCGGCTGCGATATCCACCCGTGGATGGTCGCCTACATGACGGTGCTGCCACACCCATACTTCGCCGTCACCGCAGCCGACGGCTCGGTGACGTTGCCGAACGTCCCGCCCGGCGACTACGTCGTCGCCGTCTGGCACGAGAAGCTGGGCCTCAAGGAACAAGCCGTCTCGCTGGCGCCGAGCGCCACCGCAAAGGTGCAGTTCGCCTACGCCGGCTGAAGTCGGCCGCGCCAAAACAGAAACGGGGCGGCACCCCATGCTGGGATGCCGCCCCGTTTTACCGCGAGAGCGCGCGCCGCGCTCAGAATCCCTTGACGGTCGCCGCCTTCGTGTACAGCCAGTACACCGCACCCCAACCGACGAGAATCACCAGCGTCAGAAAGATCGGGTTCGACGCCCAGATGGCGTGCTGGCTGATCATGGTGAAGACCAGCGGCACCGACATGTAGGTGTTGTGCCGCGAGCGCAGACCGGCCAGCGCGACCAGCGCCGGGTCGGGCGCCTGCCCGGCCTTGGTGGCGGTGATGATCTTCTGCTGCGAGGGCCAGATGCGGAACCACACGTTGAAGGCCATGATGGTGCCGAACATCGCGCCGAGGTGGATCGAATAGCCGCGGAAGCTGAAGCCGGCGTAGTCGAGAAAGAAGACCACCGCGGTGGCGAGGATGACGCCGCCGATGAAGCCGTTGCGCAGATCGGCCAGCGCGGTCTTGTACAGCACGTCGTAGACGAACACGCCGAGGAAGACGATCGCCAGGCCGATGAACGACATCACCCCCCACTGGCCATCATCGAAGACCAGGCCGGAGTGGTAGTACACCAACAGCAGCAACAGCACGCCGGTGACCCAGGTGTACGCCGCGCCCCAGCGGAACCAGTACAGCGCGCGCGGCATCAACTCCGGCACGACCTTCTTCTTGGTCTCGCCGTCCATTGTCGGCGCGAAGCCCGAGTTCACGAAGTTGAAGAAGTACAGCAGGCCAATCCACGTGATGCCCGCGACGACGTGAATCCAGCGAAAAATCGACTCGATCAACTGGTTTTCCATCTCAGCCTCCCCGGTTGGATCGCGCAGCGATCGGCGAAGTGGCCGTCTTCGACAGTCCACTTCCGGTAGCAAAAAAGTGCCTTGGATCTAGGCAGTAGCCGACTTTTTGTCAAGCCACCCGAGGGCGTCGGGCCGCGCCGCGCGGACGTGCCCGGCTGTCCAACCCCATGACACACGCCATCGCCGCGAGATTCGCCACCGCGATCAGCGCGAAGGCGGGCACGTAGGTGCCGGTGCGGTCGCGCACCGCCCCCGCGAGGGGAATCGACACCGCCTGCATGCCGACCAGGAACGGGTTCATCCACCCCGCGATGCTGCCGTAGTGCAGGCGGCCGAAACACTCGCCGATGATCGTCGCCAGCAACGTGGCGTTGCCGCCCATCGCGAAGCCGTAGAGCACGACATACAGCGCCAGCATCGGCCAGGTCCACGTCGCCAGCAACACCACCATGCCCACCGTCTGCAACGCGAAGCATCCCAGAATGACCTGCCGGTGCCCGAAGCGATCGAGCAGCGCGCCGAAACCGAGCTTGCCGATCACGCCGACGCCGGCCGTCGCACCCAGCACCCACGACGCCTCGGCCGCCGTGAAGCCGCGGTCGCGCAGGTACGGAATCTGATGCAGCAGTGTCGCCGACAGGCCGGTGATGGTGAGTCCGAAGGCGGCGGTAATCAGCCAGAAGTTGCGGTGCCGAATCGCCTGCGCCGGCGTCCACGAGCGCTCCGTCTCCCAGTGCAGATCGATGCCGCCCACCGTCGGCGGGCCGAGCCCGTCGGGCAACACGCCCATCGATTCCGGCGAGCGGCGCATGAACAGCGCCACCGGCGGTACCACCAGGACGAGGATCAACCCGCCGAGGATCGCGAACGTGTCGCGCCAGCCGTAGTGGTCGATCAGGAACTGGGTCAACGGCACGAACACCACGCCGCCCATCGAGATGCCGGCGGTGGCGATGCCGAGCGCGCGGCCGCGGCGGCGCACGAACCATCGCGCCACCGCGGCGTTGCTCGGCAGCGTGCCGAGCGCCATGGCGCCCAGCGAGACCAGTCCGCCCATGAGCACATAGAACCCGCGCAGCGAGTCGATGTCGCGCAGCAACACGAAGCCGAGCGCCATGGCCACGGCGCCGAACAGCTGCGCCGGGCGCGGGCCGAAGCGATCGACGACGCGGCCGACGATCGGCGAGTACAGCGCGCCGCACAGCGACACCAGCGAGAAGCCGAGCGACACCTCGGCGCGGCTCCAGCCGAAGTGCTCGGTGAGCGAGTTGAGAAACACGCCGAAGCTGTAGAAGACGATGCCGGTGGTGACGCAGTGCGTGAGAAACGCGACCGCGACGATGCGCCAGCCGTAGTAGCGCTGACTCATCGCGCGCGCTGGGAAGGAGTGGACACGACGGCGGTGCGCTAGCCGAATCGACCCCGCCCCGCAACCGGCGCGCCGCACCCTCCTTGCGGGCGGCGGCGCAAGACTGATACCTGACCAGCGGTGAGCCCCAGGAAGCTGCTACTGCCTGTCGCGGCCGCCGTGCTGATCGCTGCGGCCGTGTTCTATGCCAAGCGGCCGACCGGCCCGCCGCCGCAGCCGACGCCGGCCCCCGCGGTCGCCGAAGCGGGGCCGCCCGCCTTCGCGCGCTGGCTGAAGTTCGAGCCCGCCGAGCTGGCGCAGCGCGCCGCCCTGGGAAACTTCTACCTCGACGGCATGCTCGGCCATCAGGTCTTTCGCATGCCGCCGCGCGGGCTGCACCCGGAGCTGGCGCGCCAGCTGCTTCTCGACGACGACCGCCTGCTGCTCTCGTCGGGCCGCCGCTTGTGGAACAAGGAGCTGCAGCCGCAGCCGGGGCTGGTGGGCGATTTTTGTTATCTGCACTCGACCTACTGCCTCAAGCGCCTCTTCGAGGTCTCCTTCGCCATCGACGGCGCGCCGGTGGTGATCTACGACAACCAGTACGCCATCGAGCGCTTCCCCAGCCACACGCGCGTGCACTACGAGCTGCCGGGCATCGCGATCGACGAGTACAAGTTCATCACCTACGACGACCGCGCCGTCGCCGTGTACGACGTGCGCGCCATGGACAAGCGCCCGCACACCGTCACGCTCGAAGTCGCCGCCCCCTATCCGCCCATGCCGGGTGGCGGCCAGGCGCCGAGCTTTCCGCTGCTCGGCGCCGGAACGTTGCAGGGCATGCCGCTCTTCCTCTACCTCGACGCACCGGGCTTTCAGCGCGTCCCCGCCGCCAGCATCATCCTGCAACGCCAGGTCGAGGTGCCGCCCGACGGCACGCCGCGCACCAGCACGGTCGCCGTGCGCTACGACAATACGGCGCGCGAAACGCCCGAGCGGCCGCTCGGTGACGACGCCCGCGTCGAGTACGCGCGCGAGTACAACCGCTGGTTCGCCGACAACGTGCCCTACTTCGACGCCTCCGATCCCGCCTTCAAGAAGATGTGGTACTACCGCTGGTGGATCGTGCGCTTTCACCTCGTCGAGGCGACGGCGCCCGACTTCGATGGCTTCGTGTTCTATGAGGGTAAGCTCGGCTTCGACAACCTCATCGGCTTCGCCGTGCCGGCCCAGCTCAAGGAGCTGACCTACCTGCGCGATCCGCGCTTCGGCCTCTCGCAGGCGCGCAACAGCTACCGCAATCGCGCTCCCAACGGCGCCGTCGTCGATCCGCCCGGCAGCCCGTACTGGGGCGAAACCTATTCGCAGTGGAGCGCCATGGCGCTGGCCGAGTTCCACCGCGTCCACCCGATCCCGCGCCAGACCCTCACCGAGTTGCTGCCGGAGATGGCCGCCGACGTGCGCGCCTGGCTCACGGCGTACGATCAGGACGGTGATGGCTTGCCCGAACGCGACCGGCCGCGGGTGACCGGCTACGATCTCGACATTCTCTCGTACTGGTACTTCAACGACACCAAGCTCGATATCCGCGCCGTGCCGCCGGCGCTGGAGCGCGCCGACTTCGCCAGTTTCGTCTATGCCAACGCGGTCGGCGTCGCCGAGCTCGCCGCGGCCGCCGGCGATACCGGCCTCGCGCAGGAGTTCACGACCACGGCCGAACGCGTCCGCACGGCCGCGCTGGCCCACCTGTGGGACGACGGCGACCACTTCTTCTATCCGCAGCGCGCCTCCGACGACACGCGCATACCGATTCGCGAGCTGCACGGGTTGTTCCCGTTCATGGCGCTGCTCGCTCCGGACGAGCCGCGCTACACGGCGGCGCTGGCCAACCTGGTCGACCCGAACGAGTTCTGGTCGCGTTTTCCGCCGGTGATCACCAGCCAGCGCCACTACCGCACCTGGACCTGGGAGATGGACGGCCTGACGCGCAACATCGCCCCGCACCCGATCAGCATGGGCGCGCGCACGCTGCTGCAGGCGGTCAAGCACTACCACGGTCATCCGATCACGGCCGACCACTTCATGGAGCTGATGACGCGCTACAACGACCTGGTCTACCCGGGGGTGCACCCCAACGACCCGCTGTGGCGCCCCAACGTGCACGAGTACTACTCGAAGTGGGAGCCGCACGCCCAATCCGACCGGCCCAAACCGTCGGACATCTCGCACGACTTCCATTCCATGTATCTGTCGCTCATCGTCGAGGGCGCCGTCGGCCTGACGCCGCGCAACGACGAGATCATCGAGCTGCAGCCGATGGCGCGGCAGTGGACGTACTTCGCGCTCGACCGGCTGCGCTACCGCGGTCACGACCTGACCGTAATATGGGACCAGCCCGACGGCCAGGTGCGTTACGCCGGGTACCCGGAGGGATTCTCGCTCTACATCGACGACCAGCTGGCCTTTACCCAGCCGGCCCTGGCGCACGTGCGCTACGACCCCACCCACCGCTCCGTCGAAGTCGTCGCCGAGTAGATCGATCGCGCTCAGCGCACCAGCGAGCCCAGCTCCGCTTCGGAGGCGCGATCCGACGGGTCGATCTGCAGCGCGCGCATGAACTCCCCGATCGCCACGTCGTCGAGCCCCTGGCGCTTGTAGTTCAGCCCCAGGTGATAGTGGGACGCCCCGTCATTGGGGTTGGCCTCGACCACCCGCGTAAAGGCCTCGATCGCCGGTTCGACCGCGCCCAGGCGCTCGTGGATGACGCCGATGTGGTAGAGGGCGATCACGTACCCGGGGTCGGCCTCGACCACGCGGGCAAACGTCTCCAGCGCCTCGTCGAGCCGTCCAAGGTGGAACAGCGAGCGCGCCAGGCGATAGATCGCCGGCACCGACGAGGGATTGTATTGCAGGGAGCGCCGACAGCTCGCCGCGCTATCGGCGAAACGGCCGCGCCGGTAGTAGCACACGGCGAGTTGGAAGTGCGCGTGTGCCAGCGTGTCGTCGAGCCCGGTCGCGCGCTGGAAGGCGGCAATCGCCTCCTCCAGTTGGCCGAGGTGGTAATAGGCCAGCCCGAGGCTGAAGTGCGCCTCGGCGTTCCTCGGGTCGTGCTCCAGCACGAGCAGGCAGCGGTCGCGGGCGCGCTCGGCCAGGCCGAGACGCATGTCGCGCTCAAACTGGTGTGGCCGGAGCGGAAAGCCGCAATTTTTGCAGTAGTTGTGGTCGGCGGCATTGGCGACGCGGCACTCGGGGCAATCCATCCGTCACCTCCCGACTGAGGACGGGATCATTGTCACGCCGCGCCCGCCCGGTTGCAAGCCTGGCCCCCGGTGAGGCCAATCAGGACTGCCCGGGCCGGCGGTTTTGGTTGTTGACGCTTGCGGCGCGAGTAATTTTGTGGAATGTAACGGGCTCGGTGGTGCCCAGGTAACCTAATGGTAGGAAGGAGGTACAGCGGAATGAAGACTTCAAAGACAGGGGTTGCGATCGCTGTTCTTGGTTTGACGCTCGTCGCCGGTGCGACCAGCGGCTGTGCGGCCAAGAAGGCGGAGATCGACCCCGCCCAGATGGCGCGGATCGAAGCAGCGGCTGGCAAGGCCGAAGGCGCGGCCAACAAGGCCGAGGCAGCGGCTCGCAGCGCGGCCGAAGCGGCGCAGCGCGCCGAGGCAGCGGCGATGAAGGCCGAGGCCATTTTCAGCAAGGGTCTGCGCAAGTAATACCTTGCCGTCTGCGGACGGCACAGGCGTCAAAGGAGGCGATCCCAACGGATCGCCTCTTTTGCGTTGGAGGCCCCGACGACGCCGTCTCAGGACGGCGAACCGGCGAAAGTGACCATGGTCTTGATCGCCGCGCGATCGAGCGCCGCGGCGCGATAGGCCTCGGCCGCCTGCTCGAGCGGGAAGCGGTGCGTGACGACATGCTCCGCCCGCACCACCCCGGCCGCAATCAGCTCCAGTGCGGCTCGGGTGTCGAGCGGCCCACACGAGTAGCTCGGGATCAGGCGCAGCTCGCGGAAGTAGAAGTCGAAGGTCGGCAGAGACAGGGTCGAGCCGGGCTCCGTGCCCATGAACTGAATCACCGTGCCGCCGCGCGCCGCACAGCGCAGCCCCTGCTCCAGCGCCACCACGGTCGCCGGGCCGGCGATGACGATCTCGGCCCCTTCGCCGTCGGTCAGCTCGAGCAGGCGCTCGGGCCAGTCCGCCGTCTGCGCTTCGATGACCTCGTCCGCCCCGAGTTGCCGCGCGCGAGCGCAGCGCCCCGCAATCAGATCGACGGCCAGAATCCGCCGCGCCCCCATGTGCCGCGCCAGGAGCACGTGCATTTGCCCCATGACACCGAGCCCGATGATCAGCACCGAGGCGCCCTCGACGCGGCCGGCGCGCCCCAGCGACTTGACCACGCACGCCAGCGGCTCCACCAGCGCCCCGTCCTCGTCCGACACGCCGTCAGGCAGCACCAGGGTATCGGTCAAGTTCGTCGCCGGGACCCGAAAGTACTCCGCCATGCCGCCCGGATCGATCTGCGAGGCGCGCCAGGTGGCGCATTGCACGAACTCGCCGCGCGCGCAGGCGCGGCACTGCCAGCAGGGAGCGTGGTGGTGCACGAAGACGCGGTCGCCGGGGCGAAAGCCCTCGACACCGGCGCCCACCGCGGCGATCTCGCCCACCGGCTCGTGACCGAAGACCAGCGGCGCCTTCTTGCGGATGTACCAGGGCACCACGTCGCCCGAACAGATGCCGCAGGCGCGCGCCCGCACCAGCGCTTCGCCGGGGCCGATGGCGGGGATGGCGGCTTCCTCGATGCGGACGTCGAGGAAGTCGTACAACCGCGCGACTTTCATGGATGGGCGGGGATGATCGCGAACTTCGCCCCGTCGCCGCGCTGATGGCGCGACAGCGCCTCGGCCAGCCCCTCGAGCGGGTACTCGCCGGCGATCAGCGCGCGCCCGCCGAGGTCGCCACCACTGAGCAGATCGTACGAGCGGCGCACGTCGCGCGGCGTGAAATGAAACGGGCTCACCACCGAGACCTGATCGTAGTGCAAGCGCGCGGTGTCGAAACGCGCGTGCGTCCCGGTCGGACAGCCGCCGAAGAGCACCACCTGGCCGCCGCGCCGCGCCAGGGCCGGCGCCGCCTCCCAGACCGAGACCTGCCCGGTGCACTCGATGACCAGATCGGCGCCGCGCCCACCGGTCAGCGCCCGAATCGGCTCGACCGCGTTGGCCGCGTCGCCGTTGATCACATCGCTGGCCCCGAGCCGGCGCGCCTCCTGGACCCGGCGGGCGCCGCGCGCCACGACGACGACGCGCCCGACGCCGCGCGAGCGCAGCACCAGCAGGTGCAGCAGCGCGATCGCACCGGCCCCGATCAGCACCACCGTGTCGTCCTCGCGAATCGTCACCTGCGACAACCCGTGCAGCACACAGGCGAGCGGCTCGAGCAGCGCCGCTTCGGTGTACGGCAGGGCGCGCGGTTTGCGGTAGAGGTTGGTGCGCACGATGTGCGCCGGCAGCTTGATGTACTCGGCGTAGGCGCCGAGGACCATGGTGTCCATCACCTGCGCGCAGAGGTTCTCCTGCTCGCGCTCGCAGTGGTAACACACGCCGCACGGCGCCGTCGGCGCCGCCATGACCTCGTCGCCCTCGCGAAAGCCGTGCACGCGGTTGCCGACTTCCGCCAGCTCGCCGGAGAACTCGTGCCCGAACAGCGTCGGCATCGGAAACTTGGGATGGCCGCGCAAGAAGGCCTTCAGATCGGTGCCGCACGTCAACGCGGCGCGGATCTTGACGACCACGCTGTCGGGGTCGGAGCGCGGGCGCGCCACCTCGTCGAGACGAATCTCACCGGGCTGCAACAGGATGTGCGCGCGCATCGATGCACCCCTGGTGCGACTCGACGGCGCCATGTCAGGCTGATACATGCTTCTCACGTATCGGGCAGCCCGTAGACTGTCAACAAAGCGGTATATTTGGCGCCTGCCCGGCTGCCTGGCGTTTGGCTCCGCATGCCACAGCCCAGCGATATAATCGCCCCGCGCGAGGCGCACAGGCTGCGCCCGGCAGAGCGGCGCGCCCTGCTCGACCTGGCGCGCACGGCCATCGGCGCCCGGCTCGGCCTTGCCGACCTGCTCGCTGTTCCGGCCCCCCCGCCCGCCTTGCTGGCCCCTGCCGGCGCCTTCGTCACCCTGCACCTGGCCGGCGAGCTGCGCGGCTGCGTCGGCACCGTGCTGGCCGTCGATCCGCTGCATGAAACCGTCCAGCGCGTCGCCTGCTCGGCCGCCTTCGGCGACCCGCGCTTCGCCCCACTGACCGCTGCCGAATGGCCCCCCCTGCAGATCGAGATCTCACACCTGAGCCCGCCCCGCCGCATCGATGCCGGGGGCGTGGTCGCCGGACGCCACGGCGTCTACGTCGTGCACGGCCCAACCCGCGGCCTGCTCTTGCCCCAGGTGGCGACTGAGCACGGCTGGGACGCGGCCCGATTGCTCAGCGAAGCGTGCGGCAAAGCCGCGCTCCCACCCGACGCCTGGCGCGATCCAGCCACCGAGATCTACGTCTTCGAGGCCGAGGTGTTCGGCGACGGGACCGAAGCGGCGTAAGCGCGGCCGCTCACCCAACGCGGCGGGCGACCTTCGCGACCAGGCGTTCGTGGACGACCGGCGGCACCAGACCGGAGACGTCGCCGCCCAGGCTGGCAACCTCCTTCACCAGCCGCGAGGCGGTGTAGAAGTAGGCCTCGCTGGCCATCATGAAGAAGGTTTCGACGCGCGTGTTCAGGTGGCGGTTCATCATCGCCATCTGGAACTCGTACTCGAAATCCGACACCGCGCGCAGGCCGCGGATGATGATGTGCGCTTCGACCCGGTCGCAGTAATCGACCAGCAGGCCCTGGAAGGCGTCGACGGTGACGCGTGGCGCGACCTTCGCCAGCGCCGCGCGGATCATGTCCACGCGCTCCTCGGCGCTGAACAGGGCGTTGTCCTTGGCCGGATTGTGCGCCACCGCGACCACCACCTGGTCAAACGCCGACAACGCACGGCAGACGATATCCAGATGACCTTTGGTGAAGGGATCGAACGATCCCGCGTACACCGCTTTCCGCTTCACGACTCCGCCATCTCTTCGCTCTCGCCGGTCACGCCGAACAACGTCAGGGCTGTCTTTCCATAGCGCCGGGTTTGGGTCAACCGGAGGGGACCGTAGGCACCGGCGAGCTGGTCGTCGACATGCCCCTCGGCAACCACCCAGGCACCGGGGCCGAGCACCGCCGCCGCTGCCAGTTGGGTCAGCGTCTCGGCGAGCAGCCCCTTGCCGTACGGCGGGTCGAGTAGCACGCCGTCGAACCGGGTCGGGCGGCGCGCCAGCTCGCGCAGCGCGCGCCCCGCCGGCATCACCAGAACCTCGACCCGCCCCGCGAACCCACACGCCTCCGCATTGCGCCGCAGGGCGTCGGCGGCCGCCCGGTGATGCTCGACAAACACGGCCCGCGCGGCGCCGCGGCTCAGGGCCTCGAGCCCCAGGGCGCCGCTGCCGGCGAAGAGATCGAGCACGGTGGCGCCGTCGAAGTCGAAGCGGCTGGCAACGATGCTGAACAGCGCCTCCTTGACGCGGTCGGCCGTCGGTCGCACCGCCTCGCCGCGCAACGCGCGCAACCGCCGCCCTTTGGCACTGCCGGCTATGATGCGCATGGCTGCCGGACGCTTAGAGCTTCCGGCGTGGCACCGCAAACCGACCGCACGCGGGCGCCGCTTGAGCGCCCCGCTGCGCACAGCTACAAGGGCGAGGTCCAGCGCGAGAGGAATCGACACGATGCGAGCACATGCGGTGAGAATGATGGTGATCGGCGGCCTCCTGGCCGGCATGGCGACCGTGCCGGGGTGCGGTCCGAGCAGCGAAGACGTGGCCGAGATGCGCAATCAACAGCGCTTGATTCTCGCCAAGCTGGGCGAGATCGAAAAGAAGCTCGACCAGGCCGGGGCGCGCCCGGCCGCCCGCCAGGCCGCGGCCGGACCCGACGCGACCAAGGCCTATGACCTACCGGTCGGAGACTCCGCCATCCGCGGGCCGGAGAATGCCCCGGTGACCATCGTCGAGTTCTCCGACTACCAGTGCCCGTTCTGTGCCCGTTCGGAGCCGCTGATCCGGGACGTCCTGAAGGAGTTCCCCACCCAGGTGCGCTTCGTCTACAAGCACATGCCGCTGGTCTCCCTGCACCCCAATGCGATGGGAGCCGCCCAGGCCGCCACCGCCGCCGGCAAGCAGGGCAAGTTCTGGGAGATGCACGACCTGTTGTTCGCCAATCAGCGCGCCCTGCAGCCGGAGAACCTCAAGACCTACGCCCAGCAGATCGGCTTGGATATGGCCAAGTTCGAAGCCGACATGGCCTCGCCCGAAGTTCGGGCGGCCATCCAGGCCGATGTCCAGCTCGCCCGCACGGCCGGTGTGCGCGGCACCCCGACCATTTTCGTCAACGGCAAGCTCGCCACCAACCGCTCGGTCGAGGGCTTCAAGGAAATGATCCAGCCCCTGCTGAAAGACAAGGCAGCGGGCTGAGCCGCGGCCCCCCTGCGTAGATCCCCCTAGGGCGGTCGCCAACCCCTGCGACCTTTCAAGCGCCCGAGCGACGGAACAGGCGCTAATCCCTTGAGCCAACTGCCCGGAGCAGTTAGGGTAAATACTCAACTACGTACGTTCTTTAGCCGGGAGGGGGTTGCATGCGGATAGTGCATTGGCGCGCCACGGTCACGGGTGTGCTGGTGGCGGCGCTGCTGAGCGTCGGAACCAGTTCAACGAGTTACGCCGAGGATTGCGAGGTCGAGTTTTCCAGCACCTTCGACCTGATCCAGAAGGCGATCTTCGAGAACCGCGGCTGCACCAGCTCCTTCTGCCACGAGGGCACGTTTCCCGCCGGCGGTCTCGACCTCACGGAAGGCAACTCCTACGACAGCCTGATCGGCGTTCCGGCCCAGACGGTCGCCGATTGGCAGCGCGTCGTACCCGGCCAACGCGACATCAGCCTCCTGTTTGTCAACGTCGCCGCCAAGACGTTTCCCGGACAGGTCCACGCCCCGCTGCGCGCCATGCCGCTCGATCCCATCCCCGCCTTGACCAGCGACCAGGTCGATGCGTTGCGGCGCTGGATCGAAGCCGGCGCACCCAAGGACGGCGTCGTGCCGAAGACCGGCGAGCTACTCGATGCGTGCCTGCCGCCGCCTGAGCCGATCGAGATCACGCCCCTGCCGCCGCCGCCGGCCGGTGTCGGCGTGCAGATTCGCATGCCGCGCTGGTACCTCGATCCGCACAGCGAGCACGAGGTCTGCTACGCCAGCTACTACGACGTTACCGCGCAGGTGCCGGTCGAATTCCTCAGTCCCGACGGCAAGAGCTTTCGCTACAAGAGCAGCCAGATTCGCCAGGATCCCCTCAGCCATCACCTGATCGTCAACAGCTACGAAGGACGGTTCGCACCCGACGCGTCCCAGTGGGGCACGTTCAGATGCCGCGGCGGCGAGCACGAGAACGACGTCTGCAATCCGCTCGACATCGATCCCGCCACCAACATCAACAATCTCTGCGGACCCGACGGCGGCTGCGCCAACGACCCGCAGATCGGCGTGGCCTGTGTCGGGGCACCCCCGGGCGACGGCGGAGCCGGCGTCGGCCTCAATTCCGGCGGCTTCACCGGCACGCAAGAGACGGCCGCATCGTTCAACTACCCCGAGGGCGTGTACAACGAAGTGGCCCTCAAGGGCATGATCCTTTGGAACTCGCACGCCTTCAACCTCACCGACAAGCGCGGCAAGCTCGAAGCCTGGCTCAACTTCGATTTCGCCCCCATGGACGAGCAGATCACGCCGGTGCGCGGTATCTTCAACACGACCAAGCTGTTCGCCACCAACACCATGCCGTACACGGCCGAAGAGATCTGTCAGCACCACGTCCTGCCACCCGATGCGCAGCTCTTCGAGCTCAGCTCGCACACGCACAAGCGCGGCAAACGCTGGCGGACCTTCATCGGCCGCTTCTCCTGCGACGGCGGCCCCAAAGCCGGTGCCCCATGTTCGCCGTTCGGCCCCGACGAGCAGTACAACACACCGGACCTCTGTGCCGGGGCGCCGTGCCGTTCGGAGACCGATCCCGACGGCGATCCGCAGGACAGCCTGGTGTACACCAACCTGGTCTACAACGATCCGCTGGTGCTGCGCTTCGACCCGCCGCGCGCGTTCCCCGGCGTGGGTTCGTCGGACGCCGAACGCACCCTCACCTTCTGCTCGATCTACGACAACGGCGTGCTCGACCCCGCCGAGGTCAAGAAGCAGTCGACCTCGCCGCCGACGCCGATTGGCATTCCCGGCCTGATCGGCGGCCCCTGTGTGACGCCAACACACTGCACCGAAGGACGTGTCGGCGAGGCCTGCATCGGCGACAACGACGTGGCGCGCGATGCGTCGTGCAACTCGCCCATGGCCGGGGACTGCAATGAGGACCTGTCTGTCAGCATCGACGAGTTGCTGACCGGCGTAAACATCGCCTTGGGCGCCGACTCCGTCAGCACGTGCCCGGAGATGGACATGAGCCGCAACGGCGCGGTCGGAGTCGACGAGCTGGTCATGGCGGTCAACTCCTCGCTCCATCCGGCCCCGTCCATCGACGGCTCCTGCGACGCCTGCCCGCTCAAGGGCGGCGTGACGACCGAGGACGAGATGTTCATTCTGATGGGGTCGTTCTACGTTCCGTAGGACAGCCGGTTCCACATGCGTGACGCGGCGGCGGACACCGGTTCCGCCGCCGCGCTCGCTCCGGCACATCGGGGCGCCGCACCGCCTGCGCGCCCTCGTCTTCGCGTTCCACCTGCTGGCGCTCGGGCTCCCGTCGGTCGGCTACGCGCACGGACAGCCGGCGACGCTCAACGACTGGGGCAACTTCAACCGCAGCCGCGCGCGCTGTCAGCGCATGATCGGGTTTGCCGCCGGCCAGTGCGGCCTCGCCGCCTGGGACGTGCGCCGCGCCTGCCGGGAAGCCGAGTTGGCGGGCGAAACCTGCGACACGGAGGCCGCCTCCAACACGATCGAAGGCTTGCGCCGCAACGCCATCGACATCGTCGCCGCCTCCTGCCCGCCGCTCGACGTCCAGAACCTGCGCTTCACCGACCTCTTCGAAGCGCAAACCGACGTCATTCGCTTCTGCCGCGAGGTGACCACCGCGGTCGAGTCCGCCGTCTTCGGACCGGCCGGCAGCGACACCAGCGACCCCGAGGTCAACGCCTGTCGACTGATCACGGCGCGGACCACATCGAACCTGCTCGCCCTGGCGTTCGACAGTCGCACCGGCGCGATGAACCGCATCGCCGCCTCGGCCATGCCGGCCATGCGCCTGTCGCGCAAGACGATTCTCCTGCAGCGCAGCGCGGACTATCTCACCTGGGCGCGCGAGCCGAGTGCCACGCGCATCGCCACCGTCTGCCCGGAGGCGATGTTCGAGTCGATCTACGGCCGCAGCACGGCCGCCTTTCTGATTGGCATCACCAGTCGCGCAGACTGCCTGGTCGGCGCCACCTACGCCCAGGCCGCCGTCACCTGCATCCCGCCGATCTGCGGCAACGGCATGCAGGAACCGGGCGAGCAGTGCGACGACGGCAACAGCGACGAGGGGGACCTGTGCAAGTCCAACTGCAGCAAGACTGCGCCGACCGCCGCTGACCGTCAGGTGCGGTAGTCGGAGTTGAAGCGGACGTAATCGACGGTCAGGTCGCTGGCCATGCGCTGCGCACTGGCGCGGCCGGCGTGCAGGTCCAGCGTCAGCGCAAACTCGTCGGCGGCCACCACCTTGGCGGCCCGGCGCTCCGTGCGCCCGACCACTTCGACGCCGCGGCGCACGACCGGGACATCGTTCAAGAAGACGTCGAGTCGCGCCGGGTCGAAGCGCGCCCCGCTGTAGCCGGCCGCGCAGACGATACGCCCCGCGTACGGGTCGCCGCCGAAGAAGGCGCTCTTGCACAGCGGCGAGCGGGCGATAGCGTCGGCCACCCGCGCCGCGTCGCGCGCGGTGCGCGCCCCGCGCACGGTAATGTCGACGAGCTTGGTCGCGCCCTCGCCGTCCTTGACGATGGCGCGCGCCAGGCCGCGCATGATCCGGCCGACCGCCGCCGCGAATGCCCCGAACGCCGCGCTCGCCGGCGTGAGCACCGGGGTGTCGGCGACACCGTTGGCCAGCAGCAGCACGGTGTCGTTGGTGCTCATGTCGCCGTCGACCACGATCTGATTGAACGACTGCGGCAGCCCGAGCCTCAGCGCCTTGCGCAGGGCGGGACGCGAGACGCGCGCGTCGGTGAGCACGTAGGCCAGCATCGTCGCCATGTTGGGCGCGATCATCCCGGCGCCCTTGCACATGCCCGCGATCGTCACCGTGCGGCCGCCGATCGCCACGCGCTCGACGGCGAACTTGGCGAAGGCGTCGGTAGTCATGATGCCGTCCAGCGCCTCGTGAAAGCCGTCCGCCGCCAGACCGCGCACCGCCTCGCGCACGCCGCGGCGCACGGTCGCCAGCGGCAGCGGCACGCCGATGCGGCCGGTCGACGACGGCACCACCAATGCCGGAGCAATGCCCAACCCGTCGGCCACCAGCCGCGTCATCTCGCGCGCCACCCGCAAACCACCTTGTCCGGTGTAGGCGTTGGCGTTGCCGCTGTTGACCAGGATCGCCTGCACGCGCCCGGCTTTGAGACGCTGCTGGCCGATCAGCACCGGCGCCGCCTTCACCAGGTTGGTCGTAAAGGCGCCGACCGCGACCGCCGGTCGCTCGGAGACGATCAACCCGATGTCGCGCTTGCCGCTCTGCTTGAGGCCGCAGTGGACGCCGGCAAAGCGGAACCCCGGCACCAGGACGGGGCGCCGCTCGATCGCAACCTTCATCCGCGGCTCAGGACCCGTGGCACTTCTTGTACTTCTTGCCGCTGCCGCACGGACACGGATCGTTGCGCCCCACCTTGGCGGCTTCATCGCGCTTCGGCCCCGCGGCCTTGGCGGCCCGCACCGCTTCGGCGCCCCCGCCGCTCATGACCATCTGGGTCGGCTGCGGCCGCCGCTTTGCCTCCAGGCGCTCGAGGTCGGCCTCGCGCGCCAGCTGTACCGTGAACACCTTCTGCACGGCGTCGGCGTGGATGCGCGCGATCATGGCCTCGAACATGTCGAAGCCCTCTTTCTGATACTCCTGCAAGGGGTTGCGCTGGCCGTAGCCGCGCAGGCCGATGCCTTCCTTGAGATGGTCCATCGCCAGCAGATGGTCCTTCCACAACGCGTCGATCGTCTGCAGCACGACGAACTTCTCGAGCTGCCGCATCACCGGCGGCGTGAACCCCGCCTCGCGCTGCGCGTAGGCGGCGCGCACGCGCTCGCCGATCATCTCCGCCAGCTGGCCGGGGTTGAGGTGCTCGCGCTGGTCTTCGGGGAGCTGCAGGCGCAGATTGAACTGGCCGAACAGCGCGTCGTCCAGCGCGCCCCACTCCCACTCTTCGCTGGCGACGTCGGGTGGCGCGAACGGCTCGGCGATGGCGTCGACGATGCCGTCGATCATCTCCAGTACCTGCTCCTTGAGCGTGTCGCCGCCCAGCACTTCGCGGCGCAGGCCGTAGATGACCTCGCGCTGCTTGTTCATGACGTCGTCGTACTCGAGGAGATGCTTGCGGATATCGAAGTTGTGCGCCTCGACCTTGCTCTGCGCGTTGGCGATGGCGCGCGTGATCAGCCGGTGCTCGATCGGCTCGCCCTCTTCCATGCCGAGCCGGGTCATCAGACCCTGGATGCGCTCGGCGCCGAAGATGCGCAGCAGGTCGTCTTCGAGCGACAGGAAGAAGCGCGAGGCACCGGGATCGCCCTGCCGGCCGGCGCGGCCGCGCAGCTGGTTGTCGATGCGCCGGCTCTCGTGCCGCTCGGTGCCGACGATGAACAAGCCGCCCGCCTCGACGACCTGCGTGCGCGCCGTGGCGCATAGCCCCTGATACTTCGCCAGCACTTCCTCGTAGCGGCCGCGCAGCTCGACCGGCGCCTGCTCCATCTGTTCGCGCACGTCTTCGATGGCGCGGGTGTACTTGCGGCGCTTCTCCTCGTAATCGTCGCGCGCCGCGGTGACCGCCTCCTCGAACGGCAGCCGGGCCGCCGCATAGGCGGCTTCGGCCTCCTGATACGTGCGCTCCGCCAGCTCGAATGCCGCCGCGGCGCGCTGCCACTCGTCCTCGCCGGTCGGGGTGCCGCTCAGCACCCGCTGCATGGCGCGCTCGTAGTCGAGCCGCACGCGGTCGAACAGCGTCCGCGCCCCGTTCAGGCGCGGCGACGGCGTGGCGCCGTTCTGTGCCGACTCGCGCAGGACCTGGCACCACTCCTCCAGCGCCTTGGTAAAACGGACCTGCCCTTCCTCGCCGAAGTGCGGCCCCGTCACCCGATCGACTTCGATCAGCGCCGTGCTGTAGGCCTCGGCGGCATCGGCACACGCACCGAATGCCGCGGCTTCGCCGCCTTTGGTCGCCGCCGCGGCGCTGGCCTCGTAGCGTTCCCGCGCGCGCCAGAATGCGGCGTCGAGGTACTCGCGATGGGCTTCGGTCAGGTCTTCGAGCGCCTTGGCCTGGCCCTCTTCCAGCGGCGTCCAGAGCGGCTCGTGCGTCGCGCGTGCCTTCTCGACCGCGGCGTCGAACTGCTCGCGCAGCTGCGTCAGCACGTCCTCGTAGCGCCCGGCCCCCTCGGGGAACGTGTCGGCGCGTTGCACCCACTCGTTCTCCATCTCGGCGCGGGCGAGAAACTCCGGGTTGCCGCCGAGCAGGATGTCGGTGCCGCGGCCGGCCATGTTGGTGGCGATCGTCACCTGGCCCAGGCGGCCGGCCTGGGCGATGATGTTGGCCTCGGCCTCGTGGTTGATGGCGTTGAGCACGTTGTGCTTGACGCCGCGCTTCTTGAGCATTTTGGCCAGATGCTCGGACTTCTCGACCGAGATCGTGCCGACCAGCACCGGCTGCTGGCGCTCGTAACACTCGGCAATCTGCTCGACGACGGCATCGAACTTCTCGCGCTCGCTCTTGTAGACGACGTCGGGTTCGTCGTGCCGCGTCATCTGCTTGTTGGGCGGCACGACCATCACGTCGAGCTTGTAGATCTTCTTGAACTCCGACGCCTCGGTGTCCGCCGTGCCGGTCATGCCGGCCAGCTTGCGGTACATGCGGAAGTAGTTCTGGATCGTAATCGTGGCGAGCGTCTGGTTCTCGCGCTCGATGCGCACGCCCTCCTTCGCCTCGACGGCCTGGTGCAGACCGTCCGACCAGCGCCGGCCCGGCATCAACCGGCCGGTGAACTCGTCGACGATGACCACCTGCCCGTCCTTGACGATGTAGTCGACATCGCGGCGGAACAGGGTGTGGGCGCGCAGGGCCTGATTGACGTGGTGCAGGATGTCGATCTGGTTCGGATCGTAGAGGTTCTGGATGTTGAGCATGCGCTCGATCTTGGAGACCCCGGCCTCGGTGAGCGTCACGTTCTTCGACTTCTCGTCGACCGTGTAGTCGCCCTGGGCCTCGATCGCGGCGCGGTCTTCCTGGCGCACGTCGCCGCGGGTGGTGGCGCCACGGCGCAGGCGCGGCACAATGCGGTCGATGCTGTAGTAGCGATCGGTCGACTGCTCGGCCGGGCCGGAGATGATCAGCGGCGTGCGCGCCTCGTCGATGAGGATGTTGTCGACCTCGTCGACGATGGCGTAGGTGAGCTCGCGCTGGACGTACTCGTCGAGCGAGAACTTCATGTTGTCGCGCAGGTAGTCGAAGCCGAACTCGTGGTTGGTGCCGTACGTGATGTCCGCCCCGTACGCCTCTTTGCGCTCGACCGGGCGCAGGTTGAGCATGCGGTAGTCTTTGACGACGTAGCTGGGGTCGAAGTACAGGCTCGCCTCGTGCACGATCGCCGCCACGCTGAGGCCGAGGCGGTGGTAGATCGGCCCCATCCACTGCACGTCGCGACGGGCCAGGTAGTCGTTCACCGTCACCAGGTGCACGCCGCGGCCGCTGAGCGCGTTCAGGTAGATCGGCAGGGTCGCCACCAAGGTCTTGCCCTCGCCGGTCTTCATCTCGGCGATCTTACCGTGGTGCAGCACCATGCCGCCGATGAGCTGCACGTCGTAGTGCCGCAGGCCGATGGTGCGCCGCGATGCCTCGCGCACCAGCGCGAAGGCCTCGGGCAGGATCTCGTCCAACACCGCGCGCTCGGCCTGGTAGAGCACGGCCTCCTGCTTGGTGATCGCCTCGCGCAGGTCCTCCAGGCTCTCGCCTTGTTCGCCTTCGTGCGGTTGGTGCAACTCGGCGCGCAGCCGCTCGAGCTCCTCGCGCTCGGACACCGTGACTTCGCGCAAGCGGGCCTGGAAGGCCGCCGTCCTGGCGCGCATGCCCTCGTCGTCGAGCGCGGCGACGGACTCTTCCAGGGCGTTGATCTGCTTGACCACCGGCCACATGCGCTTCAGCTCGCGGTCGTTCTGCGAGCCGAAGACCTTTTTCGGGTCGGCGGCGATGGCGCCGCCGATGATGCCGACCAGGACGCCGCCCCCGCCGCAGGCCGTGGCGTAATAGAACATGTCCGGCCCGCCCAACAACGCGCCGATGATGCCGCCGACGATGCCGCCGACCACGGCGCCGCCGAGCGCGCCAAGTAGGGTCTTCTTATTGCTCAACTGGGCACCTTCCGTCGATTTGACTGCTTAAACCCGCATCGTGCACACGACTGGTGCAAAGATCAAGATTGGGGCGACAAGTGACGCGCAAACCCGGGGGTCAGCGCTCGATCTGCACCGCCGAATCGACCTGCGCGCCGAGAAAGCGCGAGCCGACCTTGACGAACCGCTCGGGCGCATCGGTGACGAAGAACGACGCCGAACCACGGCCGCGCGCGCGCAGCAGTCGCTGGGCGCTGAGCGTCCGGCGCACGGCCGCCGCCGTCGCCGTCGCCGAATCGACCAGGCGCACCGCCTCGCCCATGGTCGCCGCGATGACCTCGCGCAACAGCGGGTAGTGCGTGCAGCCGAGGATCAGCGTGTCGATGCCGCTGCGCGACAGGCTGCTCAAATAGAGCCGCGTCGCCGTGCGCGCCACCGTGTTGTCGGTCCAGCCCTCCTCCGCCAACGGCACGAACAACGGGCAGGCGCGGGTGTAGATCTCCAGGTCGGCGCGCAGGCGGCGCAGCGCGCGCGTGTAGCCGCCGCTGCGAATGGTGGCGTCGGTGCCGATGACGCCGACCTTGCGATTGCGCGTCGCGGCGACCGCGGCCTGGGCGCCGGGCTCGATGACGCCGATGACGGGAACATCGTAGCGCTCCTGCAGCGCGTCGAGGGCGATCGCGCTCGACGTGTTGCACGCCACGACCAGCAGCTTGATGTCCTTCTCGACCAGAAACTCGGTATTCTCGAACGAGTAGCGGCGCACGACCTCGGCCGATTTGGTGCCGTAGGGCGTGCGCGCCGTATCGCCGAGATAGATCAACGTCTCGCGCGGCAGGCGGCGCCGCAGCTCCTGCACGACGGTCAGGCCGCCGATGCCGGAATCGAAGATGCCGATCGCGCGCTCGGCCCGCGCTGTCGCCCTGCCGCGCCGCTGCGGGGCGGCACTCACCACGCCACTCCGCCCGCCAGCTGCATCCCCAACTCGCGATCGCTGGGCACCGTGCGCTTGACGCGCTCCCAGACCCCCGGCGTCTCCATGCACAGGTATTGCGGCACGCCCGGGGCTGCCGCCTGCACCTCGGCCAGGATCGTCCGGTACATGCGCAGGCGCAGCCCCTGCCAGACGCGCGCCTTGCCGTCCGCCCCCGGCACCAGCTCGGCGCCGAGCACATGCCCGCCATGGCCGCGCGCGCGCACGCTCTGGCGCAGCCCGGGCGTCATGCGCAAGCTGCCGAGGCTGACCCAGGCGACGGAAGCGGGATCGACGGCGGCGAAGACCGCCCGCACCGCCTCGCGGTAGCCGGCCTCCCAGCCCGGGAACTCGATCAGCGGGTCGAAGTGGAAGCCGACGCGGTAGCCCGCCGCCGCGACCCGTCGCGCCGCGGCGAGGCGCGCCGCCAGGCCGGCGGTGCCGTGCTCCTCCGTAGCGACGATGGCCGGGG
>CAYVUV010000283.1:0-7183 GCA_964455095.1 uncultured Binatia bacterium (SeqCode)
GCGGGAGAGGAGGTCCGAGTGATCGTTGGCGGCTGAAGGGCGCCGCACAGTTCTTCAACGGGCTGTTAGGGCAGATCCGCCAATTCATCGACTCGCGCCGCGCGCGGCAGGCGACGCGGCCGCACGGGCCGGCGGCTGGCATGGCGGCTGCACTGCGACCATAGCGATGAACTGCGCCCGCATTCCGGCCGACGTGTGCTTCTCGCATGGCGCCGCCGTGCGGGTGCGTCGGCTCCCGGGCTGCGTCCGAATCAGCGCCGGGCCCGAGCGCTCAACCCATGCCGCACACTGACACCCATCGACAGGACCGCAACGCCCTCTTGGCGGAGCGGTTGCGCTACTCGTCGTTGCCGTTAGCAGGCGCGCTGGCGCTCTTCGCGCTGCGCGACGTGGTTGCGCATCAGGGGCATCTCGGGTTGCTGCTGTTGTTCAAGCTCATCCAGTTCGCCGCCATCGCGACTGTCTATCATCTCCTGCGCCGATCCGAGTGGATCGCGCGGGCCTTGCCGGTCGCGATCGGCAGCCTGTTCGCGCTGTGCGCCACGACCGCGGCTTCGAACGCGCTGCGTGGCGATGTCGCGACGACGGCCATGCTGTTCGTCGTCATGCTCATGGCCATGAGCACGCTGCTGCCATGGGGGGCGCGCCCGCAAGCCCTCGCCGTGATGGTCGCCAGCGTGGCGATCCTGATCAACGATTTCGCCGTCAACGACGCCCTCGTCTACATCCGCGGATATCCCGCCGTGACCGTTCTGGTCGCCTTCGCAATCTCGGTCTACATCGCGGCCGTGCTCGAGCGTATGCGGCAGGCGGTCGACGCGGGCGTGCAGGCATTGCGCGACAGTGAGGCGCGGTATCGGACGCTGGTCCAGAACACCGGCGACGTGATCTGCCAGCTCGACGCGAGCGGTCGCTATGCCTATGTCGGGGCGAACGTGCAGGCCGTGCTCGGCTATGAGCCGTCCGAGCTGGTCGGCCGCAGTCCGCTCGACCTCGTCCACCCCGACGACCAGGCGGCCGGGCTGGCGGCGCTGCGCGCGCAGCGCATCGGGCAGGTGCTGCTGCGCTTGCGGCATCGCAGCGGCGACTGGCGGTGGATGGAGGTCAGCTCCAATGTGTATACCGCACCGGGGGGCGACGTCCGCGCAGTGTTGGTCGCGCGCGACGTCACCGACCGCCACCAGGCGGAAGCGGCGCTGACGGAATCGCAGGCCAACCTCGCAGCCTTGATCGACAACACTGACGACGCTGTGTGGTCGGTCGACCGCGAGCTGCGTATGGTGGCGTTCAACGCCACCACCCGGCGCGAATACCGGTTGTTCTCCGGCGAAGAGATGCGCGCCGGCACGCGCGCCGGCCAGCACCTGAGCAAAGCGGAGCGGGAATACTGGGATGGCCTCTACCAGCGCGCGCTGAACGGGGAACGCTTCGCCGTCGAGCATCATGACGAGCGCGGCGGCGCGGCGCGCGCCTATCTGTTGTCGTTCAATCCCATTGCTGCCGGCGACGCGATCGGCGGCGTGGCGGTCTTTTCGCGCGAGATCACGCTGCGTATCCAGGCCGAAGAGACGTTGCGGCACAGCGAAACGCGCTATCGCCTGGTCGCCCAGGTGGCCAATGACGCGATCTGGGACTGGGATCTGGTGAGCGATACGGTCGAATGGAACGACCACATCCAGACGCTGTTCGGTTGGCCGGCCGCCGAGGTCACCGCCGACTCCGGCTGGTGGACCGGGCGCATTCATTCGGAGGACCGCGCGCGCGTCATGGACGCAATCCATGCGGTGATCCACGGCGACGGGCAGGCCTGGCGCGATGAGTATCGCTTTCGCTGCCGCGATGGATCGTACGCCGTCGTCGACGACCGCGCGTCGGTGATCCGCGGTGCCGAGGGCCGACCGCAGCGCATGATCGGCGCCATGACCGACATCACCCAGCGCCGCCAGGCCGAGCAGGCGCTGCGGCGCAGCGAAGAGCATTTCCGCGCGCTCACCGAGAAAGGATCCGACCTGACGACAATCGTCGACTCCACCGGCGTCGTTCGCTACGCCAGCCCGTCGCATCTGACGGCGCTCGGCTATCGGCCCGAGGATATGATCGGCCACGCGGCAGCCGAATTCGTGCACCCCGAGGACATGGTGACGCTGGTGCGCGCCGTGGGCGGGTCGATCGGCGACGCGGCGATCGAGTATCGTTTTCGCCATGCGGATGGCAGCTGGCGCGTGCTGGAAAGCCGGGTGAACGACCTCAGGGCCGACCCTGCAGTCGGCGGGATGGTCGTGAACTCGCGCGACGTCACCGATCGCAAGCGCGCCGAGGCCGAGCTGCAGCGGGCCAAGGAGGCCGCCGAGGCGGCGAGCCGGGTGAAGAGCGAGTTCGTCGCCAACATGAGCCACGAGATCCGCACGCCGATGAACGGCATCCTCGGCATGACCGAGTTGGCCCTCGACACGGCGCTCGACGCCGAGCAACGCGAGTATCTCGAGACGGTGCGGGCCTCCGGCGAATGGTTGCTGACGCTGCTCAACGACGTGCTCGACTTCTCCAAGGTCGAGGCGGGCCGGGTCGCGCTCGACCCGGCCGAGTTCCCGTTGCGCGCCATGGTCGAAGAGACGCTGCGCATTCTAACCCCGCGCGCCCTGAGCAAGGGGCTGTCACTTTCGTGGACGATCGACCCCGACGTGCCCGAGGGCGTGGTCGGAGATCCCGGACGTCTGCGCCAGGTCCTGGTGAACTTGATCGGCAATGCGATCAAGTTCACCCCGCAAGGCGACGTGACCCTGCACGTGTCGACGGCCTCGCTGCCGGAGTCGCCGCTCGTCCTGCGCTTCGCGGTCCGCGACTCCGGCATTGGCATTGCGCCCGGCCAGCAGGCGGCGATCTTCGACGCCTTCGTACAGGCCGACGGGTCGGCCAGTCGTCAGTTTGGCGGCACCGGCCTGGGTCTCGCCATCTGCCGCGAGCTGGTGGCGCTGATGGGCGGCGAGATCGGCGTGGAAAGCGCGCCGGGCAGCGGCAGCACGTTCCATTTCACCGCCGGCTTCGGCACCGCCCGCTCCCAGGTCCCGGTGCGCGCGACGGCGGCGCCAGTGGCGCTGCCGTCGCGGCTCGGCCGGCTGCGCATCCTGTTGGCCGAGGACAACGTGGTCAACCAACGCCTCGCCGTGCGCCTGCTCGAAAAGCGCGGCCATTCGGTCGCGGTGGCGGTCAACGGCTACGACGCGCTGGCCGCGCTCGAACGCGAGACGTTTGATCTCGTGCTCATGGACGTGCAGATGCCCGGCATGGGCGGGCTCGAAACGACCGCGGAGATTCGCCGCCGCGAACGCGCCGGCGGCGGCCACGTGCATCTGCCGATCGTCGCCATGACCGCCCATGCGCTGAGCGGCGATCGCGAGCGCTGCCTCGGCGCCGGGATGGACGGCTATGTCGCCAAGCCCATCCAGACGGCGGTGCTGTTGGCCGCGATTGAAGCCGTCTTCGGCGCCCCTGTGGAGGCAGCCCCGCTCCCGCTTGCCGTCAGTGGCTGACCGCCAGTCGGCGCGGTTTCAGGTTCTCGCGGCTCTGCCCAGCAATTGGTGCGGCCTTCTGGTGCCTCTCCCTCCGGGAGAGGCTAGGTGAGGGGATCGAACAAGCTCTTCCACGAAGCAGTGGTCGGGGCCATTGTTTCATCCCCTCACCTTACCTCTCCCGGAGGGAGAGGAACTTCTTTGGCGAATTGCCGGGCAAAGCCGGCGCGGTCGGGCATTTCGCGCAGGCGCCGCGCGTTGGCGACGACGAGCAGGCTGCTGCCGATCATGGCCAACGACGCGAACAGGGGGTTCAGCATGCCGGCGGCGGCCAATGCCACGGCCGCGGCGTTGTAGGCGAACACCCAGAACAGGTTCTGCCGAATGATCCGCACGACGCGCCGCGAGTAGGCAAACAGCCAGGCAATGCGCGTCAGATCGTCGCCGATGATGACCACATCGGCCGACATGCGCGCCAGATCGGTCGCGCTCCCGACGGCGATGCCGAGGTCGGCCGCGGCCAGGGCGGGCGCGTCGTTCACCCCGTCGCCGACCATGGCGACGCCGCCACCGTGGGCCTTCAGGTGGGCGACCTTTTCCTCCGGCAGCAGGCCGAGCACCGCGTCCTCGCGGCGGACGAGGTGCGGAACCAATGCCGCCGCGGAGCGATCACCCGACAGCAACCCGATGCGCAGGCCGAGGTGGCGCAGGGCTGCGATTGCCGCCCGCGCGTCCTTCCGCGCTGCCTCCGCGAAGCGCAGGGTGCCGAGCAGCTGCCCGGGGCGCCACAGCAGGACGGTCGTCGCGTCGTTCTCCGCACCTGCGCCGTTTTCGAGCGTCAGCTCTTCGCAGGCAAATCGCCAGCTGCCGAGCGTCATCGGCTCGCCCCCGACCGAACCGCGAATGCCGCGCCCCGGCAGCGTGCGCAAGTCAGTGACGGGCGCGGGCTCGGCGGCGCTGTCGTGCTGAGTGCCGCGCCAGGCGCTCAGCGTCGCCCGCGCCAGCGGATGCAACAGCCCCGCTTCCAACGCCGCCGCGTGGGCCAGGAGGCCAGCCGGGGAGAGGCCGCTGGCCGGCGCCGGCTCTGCCGACAGCAGCCGCGGCACCCGCTCGGTCAAGGTGCCGGTCTTGTCGAACCACACCTCGCCGATGGCCGCGGCGCGTTCGAGCGCCGGCGCGGTGCGGGCGATCACGCCGCGCCGGGCGGCGGCGGCGAGGCCGGTCCAGACGGCCACCGGCGTCGCGATGCCGAGCCCGCACGGACACGCGACGACCAGTACCGCGAGGGCGACGAGAATGCCGTGGTCGAGCCCGCGCGTGACGGTCCAGAACGCGCCGGCGCTCAGCGCGATGACGATGACGATGGGCGTGAGGATGGCCGCGACGCGATCGGCGAGCCGCTCCGCGGGGGCGCGCTCGCGGCGCGCCTGATCGAGGAGGAGGGCGATGCGCGCCGCCGCGCTCTGCGCGGCGGGGGCGGTGACGCGCACCGCGAAGAGCCCGTCGATGCTGCAGGTGCCGCTCGCCACGGCGCTGTCGGGTGCCTTGGGCACCGGCCGACTCTCGCCGGTCAGCATGGCCTCGTCGACGCCGCCCTCGCCGTGCACGACCGTTCCGTCGGTGGGAAACGCCTCACCCGGTCCGACCCGCACCAGATCGCCCGGCGCGAGTTGCTCGGGAGGGATGAGATCGACCGGACCGGACGCGCCCGCTTCTGTTGCACGCAAGCGCGCCGCCGCGGCCGGAGCGGCAGAGAGGCGCGCGCGGATGACGGCGCTGGCGTCGGCCTTGACCCGCGCCTCGAGATAGCGGCCGACGGTGACCAGCACCAGCAGCATCGCGGCCGTGTCGAAATAGACGTCGCCGCGCCCGCTGACGGTGTTGGCGACCGACAGCGCGTAGGCGGCGATGACGCCGAGGATGATGAGCGCGTCGGTGTTCGGCAGGCCGCCGCGCATGCCGCGCACGGCCCCGGCGAGAATGGGCCAGCCGAGCAGGGCGAGGACGGGGGCGGCAAAGACCATCGCCAGGATGCGCAACACCTGAAACAGCGCGCCGTCGGCCGGCAGCGCTTCGTCGCCGTAGACGTGCGGGGCATAGGTCGGCAGGCTCAGCATCATCGCGTTCATGGCGAAGAACACCGCCAGGCCGAGCCGCACCATCACCGCCGAGGCGACGCCGCTCTCGCCGCGCTCGCGCGTGACCTGGGCGGCGAGCACGCAACCGTAGCAGCAGAAGCATTCGCGTGCGCCTGCCACCGTGGCGCGCACCGGCCGGCGTCCGAGCGGCAGCTCGCAGTGCGCGCAGAAGGCGTCTTCTGGAGGCGCGATCGGCGCGCTCGCGAGTGCCGAACGGGGTGCGCCGCTTGACAGGATGGCGGTGCTACTCAATCAGATTCACGATCAAGTAGGTGACGCCGAAGATGAGAAAGGAAAGCCACACCAATGCGATCCACCACGGCACCGGATTGCTCTCATAGATGTGGTAGCCCTCGTCGAGCGGGGTGTCGGGCCGCGATGCCTGAGCCGGGCTGCTGCCCATCGCCGTGAGAATGGGCTTGTCCGCTGGCGGGCGCGTCTCTTCCATGCCGTCTCCCGCCTATCCGATCTCGCCGCCGCGTTCGATTTCGCGATCGAGCTCGAGCATGCGGTACTTGGGCCGCTCGATGTCGCGGAAGCGCCCGCTCAGGACGGCCCACAAGGTCAAGAAGACGATCGGCAGCATGCCGATCAGGTAGATGCTGACCGCGACCGCACCGAACCCTTCGACGTCGTCTTTGATGATCGTCGTCGCGAACTCGGTCATCTTGTAGACGAAGCCGAGGCCGGCGATGACCAGCACCGCAACGGCGAAGGCGATCACGGCGATGCGCCGGCTGCGGTCGCCGGCCGCGGCAGACGCTTCAGGGTTTGGCCGACTCATGCGCGTTCTCCTCGATCGTCTGGAGATTGTAGATGGTCATCGGCACGTGGTTCACCCAGCTGCCCAGCCACTGGACGTAGGTGATCAGCGCCAGGCCGCGTTCGTTCGGCCGTTTGTCGTCGTCGAACAGCCAGGGGTACGACGGCATGACCGAGTAGGGCGCGACGTTGCGCGGCTCGTAGAAGTGCGCCGCGTGCCAGTCGTTGGAATGGACGCCGTTCTGTCGGATCAAGTCGGGCCCGACGCGCCGCGTGCCGAACAGATGCGGCAGGTTCATCATGTTCTGGTACTCGGCGGGCGTCGACACCGGTCCGAAGCGCAGGTCTTCGTTCGAGACCGGTCGGACGAACTGGGAGTGGCAATGCCAACAGGCCTCCGACATGTAGACCTGCTTGCCGAGGGTCAGCGCGCGCGCGAAGTTGGCCGAGTCGGGCTGGCCGAAGTAGCGCCCGAACTCCTGCGGGTAGTCGTCGGCGAGTTGGACGAACTCCGGCGTGACCACTGCGGCGATCTCCTCCACCGAGGCGACCTTCATCTTGCGCAGCGTGATGACGGGCATCAGCCCCTGCAGGAAGAAGCCGAGCAGGAAGGTGACCACGCCGGCGATCAGGAATGTGGGTCCGAATCTCTCCATGGAGTTGGTCCGCGTGCTTTCAGGCGCGTGCGGGCGCGGCGATCGCGGCGCGGCTCGCCTCCGGCGCGGGCTGGCGCGCGGTAGCCCACAGCGCGTAGAAGAAGAGGCTCTGGCCGGC
>CAYVUV010000284.1:0-2405 GCA_964455095.1 uncultured Binatia bacterium (SeqCode)
CGGTAACCGCGCCATGTCGGGGGCCGTGGGCGGCGCCGATGTGCTCGAGGCGCTCGGCGTGCGTATCGATCTCGAGCCGGAAGCCGTCGCCGCCTGTTTGGAGGAGGTCGGCATCGGCTTCCTCTTCGCGCAGCGCTTCCATCCCGCGATGCGCCACGTCGCCGCGCCGCGCCGCGAGATCGGCGTGCGCACGATCTTCAATTTGCTCGGCCCGCTGTCGAATCCGGCCGGGGCCCGAGCGCAGCTGCTCGGCGTCTTCAGCAGCGAGTGGGTGGAGCCGCTGGCGCGGGCACTGGCGCGACTCGGCAGCCAGCGCGCCATGGTGGTGCACGGTGAGGACGGACTCGACGAGATCTCGCTCACGGCGCCGACGATGGTGGCGGAGCTGCGCGATGGGGACATTCGTACCTACCAATTGGCGCCGGAGATGTTCCAGCTCGCCCGTTGTGCGGCCGAAGACCTGCAGGGCGGCAGCATCGAAGAGAATGCGGCGATCATTCGCCGCGTCGTCGCCGGTACGGCGACACGCGCACAGACCGACATTGCCACGCTCAACGCCGCGGCCGTGATCTATGTCGCGGGGCTTGCCCCGACGTTGCACGCCGCGCTCGAGCAGGCGAGCGCCGCCCTGTCGGAGGGGCGCGCGGCGCGCAAGCTCGACGACTTGATCGCCTATACCAACCGATGATTCTCGACGACATCGTCGCCGCGCGCCGGGTCGACCTGGCGCAGGCCAAGCAGTCCGTTTCGCTCGCCGCTCTCGAGCAACGGCCGCTCTACGCTACCGCGCGCCGGCCCTTTGCCGCTGCGTTGCGCCAGGGGCGGGCGATCATCGCCGAGGTGAAGAAGGCCTCGCCGTCGCGCGGTGTCATCCGCGCCGACTTCGATCCGGTAGCCCTGGCGCGCGCCTATGCCGCCGGCGGTGCCGCGGCGATTTCCGTCCTCACCGAGGAGCGCTTCTTTCAAGGCCACCTCGAGTATCTCGCCGCCATTCGCGCCGCCGTATCGGTGCCCCTGCTCCGCAAGGACTTTCTGATCGACGTGTATCAGGTGGCGGAGGCGCGCGCGTGGGGGGCTGATGCCGTGCTGTTGATCGTCGCGATCCTGTCGGACGGTCAGCTGCGCGAGCTACTGGCGGCGGCGAAGGAGCGCGGTCTCGACACCTTGGTCGAGGCGCACACGGCGACCGAGGTGGAGCGCGCCGTGGCGGCGGGGGCCGAGGTGATCGGCATCAACAGCCGCGACCTGCAGACCTTCGTCACCACGCTCGAAACGGCGGAACGGTTGCGCCCGTTGGTGCCGGCCGCGGCCGTGGCCGTGGCCGAGAGCGGCATCGACAGTGCGGCGGACATTGCGCGTCTCGAGACGGCGGGCTTCCATGCCTTCCTCGTCGGCGAATCGCTGATGCGCGCCCGCGATCCCGGCGCCCAGCTGCGCGCGCTGCTCGGGTAAACGCCATGGTGCGGGTGAAGATCTGCGGCATCACGTCGCCGGCCGATGCGGCGGTGGCGGTGGCGGCCGGAGCCGCGGCCATCGGGGTGAACTTCTATCCCGGCAGCCCGCGCTACGTGGATGTCGACGCGGCCGAAGCGATCGTCGCGGCCGTTCCGCCGGGGGTGTGTCGGGTCGGTGTGTTCGTCAACGCAGACCCTGCGACGGTGCGCGAGATCGCGACGCGCCTGCGGCTCGACGCGCTGCAGTTTCACGGCGACGAGAGCGAGCAATACTGCCGCGGCTGGCGGCAAAAGGTCATCAAGGCCGTGCGCGTGCGCGCGGCCGAGGAGCTCGCCCGTCTGGCGACCTACCCGGTTGATTTCATTTTGGCGGATGCCTATGTGGAGGATCGATTCGGCGGCACGGGCCAGCGCTTGCCCATCGAATGGCTGGCGGGGATCGCCACGGATCGGTTGATCGTCGCCGGCGGCCTCACGGCCGATAACGTGGCGGACGTGGTGCGGCGGATACGTCCGGCGGCAGTCGATGTCGCGTCGGGCGTGGAGCGAGCCCCGGGCGACAAGGATCCGGCGCTGGTGAAGAGGTTCATTGCCAATGCACAGAATGCCTGATCGGCAGGGGCACTTCGGAGAGTTCGGCGGGCGCTACGTCGCCGAAACCCTCATGCCGGCGCTCATCGAGCTCGACGCGGCCTATGCGCGCTTGAAGCGCGATCGCGAGTTCCAGGGCGAGGTCGCCGCGTGTCTGCGCGAGTACGCCGGGCGCGAGACGCCGCTCTACTTCGCCGCGCGCCTGACCGAGCGTCTGGGCGGCGCCAAGGTGTACCTGAAGCGCGAGGACCTCTGTCACACCGGCGCCCACAAGATCAACAATACCGTCGGCCAGGGGCTCCTGGCCCGCCGTATGGGCAAGCCGCGCATCATCGCCGAGACCGGGGCGGGTCAGCACGG
>CAYVUV010000285.1:0-2411 GCA_964455095.1 uncultured Binatia bacterium (SeqCode)
GAATGCAGATCGATCCCACAGTACAATCCATTCATCTCCACACCTCCTCCCCACGGGTTGGTTGCGTCGGTCCGGTTCAACCGAACGTTACAACCCGTGGGGTGAGGCCTTCCAGATGATCTTCAGGTGAGGGGATGAAACACTCTCTTCTCACCGCGCCTCGTTCGCACCAACACCGCGTACGGCCGCCGATATGTGTTCCATCACCGCGTCGAGGTTTTCGAGCCCCTCGGCGTTGCCAATACCGAAACGTACAGGATTGAATTCAGGCCGATTACGGACCATATTCAGACCATGCGAACTCTGAGGATCTCTCAAGACATCGTGCCGCTCGGCGAGTTCAAGGGTCAGGCGGCCCACTGGCTCAAGCGCGCGAACGAGACGGACCAGCCCGTCGTGATCACACAAAACGGCAAGCCTGCCGCCGTGCTCCTGTCGCCTGCGGAATACGACCGACTGCAAGAGCGGCAGCGATTCCTGGAGTCCATCACCGCGGGGCTCGATGACGCCGCGGATGGGCGCTCGATGACCACCGCCGAGCTGAAATCGCGTCTTGCCGCTCGGCGGCGCAAGCGGCCGGCTGCATGAAGGTCCGTTGGACCGAGCAGGCGCTGGCTCGGTTGACGGAGATCGAAGAATTCATCGCGCCGAAGAATCCCGCCGCCGCGGTCGCCCTCATCACGCATTTGGTCGAGCGCGGCGACGCGCTCGGCATGCTCTGGCGACGCGGCAGGAGGCTCCCCGAGCTGCCCGGCAGTGCGCTGCGAGAGCTCATCGAAGGCAACTACCGCATCGTGTACCGGCAGCGCGCCGGCACGATCGAAATCCTCACGGTCTTCGAAGGCCACCGACTCCTGCCGGTGGAGGATCTCGGGGAGTGAGGTAGACCGATCAGGCCACGCCCTCCGCGCGGCTTCCCTGCCTGTTCGGCCAGCTACTCGGTCTCGGGGTCGGAATCGGTATCGGTATCGGAATCGAGGGGCGCCCAGGAATCGATACCGATTCCGATACCGATACCGACCCCGAGGCGGTTCCACGGGCTGCCCTGGCCGCATTGCCTTTCCTCCCGCCCATCGCTACCGTGCGCGTCACGCGCCCGTAGCTCAGGCGGACTAGAGCGGCTGGCTTCGAACCAGTAGGTCGGGAGTTCGAATCTCTCCGGGCGCGCCTTTTTCCCGCGGCCAGTGGCGCGTGGGTGTCACGGTGATCGGCCAGAGCGCAACCTAAGAACCTCAGTACGTCCCCACGGTCCCGTCACCTCGTCGCGCACGACCCGACGAGACGGAGCTGAGTCATGGGGGTCACCTGTCGAGCCGGAAACGTTATGCTTCTCCGTTCGGCAGTCTTCCGCGCAGGTTGGTTGCGCTCCGCTGCTCGGCGCCTAGACTCGAGCGTGAGCTTGCATGGCATGACAGCGTCTCTGACCGATCCGCCCGGGCAAGAGCGGCTCAGGGGCTATGTGCGCGTGCGCGGCGCGCGCGAGCATAATCTCAAGGGCGTCGACGTCGACATTCCACGCCACTCGCTGGTGGTGTTCACGGGGATTTCCGGCTCCGGCAAGTCGTCGCTGGCCTTCGGCACGCTCTACGCCGAGGCGCAGCGGCGCTACCTCGAATCCGTCGCGCCGTACGCGCGCCGACTGTTTCATCAACTGGGCGTTCCGCAGGTCGACGAGATCGATGGGCTACCCCCGGCCGTCGCGCTGCAGCAGCAGCGCGGCGCGCCGACCACGCGTTCGTCGGTCGGCAGTGTCACCACGCTCTCGAACCTGGTGCGCATGCTCTACTCCCGCACCGGCACCTATCCGGCCCGGCAGGCGCATCTCGACGCCGAGTCCTTCTCGCCGAACACGCCAGCCGGTGCGTGTGAGCGTTGTCACGGACTCGGCCGTGTCTACGAGGTGACCGAGCGCTCCATGGTGCCGGATGACTCGCTCAGCATCCGGCAGCGCGCCCTCGCCGCCTGGCCGCCGGCCTGGCACGGCCAGAACCTGCGCGACATGCTGGTCACCCTCGGCTACGACATCGACCGCCCGTGGCGCGAGCTGCCGAAGCGGCAGCGCGACTGGATCCTCTTCACCGAAGAGCAGCCGCAGGTGCCGGTCTACATCGATTACACCGCCAAACAGGCGGTGCGCGCGGCGAAGCGCAAGGAAGAGCCCAGCTACATGGGCAACTTCTCCAGCGCCCGGCGCTATGTGCTCAGCACTTTCGCGACGACGCAGAGCGCGTCGATCAAGAAGCGCGTCGCGCGCTACATGCTGAGCACCGAGTGTCCGCTGTGCCATGGCAAGCGGCTTCGGCGGGAGGCGTTGTCGGTCCGCTTCGCCGGCTTCGACATCGCCGACATCGCCCGCCTGCCGCTGGTCCGCCTGGCGGCGCTGCTCGGCCCCTTTGCCGCCGGCTCCGCTG
>CAYVUV010000286.1:0-48893 GCA_964455095.1 uncultured Binatia bacterium (SeqCode)
GGTGGTGTGGGTGAGTACCGGCCAAGACGGTGACAGCAGGGGCGTTTTCGGGCGGCGTTACAACAGCTTAGGGCAAGCCGTGGGCACGGAGTTTCAGGTCAATAGCTTCACGCCGAGCGGTCAGTACCGTCCGGCGGTGGCGGCAGGATCGGACGGAGCCTTCGTCGTCGCGTGGCAGAGCTCAGGCCAGGACGGTGAATTCGGCGGCGTGTTCGGGAAGCGCTACACCAGCGCTGGGCTGGCGGTGGGCACGGAGTTCCAGGTCAATAGCTACACATGGAACGAACAGGGCTACCCGGCGGTTGCGGCGAGTGCGGACGGTGCCTTTGTGGTGGTGTGGGTGAGTACCGGCCAAGACGGTGACAGCAGGGGCGTTTTCGGGCGGCGTTACAACAGCGTAGGGCAAGCCGTGGGCACGGAGTTCCAGGTCAACAGCTACACGCAGCAGAATCAGTTCCGGCCGGCGGTCGCAGTTGGAGTGGGGGGGGATTTCGTCGTCGTGTGGCAGAGCTACGGCCAAGGATTCAGCGTATTTGGCAAGCGCTACGATAGCGCGGGGCAGGTGGTGGGCGCGGAGTTTCAGGTCAATAGCTACACCCTAGTCCAGAAGTTCAGCCCTAAGGCGGCAGCGGGACCGGACGGCAGCTTCGTGGTAACTTGGGGCAGCTTTTTCCAGGACGGTTTCAGCATTGGTGTTTTCGCCCAGCGGTTTGGCGAGCCGCCCACCGCTACGAACACGCCAACGGCGACCCCGACGGACACGCCGACAGCGACCCCAACGGACACGCCAACCGAGACGCCGACCGACACTCCAACGGACACGCCAACCGAGACGCCGACTGACACTCCAACGACCACCCCGACTGAGACACCGACCGAAACTCCCACGCACACGCCGACGGCGACCCCGACTGAAACCCCGACCGCCACGCCGACGGAAACTCCAACTGAGACTCCGACCGACACGCCAACCGACACCCCGACCGAGACACCGACCGAGACGCCAACTCACACTGCGACGGCGACTCCCACTGAGACACCGACCGACACACCGACGGCGACCCCGACTGACACTCCCACCGATACCCCGACCATCACGCCGACCTGGACGCCGACCCGCACGCCAACGGCGACTCCGACCCGGACTCCAACCGCCACGCCGACGATCACCCCGACGTCCACTCCGACCAACACGCCGACGATGACGCCGACGTCCACGCCGACGCGGACCCCAACGGCCACACCCACGATCACTCCGACGCGCACCCTGACCAACACGCCGACCATCACCCCGACGCCAACTCCCGCGGCGCCGGTGCTCGAGACCGGCCTCGCTCCCGGCGACGACAACGTCGCGGGCACCGGGCGGCCGAATCGCGGCCCGACGTGCATTCAGATCTACGAGGTCGGACCCAACCACGTCGTCGACGTCCCGCCCCCCGACGACGAGCTTCTCGGCCAGGGCGGCACCGATGCGGGCGGCAACTTCTCCATCATGCTGACCCGCCCGCTGCTGGCGGGCGACGTGATCTACGCCATCGACGTCTGCGACGATCCGCCGCTCGCCGGCGCACTGCTGCTCATCTTCGACCCCGCTGCGGCGCCGGTGCTGTCCGCGCCCATGGTCGCCGCAGGCATCGGCATCCTCGGCCTCGTCGGCCTCCTCGCCATGGGCCGCCTCAGACGGGAGTGATTGCGCACTCCCACGCGGGCTCAGCTCTCGATTGAGCTGAGTCACTTGCCGCGGGGACTCCGGTTCCCTCTCCCGGATTGGGAGAGGGCCAGGGTGAGGGGGATTCAACAATCTTCTTCCACAGCCTTCTGCTCGCTCGCATACCTTGCGGTGCGCGTGCTGCAGGCGGAGCGTGAGGTTGGGAGAGTCTTGATCCCCCTCACCCAACCCTCTCCCAGTCCGGGAGAGGGCTCGGAGGCTGAATTGAGTTGACACCTCCGACACGCCCATCCAAAGCTGACGCCAGCGGATCGCATCGGTCCGCTCCACGTGAAGGAGCAAGACATGAGGATCCGCACCGCGATGGCCGTCGCTCTGCTGCTGTCGCCGCTCGGCGCCGCCGCGCAGTTGGTGGGCAGCGAGTTCCAGGTCAATCGCTACACGATCAATGCGCAGAACCGTCCGGCGGTGGCGGCGGGAGCGGACGGCGCCTTCGTCGTGGTGTGGGCCAGCGACGGTCAGGACGGCGACAACCGCGGCGTCTTCGGCCAGCGCTTCGACAACGCTGGTCAGGCGGCGGGCACGGAGTTTCAGGTCAGTACCTACACGGTCAGCTACCAGTTTTTCCCCACCGCGGCGGCCGGCGCGGATGGCGCCTTCGTGGTGGCGTGGCAGAGCTACCAGGGCAACGGCGGATACGAAATCTTCGCACAGCGTTTCGACAACGGCGGCGCCGCGGTGGGCACGGAGTTTCGGGTCAACAGCTACACGGCGAGCTACCAGATCCTCCCGGCGGCGGCAGCGACCGCCAACGGGGCCTTCGTCGTGGTGTGGATCAGCTCGTATCAGGATGGTGACTATTCCGGTGTGTTCGGGCAGCGCTACGACAGCGCGGGGCAGGCCGCCGGGACGGAGTTCCAAGTCACTACCTATACGATCGGCGCCCAGTTCTTCCCGGCAATTGGAATGGCAGCGGATGGCGCCTTCGTCGCGACCTGGACCAGCGGCGTTCAGGACGCCGACGGCCCTGGTGTGTTCGCCCGCCGCTACGACAGCGCCGGTCAGTCCATCGCCGCCGAGTTTCAGGTCAACACCTATACGCTGGGTACTCAATTCCTTTCGGCTGTGGCGACCGCAGTCGACGGGACCTTCGTCGTCGCCTGGAGCAGCGACCAGGACGGCAGCAACTCGGGCGTCTTCGCGCGTCGGTACGACAGCGCGGGACTGCCGGTGGGCAGCGAGTTTCAGGTCAATAGTTTCACGCAAGGCGTCCAGAACTACCCGGCTGTCGCCATCGGGACGGATGGGGCCTTTGCAGTGACCTGGCAGCACGATTACACCTCCGGCGAGGTGCACGCGCAACACTACGACAGCGAAGGGCAGGCCGTGGGGACGGAGTTTCAGGTCAACACCTATACGCTGAACGTGCAGACGAGTCCGGCGATCGCGGTCGGTGCCGCCGGCTCCTTCACTGTGGTTTGGCAGAGCGTCGGACAGGACGGTGACTCCAACGGCGTCTTCGGGCAGCGAATCACCCAGCCGCCCACGGGGAGTTGCCCGGCGACTCCGTCCGCAACTTGTGTCAATTCGATCAAGGCGCAGCTGCAGCTCAAGCTCAACGCGAGCGACACCAAGGACAAGCTGAAGTGGAAGTTCAGCGGCGGCCCACTGTTGGGGCAGGGCGATTTCGGCGATCCGACGACGACGGCGACCTACGCGCTGTGCCTCTATGACGACGGCGCGCTCAAGGCCGAGCTCGAGGTGGGCCCGAGCAACACGCTCTGGGCCCCGGTCGGCACCAAGGGGTATCAGTACAAGGATCCAAACGGCAGCGCCGCTGGTGTCACCAAGTTGAAGCTGCTCGGCGGTGACGCCGGCAAGTCGAAAGTGCAGCTCAAGGGCAAGGGCGCCAACCTGCCGATGCCGACGCCGGTGAGCGGGATGCGTTTCTTCGCGCAGACCAGCGCCGTCGTCGCCCAGCTGCGCGAGGCCAACGGCGACTGCTACCAGAGCGCGTTCACCGACACCGAGACGTCGAAGAACGACGGCGTGCAGTACAAGGCAAAGAAGTAGATCGCGTCCGCCCGCTCGCGATCGAGCGGGCGGACGCGGTTCGCGCTCACTCGTCGTTCTTGTCGAAGACGTCGATGACCAGTCGCGCGGTGTCGTTGCGCGTGTCGACCTCGCCGCCCGGTCCGGTGGCAGAGATCAACGCGATGCAGCGCGCCGGCGATTTCGGCCCCGCTGCCTTGAAGGCTGCCGGGTCGATGCTCAACGAGATGACGGGCTTTCCTTTCGCCCCACCGCCGACGACGTCGTCGGTTTGAATCCCACCCGTAGTGGAATCGGCATCCACCACGCTGATCGTCCCCGGTGGACAGGTGCCGTCGCTCGCCGTGACGGTGACCAGATGCCCGCCGACTTCCGGCGCCGGCAGGATGTCGGCGTTGATCGTCGATCCCTTGATGTCCTTCGCGACCGTTCCGCCGCCGTCGGCGATCTTGATCTTGACCGGCTTGAGAAGGCCCATCACGGTCTCGTGACTGGTCGCCACGCCCGCATCACTGCCGTCGTAGAGATCCACGTCGATGGTCACCGTGTTGTTCGCCTGCGTTGGGTCGTCGGCATCGGACACCCCAACCGTCGACGCCGCGAACGTGAGGGCGCACCGCACCGGCGCCTTGGCATTGATGCCGTTCACCGCCGGCGCCGCGACGGCCAGCACCACCACCGCTTTGGCCTTCTTGCCGCCGGCGAGCGTGACGGTGGGCTGCGGGCCGCCGGTGTCGCCGTCGAAATCCGGTTCCGTCACCGTGCCGCCCGGACAGTCGGTGCTGGCGGCGAGCGCGATGGCGTGGCCCGGCACTTCGTCCTTCGAGTCGCCGTTGAGCACGGTGACCTTCAACTCCTTGCTGATCCCGGCTGCGGTGAGCTTGAGCGCCAGCGGTTTCAGCGCGCGCACCACCGTGTCATGCGTCCGCACGGCGGCCGCCCAGGTGCTCGCCGTCGTCGTCAACACCACCACGCGCACGTCGTCAGTGGCCAACACCTCGCGCAGGGCGACGCAGGGATCCGGCGATGCCTGACCAGACGGGCCGGTGCAATCGGGCACCAGGCCGCCATCCTTGAACACCGCGACCTCGGCCGCCGCCAGCCCGAGCGGAATGACGGAGGCATCGAGGACGAACTGGATGTGCAGCGGGTCGGCTGCCGAGGTCGCCGCGGGCGCTTCGATGTGAAAGACCATGCCGAGCGTGGCGTAGCCGTTCTGTTGCGGTGCCTGACTGGGCAGCTTTGATATGCTGACGTCGCCACCGGTCGGCGTCGTCACCGACGCCTGCGCCGGGTAGGCGGCCGTGGCGCCGCCGATCACATCGGTGGTGACCGTTTCATTCGGTCCAACCGACTCCGCGACGGTGAACGGCGTGAACGTGCAGTTCACCTGGCAACCATCGCCGTCGAGCGCATTGCCGTCGTCGCACTGCTCGCCCGTCGTGCGCACGCCGTTGCCGCAGCCGGTCGGCGCGCAGTTGGCGTCGCAGCCGTCGCCGCTGACCGCGTTGCCGTCGTCGCAGGTCTCGCCGGCGGTGACGACGTTGTTGCCGCACGCCGTCGGCCGGCAATTGTCGTCGCAGCCATCGCCGCTGACCAGGTTGCCGTCGTCGCAGATCTCGCCGGCGGTGACGAGACCGTTGCCGCAGGCGGTCGGCCGGCAGTTGGCGTCGCAGCCGTCGCCGCTGACCACGTTGTTGTCGTCGCAGATCTCGCCGCCGCCGACGCTGCCGTTACCACAGCCGAGCAGGGTGCAGTCGGACTCGCACCCGTCGCCGTTGGTCGGATTGCCGTCGTCGCAGGCCTCGGCGCCGGCGGCGATGCCGTTGCCGCAGGCCGGGACGGTGCAGTTCGTGTCGCAGCTGTCGCCGTTGACCAGATTGCCGTCGTCGCACGCTTCGGCGCCGGCGGCGATGCCGTTGCCGCACGCCGGCAGCGTGCAGTTGTTGTCGCAGGTGTCACCGTTGATGGCATTGCCGTCGTCGCACTCCTCGGCGCCGCCCGCGATGGCGTTGCCGCAGACGCTGAAGGTGCAGTTGCTGTCGCAGCCGTCGCCTTCGCTCGCATTGCCGTCGTCACACGCCTCGGCGCCGGCGGCGATGCCGTTGCCGCACGCCGGCAGCGTGCAGTTGTTGTCGCAGCCGTCGCCGTTGGTGCGATTGCCGTCGTCGCACTGCTCCCCGGCATCGACGTCGCCGTCGTAGCAGGGCGTCGCGCTGCCGTTCGGGAAGAGGCGCCATATGAAGGCGTCGTAGTCGGTGTTCACCTGCACCTGGCGGAAGATGCTGCCGACGGCGGTGATGATGTCGGCGCTGTCGATGGTCAAGGAGCCGACACTCACCCAGTTCTCCGCGTTGGCGTTGGCGAGGAACGCGCCGCCGGTGGTGTCGGTCGGGCGGCGGCTCCACACCGTGCTGCCGGTGGAGGGATTCAGCTTGGTCATGACCGGGTCCGCCCGCTGGCCGCTGGGGAACTGCGCCGCCCACAAGCGCAGCAGCACCACCGGGCTGCCCGTCGAATCGAGGCGAATGCCTTCGACGCCGTCGCCCGCCGGCGGTGAGGTGCCAGTGAACTCTCGCCGCCATACTTCGGTTCCCAGCCCGGCCGTCAATCTGACCACCACGGCGTCATTGTCGAAGGCGGACGGCCCACTGCTGAGGTTGGACAGCGTGCCGGACGCATAGACGTCGCCGCTCGCATCGATCGCGAGCGCACCCCCGCCGTTGTCCGGACCGGGCCAGTCGGTCGTCCCGCGCGCCGTGTACCGCCACAACTCGCTACCGCTCGCCGCCGCCAACTTGAGCACTGCGAGCTCGCCGATGCCGTCGAGCGCGCGGATCTTGCCGCCGACGACGACGTCGTCAGAGGCCGTCAGCGCAATCGGGCCCAGGCCATTCCCTTCCCCCGGGCCCCCCGGTGAGGTGAGCGTGTAGGTCCACTGCAGCGCACCATTGCCGGCAGCCAACCGCACGACCTTCTCCAGTCCCGAGCCGACGCCGACGACGAACACATCGCCCGTCGAGCCGATGGCGAAGAATCCAGCGCTGCTCAGGCCGACTGATGCGAGGGACTTGCTCCAGATCTCCGCGCCGGTGATTTCGTCCAGCGCCACGACCCTCCCCGTGGCGCCGCTGTGGAAGAGTGCCAACACCGACCCGCCGTGCAGCGCCAGCGCGGCCGCCCCGGAGAGGAAGTCGGGCCCGTAGGTCCACACCGGCGCCCCGGTCGCGCCGGAGTATCGGACAATGATGTGGCTGGCGGGAGCGGGGAACACCTTGCAGACGCCGGCGCCGATCAGATCGCCGGACGCCGTCGCCTCGAGGAGGCCGACACCGCCCAGGTGGCACTGCCCCTGCGGGAAGAAGGGATCCATCTGTGTGTACTGGGGTGGCACGGTGATGGGGATGTTGCGCCACACCTCGCTGCCGTCGGCGCCGGAGAGTTTCACCACTCCGGCACTGGCGACCTCGCCGAGCTCGCGAAAGGATCCGCCGATGACGATGTCGCCAGGGGGGACGATCGCCACCGAGGCGGCGCCGTCGCCGAGGCCGCCGCAGCCATTCGGCGAGCAGGGGCCGGCCTCGTCGATTGCACCGTCGACGTAGAGCTCGACCCCCGCGACCACCCGCGGCAGGACCGCGGTGAGGAGGCAGATCAGGGGGAGTACCAAGCGTGCGTTTCGCATCGAAGTCTCACCTTTCCTTTCGCTGTCAGGGGCCGGCGAACCCCCACGGCTCGCCGTGTGCACCGCTGCTCGCGTACACATCTCGATGCGTAACAATCGACGGAACAGGTGTTCACTCGCAGACGGTCAACTGTCGGGGAACGCGGATCGGCTCTGGTTTCCCCCTTTGGCAAAGGGGGGATTCGGCGTCCGGCGGGGGCGGCATGAAACCTGTACCCCGCGCGCGGCATCGATCCTGCCGATGTCGATTCGAGCGCATAGGTCGCGACAGCGACGCCCGTACGGGCCAGACCCGGGGCAACGAGCATGACCCTCGAGATGCGCAGGGCCGCTTGGCGCGGCGTGGACGGGCGCCTGGTCGAGCACCGTGCGGCGCGCGCGGCCTCGCTCCCGCCGGCGAACCAGCCGGTGCCCGAGCGCGCCGATGTCGCCGCGCGGCCAGCGCCCCCGCGCGCTGGCGGCGCGCTCCGCGCCCGCTCCTTCGATCCGCAGTCCTGATTCGGGTGGGGCCGTGGTTGCATGGCCGCGGCAATGGCTTCACTATCGGCGCGACGGCACCGCACTCGGGAGGATGGCGTGATGAAACTGCTGATGGCATGCGACGACTCGACGGACGTGAAGGGACTGGTGGCCGATTTGCGGCGCGCTGGCCTCCCGCCCGCCGTGGATGCGGTGGTGCTGTCGGTGGCCGACATGCTGCCGATCCCATCGACTCCGGCCGCGACGCCGCTGCCCGCCGCCGTGCGGCACGCGCGCGAGCAGGCGGCGCGCGCCATCGAAGCGGCGCAGCGGATGGCCGAGTCGGCGGCCGTACAACTGCGCGCCGCATTCCCCGCCTGGCGGATCGAGGCGGAGGCGCAAGCGGATGCGCCCGCCTGGGCAATCGTCAAGAAAGCCGACGCGTGGGTCCCCGACCTGATTGCCGTCGGGTCGCACGACCGCTCGGCGCTCGGTCGGGTGCTGCTCGGCAGCGTCTCGCACGCCGTGCTGACGCATATCGGCAGCGGCTCGGTGCGCATCGCGCGGCCGCCGCGCGCCGAGCCCGACACGCCGCAGCGCCTGCTGGTCGGCATCGACGGCTCGCCGGGAGCCACCGCGACCGTCGCGGCCGTCGCGGCGCGCCACTGGCTGCCCGGAAGCGAAGTGCGCATCGTCGCGGCGCTCGACGCAACGCTGGCCAGCTTGCTGGGATTGGTCGGCGAATCGAGCGCCGATCGCGACGCGGTCGACGCCATCGTCGAACGCGCGGCGGCGACCTTGCGCGCCGCCGGTCTGACGGTGTCCACGGGGGTGGTCGGCGGCAATCCCAAACACGTGCTCGTCGACGAGGCGGAGAGCTGGAACGCGGACTGCGTCTTCGTCGGCGCGCGCGGCCTGCGCGCCGCCGAGCGCTTCCTGCTCGGCAGCGTCTCAGAGTCCGTCGCCGCCCGGGCCCGCTGCTCGGTCGAGGTCGTGCGACCGTGAGCGATCCGCCGCGAGTGACCTCTCGCGGATGGGAGAGGATTTAAGTGAGGGGGATTCAACTGCGCCGCAGGCCCCCGACGAAGTCTGCCTGAATGGGTCAGCAAAGCGGGGGCTGGCTTCGCCGATCAATAATATCCCCCTCATCCTGGCCTTCTCCCATCCGGGAGAAGGAACGCTCGTACGATGCGTTGCTGGAACCGTGAAGCGCAATCCTAATCATCTTCGCGCCGCACGCCGAGCTGCGTGATCAGCAGCGCCGCGCCGGTCATCGCGACCCCTTTCAGGAAGAAGGAGGTCTGGATCGCGCGCATCTGTTCGTCCGGCGCGGTCACCATCATCACCCCGTGCACGGTGATGGTGACCGGAACGAGAAAGAGGACGATCAGCCACGCCCCCAGGCGCGGGGAGCGATTGGCGACGACCATCGTCGCACCGATCAACTCCACGACGCCCGAGATCGCCACCCAGAACGGGCGCAAGGGAATCGCCGCGGGCATCAACGCCGCATAGCGATCCATGTCGGTGAAGTGCGTGATGCCCGACAGGAAGAAGATCAACGTGAACATCACCCGGCCCGCCACGGCGATGCCGGGGTGCTGAATCTCGAGGTCGCCGGTTCTCGTCGTCGCCATCGTCGCCCTCCGCGTCAGTCCGGGCTCCCTAGCGCAGCGCCGTCGGCGAAGACAAAGCGGGCGCGCGGGTGTCGAGCACGGCATCGCCTGATTCAGCACTGGGGCCGAGAATTTTCTTGACGGCCCGCTCTCGCTCGGTCTATCGCTGTCGCGGCGCGACCCGTTGGCCTCTCGTCAACGGCATGTCCTGCCACGGAAGGAGATCACATGGTCGATCGGCCTTTCCCCCGGCGCCTTGGGGCGTTCGTGTTTGCCAGTGCCACGTTCCTCACGCTCGCTGGCGACGCGAGCGCGCAGATGTGCACGGGCGATTGCGACGACACCGGTGTTGTCGCAGTCAACGAGCTCATCACCGGCGTGAACATCTTGCTCGGCGCCACCGCGGTCTCGGCGTGCCGGCAGTTCGATCGCGACAACACGTCGTCGGTAGAGATCGACGAGGTCGTCGCAGGTGTCGGCAATGCCCTCTTCGGCTGCCAATCGACGCTGGGGGGGACGAGCAAGTCGGGGCCGATCGCGATCAGTCCGAACGGGGGCACGGTGGTGGCGGTCAACACCGACGCCAACACGGTGTCGATCTTCGCCGTGTCCGCGAGCGGCCAATTGCGCAAGCGCAAGGAGCTCGGCGTCGGACGCGAGCCGCGTTCGGTCACCATCCTCCCCGACGGGCGCAGCGCCTACGTCGCCAACACGGTGAGCGGCACGGTGTCGGCGATCAGTCTGGTGAACTGCGAAACCCTGGCGACGGTCGAAGTCGGCACCGAGCCCTGGGCGGTGGCGTCGTCGCCGAACGGTCGGTACGTGTACGCCGCCAATGCCAACAGCAACTCGGTGAGCGTCATCGACACGCGCACCAACGAGATCTTCGTCACCATTCCCGTCGGCCGCAGCCCGCGCGCGCTCGCCATCACCAATGACGGCGACGACGACGACTTCGACGAGAAGGTCTATGTCCCCAACTTCTTCGCCCGCCCGCGCTCCGGCTTCAGCGCCCCGAGCAGCGCCAACCTCGGTGGCACCGACGGGGCCGGTGCCGCCTTTCCGGCCGGGGCCAATGGCCAAAACGTGGTCGGCGAGGGCATCTTCGACGACTCGCGCGAGGGCGTCGTCGACGTCATCAGCACGGAAACCCACACCCTGATCGGCCAGGTCGTGCTGGCGCCGGTCGCGACCACTGGGTTCAATCTCGCGCGCGGCGCTTTCGTCAACACGACGCCCGGTGACGCGCCGCGCACCATCTTTGCCGACGGCGGTACCGACGGCGCAACGGCGCAGGCGACCGGCGCCTTTCCGAACCTGCTGCAGAGCATCGTGCTCTTCGACGGCCGCGGCTTCGTGCCGAGCTCGGCCGCTTCTCCCGAGCCGCCGCTGCGCTTCAACGGCAACGTGCAGAGCCTGGTATCCGTCTACGACCTCGGCGGCGATGGCGAGCTCACCGATCAGACGTTCAACCTGAACCGCGGCATCAATTTCGACCTGCCGCCCGGACTCTCGGAAGCACAGATCCGCGACAACACCGAGCGCCTGTTTCCCTCGGCGCCGGTCGACATCGCCTGCTCGGACGCGACGAATACCTGCTGGGTGGTGAGCCAGGGCAGCGATTTCATCGTCCGCATGGACTTCGACGGCAACAATCGCCCGACCATCAATGCCCCGACTGCGGCCGGCCCGTTCCCGGTCAGCCCGGTCACCCGCATCTACACCATCGACACGCAGGATCCCTTGCGCTCCGGACGCAACCCGCGCGGCATCGTGCTCAACCCCGACGGCACGCGCGGCTACGTCGTCTGTCCGACCACACGCGACGTGATCGTGATCGACCTCGAGGTCAACTCGGTCGTGCAGCGCGTCCGCTCCTCCGAGCTGCCGCTGATCGGCACGCCAGAGGAGACGGTGCGGCGCGGCAAGATCGATTTCTTCACCTCGCGCCCGCCGTGGTCCGACCGCGGTTGGGGCGGTTGCTGGTCGTGTCACCCGGACGGCCGCACCGACAACGTGACGTGGTCCTTCGAGGCCGGGCCGCGCCAGACCGTGTCGCTCGACGGCACGTTCAACCATCGCGATCCGGAGGATCAACGCGTGCTCAACTGGAGCCCGGTGCGCGATGAGAACCAGGACTTCGAGCTCAACACGCGCGGCATCTTCGGCGGGCGCGGGTTCATCACCGTGAACACCGACGTGAACAGCGACGGGATCACCCCCGATTCCGACCCCAACGTGCGCAACTTTGGCCCGGCGAGCTCGGGCCGCGCGCAGCAGCAGGAGGACATCACCGCCTTCCTGCAGTTCGGCATCCGCGCACCGATCGCCCCGCCGAGCACGTCCGGCGACCCCGAACGCGGCATCGACATCTTCAGCGCTCCCGCGCCGGCGGGCGCCAACTGCATTGCCTGTCACAGCGGCGGCAAGTGGACCACCAGCCGCGTCACCTACGATACCGGCGACGTCAATCCGGTGCCCGGGACCGACACCGGCATCGTCAACATCCCGCCCGAGGACCTCGACAACGACGGCACGATCGACCCGTCGGAGGCGAAGGCGATTGCGGTGTACATCAACGGCTTCAACTCTGCGGCCGGCGCCGGCCGCGTGTGCGAGGTGCCGCCGCCGCTGCCCGGGGTCGTTGTGGGCGGTACGGCGGCCTCGGAGCGAATCCGGATCGTGCGCCAGACGGGCACTTTCACCGCCGCCAACCCGATCGAGGTGCGCAGCAACGCGCTCAGCCCGGTCAACACCGTCGCCCCGACGCTTGCGGTCAACGCCGCGTTCGGAGCCGAAGGCTTCAACACCCCGTCCCTGCTCGGCGTTTTCGATTCGGCGCCGTACTTCCACAACGGCCTGGTGCGCACCCTCGAACAGGCCTTCGGCATCGGCACGCCGCCGGCGCTGCTTCCCTTCGTCCGCGCGCACTGGCGCGCCGGCACGGGCGGGGCGTTGAACATCCTGGAAAACGATGGCAGCGCCGCGACGGACCTGATCGCCTTCCTGCGCACGATCGACGACGGCTCACCGCCGTTCCCCGCCGCCGACCTCGCGCCGAACGACGTCGCGTTCGCCGACGCCGCCGCGGTCTGCGACTGCCAGAAGGATCCGCCGCTCGGCATGCCCGCGATCGATTGTCAGCCATAGGGACTTCTTGTCGCGGCTTTGCCCGAACCTCGGCCCGAGCCCCAGCCTGAGCCTTTCGAAGGGTTCAGGCTGAGGCCCGTGGTTGTCGTGCAAGTATGGAGACCAAGATGAAGTTCGCGTTGCACGGGGTCGGCAGCGGCTCGACCATCAAGCCCGAGCCCCTGGCGCAGGTGGCGCGGAAAGCCGAGGCGCTCGGCTACGAGTCGATCTGGGTGCCGGAACACCTCGCCGTGCCGATGGAAATCCGCACGCCGTATCCATACGCCGAGGACGGCAAGTTCCCCGGCGGGTCGGCGGTCGGACTGCACGATCCCTTCCTCGCGCTCGCCTACGCCGCCGCCTGCACGGAGCGGATCAAGCTCGGCACCGGGGTGTTCGTGCTGCCGCTGCGGCAGGCGATCGGGGTCGCCAAGTCGGTGGCGAGTCTCGATGTGCTGTCCAACGGGCGCGTGCTCTTCGGCGTCGGCATCGGTTGGCTCGAGGACGAGTTTGAAGCCGTCGGCGCCTCGTTCGCCGACCGCGCCGCGCGCGCCCGCGAGGCGATTCGGATGATGAAGGTGCTGTGGACCGAAGAGGCGCCGCATTTCGAAGGGCGCTTCCACCGCTTCCCGCCGCTCGGCTTCAACCCCAAGCCGGTACAGAAACCGCATCCGCCGATCATCCTCGGCGGCGAGACGCGCGCCGCCTTGCGCCGCGCGGCAGAGCTCGGCGACGGATGGTACGCAGCGCACCACAGCCCGGAGAGCATCGTCCCACTGCTGGCCTCGCTGAAGGAATTCGCCACCGCGGCCGGACGCGACTTCTCCCGCCTCGAGATCACCGTCGGCCTCTCGCCGGGTGTGCGCCCCGATCTCGACACGGTGCATCGCTTCGCCGACGCCGGCGTGCATCGGATGATCGTCTTCGCGCCCGGCTTCGTCCCGCGCTCGCGCTTCGAGTCGGATCTGTTTCCGACGCTCGAGCGCTTTGCCGAGGAGGTGATGGGGCGCGCCTGAACGACGGACGTCTGGATGATCCGTCGACCGTGCTAGGCTGCGCAGATGGCGGATGCGCAATCAATCCGGGCCTCCGTGCGGGGCGCACCGATCACCGTGTCGTTCATCGCCATTTGTGCGCTCGTGTTCCTGGTCGGCCTCGTCAGTCCGACCGTCCAATACGAGATCTTCCTGCGCTTCAGCCAGATCAACATCGCGGTCGGTGCGGGCGAGTGGTGGCGGCTCTTCACCAGCGCCTTTCTGCACTCGGGCGCGGCCCACATCGCGTTCAACATGTGGGCGCTGTATCAGTTCGGCCCGCCCCTCGAGCGGCAGATCGGCTCGGCGGCTTTCGCCGCAATGTGCCTGGCCTGCGCCGCCTGGGGCGGGGCGGCCGTCTACCTGCTGACCGGCCCGCGCAGCGCCGTCGTCGGGGCGTCGAGCGCGATCTTCGGCGTCTTCGGCGTGTGGCTGTACGCGAGCTACTTGTCGCGCGAAACGCCGATGGGGCAGGCGCAGTTCCGCAATCTCATGAACCTGCTCGCGATCAATGCATTCCTCAGCTTCGCCGTGCCGCGCATCAGCTGGCAAGGGCACGCCGGTGGCCTGGCGGCCGGCCTCGCGATCGCCGCCGCCTGGCGCCAGCTCCCACCGCCCGCGACGCCGACTCAACGCGCCCTGGTGGCGACCGCGGCGGCGGCAATCGCGGTGGCCATCGTTTTTCTCTATCCAGAGAGCGCCGCTCAATTCTCTCCATAACCGAGCGCGCGGAGCTGCTCGCGTGTCTTGGCGCCGATCTCTGCGGCGGGGCCGGGCTCGCCCAGCTTCACGGCCAGGTTGGCGGCCGAGAATGACGCCAGCTCGGCCAGCAGCTGCTGCACGACCTTCGGCCTCTCGGCGGCGAGGTTGTGCTGCTCGGCGGCGTCGGCGCGCAGATCGAAGAGCTGGTGCTGGCCGGTTTTGTAATCGGCGATGAGCTTCCACTCGCGGCTGCGAATGGCCTTGATCTCGCCGGGGAGATACTCGCTGAACACGTAGCGCTCGGGAGCGGTGCCGCCCGCCAGCACCGGCCGCAGGCTGTGCCCCTGCATTGCCGGACCGGGTTCGATGCCGCACAGGTCGAGGATGGTCGGGGCGAGATCGATGTGCTCGACCGGCATGTCGATCGCCTGCCCGGCTGCGATCCCCGGCCCCCGCATCAGCAACGGCACACGGATGAGCTCGTCGTAGGGCATGCCGCGATGCCCCAGCATCCGCGCGTGCTCCTGAAACGCTTCGCCGTGGTCGGCCGTGATGAGCACGACGGTGTGTTGGTCGAGGGATGCGGTGCGCAGCCAGGCGAAGAATCTCCCCAGGTGGAAGTCGGCATACGCGACGCCGTTGTCGTAGAGGTCGATCAGGTGCTGCACGTCTTCGCGGCCCAGCGTCGCGGCGATCGATCCGAACGGTTGCACGCCGTCGACGCGTCCGCGGTACTCGGCGCCGTAGTTCTCTCGATACGGGTTCTGCGCCTGGTACGGGTAGTGGACGTCGACGAAATGGGCGTAGATGAAGAACGGCTGGGCCTGTGCGGCGATCCACTTTTGCATCGCCGCGGTTCTCGATTCTGCATTCGCCCCTTCGGAGACGAAGAAATCGAAGCCCTGGTCCATGCCGAAGTCGCGCGAGGTATAGGCTCCGATCGCGAATGCTCCCGTGGCGTAGCCATGCGCCTGCAGCACCTCGGCCAGCGTCTCGGCGCCCTCGGGGATGCGCCCGTCGATCTTCTCGATCCCGTGCGTGTCGACGTACTGCGAGAGAAAGAGCGACGAGACCGACGGCAGCGTCCAGGTCGCCTGGCTGACCGCGGTGCGGAAGAGCGTTCCCTCGGCCGCGAAACGGTCGATCGCGGGGCTGAGGGCGCGGTGATAGCCGTACGCGGCCACGTGATCCGGCCTGAGCGCATCGACGACGATGACGATCACGTTCGGCGAACCCGGCACCGCGCTCCTGGGGCGCGATGCGACCCAGACCGCGACCAACCCGAGCACGGCGACGATCGGCAGGAAGATACGCGCCTTCATACGCCCTGCGCCACGCTGCGATAGATTGCCAACGTTCCCTTCATCATCGCCGCGAGCGAGAACTGCTGCTCCATCCGGCGCCGACCGGCGCGGCCGAGCGCGGCTGCGCGTTCGCGATCGGCGAGCAGCTCGAGCATGCGCTCCCCCAGCGCGTTGGCATCGCCCGGGGCGACGAGGAAGCCGGTCTCGCCGTGCACCACCATCTCGGGGATGCCGCCCACCCGCGATGCGACCACCGGCTTGCCGGCGGCCATCGCTTCCAGGATCACGCGCCCGAGGCCCTCGGCCTCCGAAGGGAGCACGAGGAGCGTGCTGCGCTGCAGAATGCGGGGGACATCGAGACGCGTCCCGAGGAACGTGACGTGCGACGACACGCCGCGCTCGCGGCAGAGCCGCTCGAGGTCGGGCCGCGCCGGTCCGTCACCCACGATCAGCAGGCGCACGTCGCTGCGTCTCTCGAGCACGCTCGCCAGGGCGGCGAGCAGGTGCACGTGGCCCTTGCGCGGCACGAGTCGGGCCACGCATGCGATGACGGCCATGCCGCCGAGGTTCAACTCGGCGTCGAGGGTGCCACCCTCGTCCGATGGGGGAGGGTCCTCGACCCCGTAGTGGAGGGTGTGACACTTGCTCCGCTCGACGCCGCCGTAGCGGACGGTGTGCTCGAGGATGTGGTCCGAGATGCAGATGACGCGCCGGTCGAGCCGCGAGGAGTAACGGTGCAGCCGGGCGATCACGGGGTCGAGGAGCTGGGGCTCGTCGTTGTGCTTGGAGGCGACGACGCGTGAGTTGCCCGCCAGGCGGCTGGCGATCGCGCCGACGAAGTTGGCCTTGAGCAGGTGCGTGTGGACCACGTCGTAGCGGCGGCGCCGCAGGTGGCGGGAGAGGCCGTACACGCAGGCCGGCAGCTGGGCGCCATGCTCGAGCGCCACCTTCTGCGGGCCGATGCCCAGCGCCGCGAACGCCGGGTGCAGCGCGCCCGCGCCCTTCAGATAGATCACGTCGACGCGATGGCCGCCGGCGACCAGGCCGCGACAGAGCGAGAGCAGGTGCGTTTCGGCGCCGCCGACGTCGATGGTGGTGATGATCTGGAGCACGTCGAGCGCCTCGCCGGCGCCGCGGTCGCCACGTCCGGGCCCTGATTTGACTTGTTGGGGGTTCAAGGATTTAAGACCGCCAGCTCCGGCGAAACGATGAAGGCACTGTTCATTCAACGGGCTCTTGGCCAGGAGATGCTGGGGTTGATGTACCTGTCGCGGGCCCTGCGCGACAGCGGGCACGAGACCCAGTGCCTCTTCCTGCCGACGACGGGCGATTTGTTGGCTGAGATCGATCGCTTCGGCCCGGACCTGCTCTGCTACGGCACCACCACAGGTCTGCACCGATACTACATGACGGTGAACCGGTACATCAAAAGCCACCGCAAGATCTTCTCCGTCTTCGGCGGCATGCACGCCACCTTCGTGCCCGAGATCGTCAACGATCCGGCCATCGACGCGGTGTGCGTCGGCGAAGGCGAGCTCGCCCTGGTCGAGTTGGTGAACCGCCTGCAGGCCGGCCAATCGGTGGCCGACGTGCAGAACTTTCACGTCAAGGAAGACGGGGTCGTGCACCGCAACCCGGTGCGCGGGCTGATTCAGGATCTCGACGCCCTCGGGTTTCCCGATCGCGAGCTCATCTACGCCAACAAGCTCTACGGCAACAGCCCGATGAAGGTGTTCATCACCAGCCGCGGGTGTGTCGGACGCTGTTCCTACTGCTTTCACAGCGGCTACGGGATGCTCTACGACGACGGCCCGGGGAAGTACCTGCGGCGCCGGTCGGTGGGACACATGATCGCCGAGATCGACGCCGTGCGGCGCAACTACCCGCTGGAGTTCGTTCACCTCACCGACGACATGTTCAACTTCAATCGCGCCTGGCAGGAGGAGTTCCTGCGCGAGTACAAGCGCCACGTCAACCTGCCGTTCTCGGCGATTTTCATGATCGACTGGACCGAGCCCGATCTCCTCGCCCTCTACAAGGAGGCCGGCTGCGTCAACATCCGCATCGCCTTCGAGACCGCCAGCGACGATCTCAAAAAGGAGATGGAGCGGCCGAAGGACTCTCCGACGTCCAAGCAGCTGGCCGCGGCGCAGCGCATCAAGGACGCCGGCATCCGGCTGACGACGCTCAACATGGTCGGCATTCCGGGCGGCTCGCTGGAGAACGAGCTCGGCACGTTGCAAATGAATCTGATGGCCAAACCGGATCAGGTGCTGGTGAACTTCATCCACCCGTATCCGGGGACCAGTCTGGACGCGGTGCTCAAGTCGCACGGGCTCGAGCGCAAGAGCTACGACGAGTACGACGCCCGCGCGACGCGCTTCTCGCCCATCGCGTTGGAGAACAAAGAGCAGGTCGAGAACATTCACCACCTGTTTCCGATGCTGGTGCGCTTTCCCTCGATCATGCGCATTGCGCCGCGGCTGATCGATGCGAAACACGCCTGGGCGCGCAAGTTCTACCTGGTCTTCTATGGCCTGATGATGGACTTCCAGGTCGCCGAGCTGGTCCACATCGGCAAGCGCAGATCGGGCAAGCGGTCCTTTCTGCTCTGGGATCTCGGGCGCCGGCTCGCGGCGCGTGTGGGCGCCGTGGTGCGCGAGAGCGTATTCACCCGCCGCAACCCGCTGCTGACCAAGCCGGCACCGTGAAGATCGCCCTGCTCAACCCGCCGAGCTTCCGCGACGGCCGTTTGAGCCGCGGCCTGATGGGTGGCTACGGGATGCGCGTCGGCGAGGCGCTCGTCTACCCGCCGATCCCGCTCGCCTACATCGCGGCCACACTCGAGCAGCGCGGGCACGCGGTCGAGATCCTCGACGCCGAGGCGCGCGGCGACGACGCGCCGGCGGTGCTCCGCACGCTCGAGCAGAGCGCGGCGGAGATGGTTGGCCTGCCGCTGTCGAAGGACGCCTACGGGGACGAGGTCGAATTGGCGTGCGAGCTGCGCGCACGGCTCGGCCGCACGGTGTGCGTGTTCGGCCCCATGGCGTCGACGCACAGAGCCGAGGTGCTGAACCTGGGTGCGGCCGATTTCGTGCTGATCGGCGAGCCCGACGTGGCGTTCGCGGATCTCGTCGACTCGTTGTCGCAGAAGAGAGACTTTCCGATTCCGGGCCTGGCGTATCGCGCCGAGGGAGCGATCGCGGAGACTGCCGGCCGCCACGAGGTGGCGGACCTCGACGCCCTGCCGTTTCCGGCGCGCCACCTGCTCGACCACCGTCTCTACCGCTTTCCCGGCGTGCCGGGGCTCGTCACCACCATTCACTCGTCGCGCGGGTGTCCGATCGAATGCCCGTTTTGTCCCTACGTCTTCGCCGAGGGCAGTGCCTTGCGCCAGCGCAGTCCCGCGAACGTGGTGGAAGAGATGCGGCAGGCCCACGACGTCTACGGCATCCAGACCTTTGTCTTTCGCGATCCGGTCTTCACGCTGAAGGCGGGACACGCGCGGGAAATCTGCCGCAGACTGACCGAGCTCGCGCTGCCGCTGCGATGGATGTGCGAGACGACGTTGGGGTCGCTCTCGGAGGATCTCCTCGGTCAGATGGCGCGCGCCGGATGCATCGCGGTCTCCTTCGGCGTCGAGTCGGCCAACGAGACGTTGCAGCGCAAGTACGGGCGCAACAAGATCGGCTCGCTCGATCACGGCGTGCGGATGGTGGAGGCCTGCCGCCGCATAGGGATCGTCACGCGGGCGTTCTTCATGCTCGGCTTTCCCGAAGAGACGCGCGACATGCGGAACGAGACGATCAACTATGCGCTGCGCATGGATCCGCACAGCGTGCAGTTCGTGCCGGTCACCGCCTACCGCGGCACACCGCTCGACGACGAGCACGGCGAGAGCCTCGAGCACGATGCGGCGCGGGCGGCGGTGGTCCGCGCCGCCATCCTGAAGGCATACCGCCGCTTCTATGCGCGGCCGTCTCGGGTCGTCGCCGAGCTGGCGCAGCCCCGGCGTTTGCTCGGCAAGCTGGCGCGCTACAGCTCGCTGTGAGGGGCGCCGGTGTGCCCCCCGCTTTGACAGCGGCAGGCGGTCGGAGTAACGGACGCCGGTGACGACGCGGAGCATTCACCCGGAAGGCCAGCGCAACACGCCGTTGCGACAGAAGCGGTGGGCGCTGTTCTACATCTCGCCGCCCGGGCTCGACGACGATTTCATCGCGCAGCCGCTCGGGATCATCTCCATCGGCGCCATCCTGAAGCAGCAGGGCGTCGAGGTGCAGTGCTGGGACGAGCGCATCCACTCCGAAGCAGAGCTCCGCGCCGCGATCGAGTGGGCGGATGTCGTTGGGTTTTCGGCCATGACCCCGTTCGTCCTGCGCGCGATCCGTTGGGCCCGCATCGCCGCGGCTACGGGCGACAAGATCATCATGATGGGCGGGCCCCACACGATGATGGATCCCGATCTCTTCCTCGACACCGGCGACTTTCACTACGTCTTCAGCGGCGAGGCGGAGGAGTCGCTCGTCGATGTCCTGGAAGCCGATGGCGACGCCGACCGCTTGCGGACGATCCTCGGCATCTCGTTCAGGAACGCCGACGGCGCGAAAGTGGTCAACGAGAAGCGCCCGCTCATCCGCAACCTCGATGCGCTGCCCTTTCCCGACCGCAGCCTGCTGCCGCTCGAGCCCTACGTGCGGCGCAATCCGGAGAACCTGTTCTACATTTTCACCAGCCGCGGTTGCCCGTTCACCTGTGTGTTCTGCGACAAGTCGCTGACCGGACAGTCCTTCCGCACGCGCAGCGCCGCCAACATCGCCGACGAGCTCGAGCAGATGTGCACGGAGTACCAGCCCGGCAACGTGCTCTTCATCGACGAGCTCTTCACCTGCCAGAAGAAGCGGGTGGCGGCGATCTGCGCGGAGATCCGCCGGCGCGGCATCAAAACCAACTGGGCCTGTGAGACGCGGGTCGACATGGTCGACTACGAGATGGCGATGGACATGTACACGGCGGGCATGCGCCGTATCTATTTCGGTGCCGAGACGGGCTCGGACCGCATGCTGGTGACGCTGCACAAGCAGTTCACCCGGCAGCAGATCATCGACGCGCTGCAGGCGATGCGCCGCGCCAACCTGTGGACGAAGATCTTCCTCATCTTCGGCACGCCGGGCGAAACCGCGCAGGATCACGACGACACGCGCACGATGCTGCAGCTGGGGCATCCCGACGCGGTGCGGACGTCGCTGTTCAACCCGCTGCCGTCGACCGAATCGTTCAAGCTCTGGTACGACCAGATCGACAAGGCCAAGGTGCTGACCACCTTCGTCGATGCCGACGACACGCCGCTGCAACACGAGAACTTCACCGCCACCGAGCTGAATCAGATTCGCGACCGTGTCCGCCACGAGCACGAGGCATGGTACGCGCAGCCCGGGCCGCGCCTGTACCGCCTCTACTGGCGCTGGCGCTTCTATCTCGAGCATCCACAGTACGGGTGGGCGAAGGTCGTCGAGAAGCTCAAAGCGGCGACGTCGTTCGGCAAGCCCGCGCGCCGCAAGAAAGCGCCGGCCGGCCACGCCCGGCACCTGGTCGGGCGCTGGGCCGAGGTACAGGACGACTTCCGCGGCACGCCCACCATCGTCCAGCTCGAGCGTTGGGATCGCATCCGCGCCGCCTCCGCGACCCTGCCCAGCAACCACCCATCGCGGCGCAAGCAGGCCGAGGCGCCGGCGGCCGAGAGCGTCCCCGCGCGCCCGGCGTAAACGACTTCGCGACCAGCTGCCTGGAGGCCGACCATGAGCAGGGCGAAGGTCCTCGTGGCAGCGGTCGCCGTGGTGCTGTTCTACGGTCTGCTCTCGGCGCTGTTGACCGTCGGCTTCGAACGCTGGGGGTCGACGGGACTGCTCGTCGCGGATGGCGACTCGCTCTGGCGCTTGCGACCCGGCTTCACCGGCGCGCCCGGCTTTGTCGTGGGCGAGTCGGGCCTGACGCCGGTCCGCATCGACGCGCGGGGTTTTCGCAACGGCGCCGCATCGGCTCCCGGTGCGCGGCGCGAGACCATTCTGACCATTGGCGATTCCTTCACCTTCGGCTGGGACGTCGCCGACGACGAGACGTACCCGGCGCAGTTGCAGGTGATCTTGGACGCGCGCGTACCGGGAAGGTTCGCGGTGATCAACGGCGGCATGCCGGGGTGTACGTCGTTTCAAGCCGCGCGGCTGCTGCGGCGATGGATGCCTCTTTTTCATCCCGCGGTGGTCGTCGCCCTCCTCGGGCGCAACGACGGCCGCCCGACGTATTTGTCGGACCGCGCCTCGCAGGCGATTCTGGGCTGGAAACCGGATCTCCTCGACAAGGTCTTTCCCTTCATGTTTCTGCACTATCGCAATCTGCAGGCGCTGGCGTCGGCCACCGGGCGCGGCGCCGCGCCGCGGGTGTCGGACCAGGAGTTCGCCGACAACATGCAGCGTATCGCCGAGACGGTGCGCTCGGGTGGCGCCCGGCTGATCGTGATGGAGCACTGGAAGCGCAACCCCGCCTTCGGTCTGGCGCGCTTCGCCGCCGCGCACGATCTACCCTACATCGACGCCCCGCAGTTGCTGGCGCATGCAGCGACCGGAGGCGAAGAGCTGTTCATTCGCGCCCACTACCATCCCAACCGGAAGGGATACGCGGTGCTCGCCGCGGCGCTGGCCGAGCAGATTCTCGCCTCCGATGCCCGTCGATAACAGGCCAAACGCCTCCCTCGACGGGCTTGGGATATGAAGTTCAACTCCCTGCGCTCACCTCCTCGAGCTTGCGCGCCAGGCGTTCGAACGTGTGGTGGGCCTCGATCTCTCGCGCGCGCTCCCGGCCGCGCATGCCCATGCGCTGCAACCTGTCCGGCGAGCGTGACAGCGACTCGATGCAAGCGCTGAGCGAGCTCCCGTCGTCGGACGGAAACAGCACGCCGTTGTCGCCGTGCGCGATGAGCTCGCGATTGCCCGGGACGTCGCTCGCGATCGCCGGCAGGCCGCTCGCCATCGCTTCGAGCAGCACGTGCGACAGGCCCTCGTACAAGCTGTTGAGCACCAGCAAGTCCGCCGCCTGCATGTAGTGACGCGCGGCCTCGTGGTCGACTCGGCCGGTGAACGTCACCCGTTCGCCCACGCCCAGTCTGGCGCTCAGCTCGCGCAGCTCGGTCTCCATCGGACCTTCGCCGACGATCGCGAGCCGAAAGCGCTCGGGCAACTCGGTCAGCGCGGCGATGACCGTGTCCACTCGCTTCCAGTTCACCAGACGCGCCACCACCAGGAGCAAAAAGGTGTCGGCGGCGATGCCGAGACGCGCGCGCGCCGCGGCCGCTCCGATCGGCGGCGAGACGTCCGGCGGTGGAAGGTTGTACGAGACGAAGACGCGCGCGCGCGGCACGCCCAGGCGGACGGCGGTTTCGCCGAGATGCTGGCTCACCGCCACGACGAGATCGGCGCGCCGCAGCGTGCGCCGCTCGATTCCCTTGATCGCTCGGACGATCGGGTCGCCGTCTGAGAGCAGGAAGCGGTCGGGGTCGTCGCTCGTCAGACCGAATCGGTACGACAGCTCCCATGCCGTGTTGACCATCATCCGCATGACGAGCGGCCTCCGGCTGATCTTTGCCGCCAGCACCGAGAGCAACGCGGGGTGCTCGCAGACGAAGACGAGGTCGGACCGCCTGGCCAGACGAAGACACTCGACGAAGAACACGCACAGGCGCACGGGCAAGAAACGGCGCGCCACCAGGGAGACCCGAAACGGGTAGGTCGCCAGGGCGGAGGCTTGGTCGGTGTAGCTGAGAACGGTGACCGTATGGCCGCGCTCGTGCAGATACGCGGCCAAGCGCGGCACGAAGGTCGCGGGGCCGCCCAACTCGGGCGGCAGCACGGGCGTGGTGATCAGAATGCGCAAGATGGGCGAGAGGCGCGGCGCACGGCGGCGCAATGGGCGAGAGGCGGCACGCGGTCAGTCCTTCCAGTTGAGGCCGCGCCGGTGAATCCGGCTCTCCAACGGGTTGTAGACGCTGACGTAGTAGGTGCAGCGGCGGCAGACGTCCGGATAGTCGCCGCGCTCGTGCCGCTCGATCAGCGCGCCGACCGTCTCGCTGTTCCAGACTTGTTCGAGAGACTGACGGCCGAGATCGCCGACGCGCAGCTCGGCCTCGACGTCGCGACAGGCGCAGGCGTTGACCCCGCCGTCGGCCAACACCACCGGCTTCATGTACAGCAGCTGGCAGGCGCCCCGCTTGTACGGCATTGGCCGCGGCTCCAACCCCGCCCGGCGCAAATTCTGCGCGGAGATCTTGCCCGCCCACGAGTCGTAGGTGTCGAGGTGGACGATGACGGCCAGACCCGACTTCTCCCACTCGTCCAGCTCCCTCCAGCACGGACCTGCGAGATCGCCCGGCGGGCAGCGCAGGTGAATTTCCAACCGCGGGCCGCCGCCGTTCTGCCGGCGCAGCGCGAGGAACGCGCGCAGATTCTCCCACACCGCTTCGAAGCGATTCACGCCCATGATCCGCTCGTACGTCTGCGCGTCGAAGCCGCCGAGCGAGACGCAGACCGTCAGGCGCTGGCCGAAGTCGAGGAGCTTCCGGCTCGCCTCTGGCGTCATCAGGATCGCGTTGGTGAAGAAGTAGAACCCGTCGATGGCCGCGGTCCGACCCAGATACTCCAGCCGCGCGAACAGATGCGGGTCGACGAACGGGTCGCCGACGATCGGTGTGAGCGATACCCAGGCACCGCCCATGGCGACGTATTCCCCCACCACGCGCTCGAAATCCTGCATGCTCATGACCGTCTTGGGGCGCTCCATCTGGTCGTAGGCGCAAAAAACGCAGCGCGCGTTGCAAACGTTGGTGCCCTCGATATGGAGCGCGCGCGGCAGTGAGCGATGCCGCGCCAGCGCGGCGCGCACGTGGCGCTTCCGCAAACGAAACGTGACCTCGGTCGCCAGCGCGGTCAGCCAGGGCCGGCGCGCGATTCGCCTGATCCGCGTCCGCAGCCACTGCAGGCGGACGCGATGCGGCACGACCTGCATCAGGCGTCCACCGGGGCAGTCGGGGCTCGCGCCGCGCGCGGTGCGTCAGCGAGCTCCTGATAGAGACTTTCCAGTCCGGCGATCATCCGCTCCAGACCGAAGCGCTCGCGCACGCGCTCGCGGCCCTGCCGTCCCAGGCGCGCCCGCTCAGCCGGATCACGCAGCAGGGCGAGGATCGCCTGGCTCAGGCCGCGCGCGTCACCGGGCTCGACCAGCAGTCCGGTCTCCCCGTCTTCGATCACTTCCGGGCACCCCCCGACCCGGCTGGCGACGACGGGAACGCCGAGCGCCATCGCCTCCAGGACCGCATACGGCATGCCCTCCCACAGCGACGGCAGGACGAAAACGTCGAGCGCTGCGACCAGGTCCGCACACGGCTCGATGTGGCCGGCGAAGACGACCCGGGACGCGACGCCGGCGCGGCGCGCGTGTTCCTTCAGCTCGCCCTCGAGCTCGCCGTGGCCGATGATCAGGCAATACAGATCGGGGAATTGTTCCAGCACCCGCCGCAAGGCCTCCAGCAGGTGCGCGGTGCCCTTGGCGCGGTTCAGCAGGCCGACGGTGCCGATCAAGCGCGTTCCCCGGCCGATGCCGAGATCGCGCAGCGTGCGCTCGGCCCGGACCCGGTCCGCGGGTGGGGCTTCCGCGACGCCGTTGTGCAGCAGCGCGATCCGTTCGCGCGGAGCGATACGGTTGCGGACGGCGGCGTCGCGCTCTTCGGAGGACACGGCGACGAGGCGGTCGGTGCACAGCCCGAGCGCGCGCTCACAGGCGACGAAGAACGCCTTGCGCAGCGAGCCGGCGTCCGGCTGCTGCAGAAAGGCGAAGCAGTGCGGTGTGTGCACGATCCTGGCGTTGCTGCACAGGCGCCCGGCCAGGCGTCCGAGCACGCCGGCCTTGGAGCTGTGGGTGTGGATGATGTCGACGTCCCGCGTCCACAGGATGCGGCAGAGACGGAGAAACGCGCCGAGGTCGGCCAACGGCCGGATCTCGCGCTGCATGGGGACGTCGAGCACCTCCAGCCCGGCGCGCCGGAATGATTCCACGTCGTCGAGAAAACGCGCGTCGCGCAGCGTCGAGCAGGCGAACGCCAGCTCGAATCGATCGCGAGCGACATGCTCGGCGATCAGCCGCAGGTGCCGCCGCGTGCCACCGGTGGTGGCCTCCATCACGTGCAGGATGCGGATCATGTCACGGCTTCTCGAGCTCCAGCAGGATTTCCTTCGCGTACAGAAATCCGCGCCGCTGCCGGACCACGAACCCGATCTCGGTGACGAGGCGGTGGAGGAGGAAGGGCGTGAACAGAGTGTAGTGGACGCTGCGCTCGCGCTTGTGCGGCAGCTGCATGTACCAGAAGAAGTAGCGATCGATGTCGTACACGAGCCCGAGCAGGAGGGTGGGGAAATACTGCACGTTCGGCACCACCACCCGCATGCTGCCGCCGCGCGCGAGACAACGGTAGCACTCCTCGAGGACGAAATACGGATGCTTGAAATGCTCCAGGCAGTTGTCGGCGTTGATGAACGAGAGCGCCTCGTCGTCGAACGGCAGGCCCTGGTCGCAGTCCCACACCAGATCCGGTCGGTAACTCGCGTTCAGGTCGACGCCGAAGCAATCGCGGTATCGTTGCTCGGGCGTGCCGCAACCGATGTCCACCCGCTTCACCGCTGCGAGGGGCTCCACGGTCAGAAGTACAGACCGGAGAGCATGAGTTTGAACATCCAGAAGGGCGTGTCGCGTCCGATCGTCATGCGCCGGATCGCGAACGCATCCGGCGCATCTTCGACGTAGCCGCGTTCCCCCGTGAAGGCCGCCGTGTACCCGGCCCGCCGGGCGAGCATCTGGGTCTCGGCGGTGTAACTGTCCGGCCACCCGAAAGGGTAGGCGACGTATGACACCTCGCCGCCCAGGACCGTTTCCAATCGCCGCTTGGACTCGGCCAGCTCGACCTCTTGATCCGCCGTCTCCTGGGCGCTCAGGAAGTAGTGGTTCAGCCCGTGCGACTGCACCGAATGGCCCATGTCGCGCAGCGCCTTCGCATCCTCCCATGTCAGCAGGGATGCGGCGCACGCTTCCTTCAACCCACTCCTCTCGCCGTTCGGCGGTTCGAGTTGTTGGATCAGGCGTTCCACTTCGCCTTTGCCGGCTCGCAGGGTGTGCTTCTTGAACGGCTTCATGGCGAAGTAGAGCCAGTCATCCCACTTGGGCTCACGGCGGTCAATGAAGCCCGGCGAGACGAAGAACGTGGCCGCGAATCCGTGTCGTGCGAGGATCGGCGCGACCGTGTCGAGACAGCTCTTGTATCCGTCGTCGAAGGTGATGGCGACGAATCCGCCCGTCGTCTGCGAGCCGCTCCGCAGCCGATCGACACACTGGTCGAGCGACACGACGGTCCGATGGCGACGCAGATATTCCATGTGACGCTCGAATGTCGCCACCGGCATGACGTTGTTGGGATACGCCGGCAGCGGGGCGTCGCTGGCCGTGTGGTAGCACAGGATGGTGCTCTTTCTCCGCCCGCGCAGTTGCCAGTACACGGCGCCGATGCCGAGCCCCTGGAGAGCGAACAACAAGGCCTGCTTCGACGCGGCCTTCGTTCTCCACCAGTATCTTCGCGCTGCGCTCAGGAATTGCGCCATGGCACCCGCGGGTATCCCAACGATCGATCGCTGTCACCGGGTGTCAGCAGCCAGTTCTCGACGTCGTCGACGAGCGCCGGCTGGCAGTGGTGCAGCCGATCGAAGAAGGTCGCGTTTTCTCGTTCCACGCCAGGCTCGATGAAGCCCTGCTGCCGAAAGGCGGTGCGCGCCCGGGCCGGGAAGCCCTCCGTGACGATGGCCGAGACGCCTTCGCGGCGCAGGACTTCCTCGGCGAACCCGAGCAGGCGCCGCGCATCGTCCGGCGCCACGATCAGTTCGGTGATCAGTCCGGCGACGATCCCGCGCCAGCGTACCTTCTCGATCAGGGCGAAGCCCCGCGGTGCTCCCACGGCGCCGAGGACGATGAGCCGGGCGCCGTCGTCGCCGCCGAGTCGATAGCGCCAGCGGAGGTATCGACGGTTGCGCTCCACGGCGACGGGATATGCCGTGCCGACCCTGTCCCACAAGCGGTCGAACGATTCGTCCCACTCGCCGTGCAAGCCGAGGTCCGCCGCGCCGCCCGGTGGCCGGGCCGACCGCCCGAGGAGCTGACGGCCGAAGCGCAGCAGGAGGCGGGCGCGCTCGGTCGGATTGCCGCCGCGCGGTCCCCGCAGAAGGCCGGCCACACCGCGCAGGCGGAGGCATTTGACCAGCGACGACCCGACCGCAAGCCGGCCCCAGCTCAGCTTCACATAGCTGCGCGCCACGTGATCGGGCATTCCGTAACCCATGGCGAAGTCGGATGAGTGTGAGGCGGCGGCGCGTAAGGTCGACAGCTCGGGGCCGAAGCGGTGCGGCGCATCGACCATGTAGTCGCAGATCCAGGTGCCGTGCAGGCGCTGGTCGCCGACCTTGACGTCGATCGGCGCCGCACCGAGATGACCGACCACGCCGCCGTCGCTGGTCATGACCCAGTTGGTGACCTGACCCGCGCGGCGGTAGGGATTGTCGACGTACCACCACTCGAAGCGGGCGCGAAAGCGCTGCGCCTTGGCCGCGCCGAAGATGCGCGCGTGGAGCGCGAACAGTCCGGCGCGGTGCTGATCGAGAAGTGGTTCGACGCGGCGCATGCGGCTCGCCTCAGTCGTAGAGGGCGCAGACCCTGGCCGCCTGTGTCGCGGCGTCGAACTCGGCGCACGCGCGCGCGCGTCCGCTCGCCCCCATGGCTCGGCGACGGCCTTCGTCGCTCAGGACGACACGGATGCGGTCCGCCAGTGTCTCGACGTCGTAGGGGTTCACGAACAGCCCGCTCTCGCCCTCGACGATCGTCTCGGCCGGTCCGCCGAAGAAGGTGCTGACGACCGGCTTCGCCGCCATCATCGCCTCGAGGTTGAACATCGACAGGGTCTCGAAGCAGAGCGACGGGTTGACGCATACATCGCTGGCGGCGAGCACGCTCGGCAACTCGCCCGCGCCGATCCATCCGGCGAAGACGACCTGCGCGGCGATGCCGAGCTGCTGCGCCAGCTCGCGCAAGTGCCGTTCGTAGCCGGGGCTGCCACCGCCGATGACGAGGAGCTTGACGCGGTCGCGCGGTAGCCGGGCCATGGCCCGCAGGAGGTGGTCCATGCCCTTCAGATAGCTCAGCCGCCCGCCGCCGAGCACCACCTGCTGACCGTTCAGGCCGAAGCGATGCTTCACGCCGTCGACGTCGCCTGGACCCGGCGACGGCGAATCCGCGGCGGTGCCGTTGTAGATCGTGATCGCCTCACGATAGCCGTTTGCCGCGAGCGCGTGGCGCTGCGCGTTGCTGACGCAGATGAGCCGCTCGGTGTCGTGCAAGACGCGGCGGCGCACGATCGCGTTGCGCAGCGGCAGGTAACGGAAGCGGTGCGTCCGCAGCGCCCGCTGCCAACGGTAGCGATAGTCCACGGCGCCGCTGGTCACGTCGGCGCGCGTGGTGGTGGCGTCGAAGCAGGCGAGCTTGCCGTCCCAGAAGAGCATGACGTCGTGCGCGGTGAGAAACACCCGCGCCCCGGCGCGGCGCGCCAGGCGCAGGCAGGCGAACGAGAGGTGGCTGTGGACGTTGTGGAAGTGGACCACGTCCGGTCTGGTCCGCGCCAGGATGCGGCGGAACGCGGGCACCGTCTGCGGGTTGTACAAGCCGCGCCAGGGCCGGAAGCGGGGGCGATAGTTGGAGTAGATCCTGGCGATCGGCAACCCGTCGGCCCAGGTGTCGCCGGCCTCGCGGCGGTCGCGCACGGTGCCGACCAGGGTCACCTCGTGCCGCTGCGCCATCAGGTGGCGCGCCAGTTGATGCGCCAGCCGCGGGACGCTGGAGGTCTGGTAATTCAACTCGTCGTTGACGACCAGAATCCGCATGGCTTCACATCGACTCTCGCACGGAGGTTCCCGGCCGCTTCCTCCCGGAGTCCGCAGGTGCGTATATTCCCAAGCTCGGAAGGAGTGCAACGGATCTCGTGGGCGGGGAGCAATTCGACTGCGATTCGACCGCGCCGCGGCGCACCGGTACGCTGGCTCTGTTGGTGGTCCTGACCGCGGCGGCCGCCCTCATCGGTCTGACGATTCTGTTGGCACCCGCCGAGGATATTTACGGGCCCGGCCCCGCGCACGCGGGCGGTCTGGGCGAGGAGCTGGATCGCGGCAACATCGCGTACGAGATCCAGCACGGCCCGCTGCTGGACCTGCTCGACTACCAGTGGGCGACGTTCTTCGGCGGCTCCCTGGTGATGGGGATGGCCGCCGCCCCGCTCTTCGCGTTGCTCGGTCCGAACCTGTTCGCGCTCAAGCTGACGCCACTGCTGTTTCACCTCGCCACCCTGTCGCTCGTCATCCTGGTACTGGATCGGTTCGTCTCGCGCCGCGCGGCCTGGATCGGGGGGCTGTTGATGGCCTTCTGCCCGCCCGGTTACGCGCTGATGACGACGATTTGTTTCGGCACGCATGTCGAGCAGAACCTCTTCTCCGTCGGCTCCCTCTTCCTCTGCCTCGCGATCCTGCGCCAGCGGCCGCGCGATCCCCTGCTCTGGCTCGCCTGGGGTTGCCTGGCAGGTGTGGGCATCTACTTCAGCTACACGTTTCTCGTCGTCTGGGCCGTCTGCGCAGTCTTCATTCTGATTGCCGCGCTGCGGCGCGCGGTGGGCGGCGCGCATTGCGTCGCGAGCTATCTCGCCGGCTTCCTGGTCGGCCTGGCGCCGTGGCTGCTCTACAACGTCCGTTTCGGTTTCGTCGGCACCCACATCTACGCCGAGCCGATTTCCTCGCACTTCTCCGTCTGGCGCGTGCCGGCGCAGTTCCTCGACAATCTCCTGTACGTCGTCTTCGTGGGCCTGCCCGATTCGTCCTTCTTTGGACACGCCACGTGGTTCGGCGTCGAAGTGGGGCATATCTACGTCTTCTCTCTTCTCGCGCTGACCGCGCTGGCCGCGTGGAGTCTTCACCGCCGGCGCGGCACCGGCGCTGCCGGTCTGACCGTTCGGATCCAGCTGCTCTACGTCGTCGTCTACCTCGTGGTCCTGTCGTCGAGCGGCTTCGTGGAAGCGATGCGTCATCCCCCATTCGCCAAGGTGACGGTGTACCGGTATCTCATGCCCGTCTATCCATTCCTGTTCATGCTCGCCGCCGTCACTCTGGCGTCCGTGTCCCGCCGCTCGACAACGTGGCGATGGGCGTGTGTGGCGATCGTTTCTCTTCTCTGCGCGACGTCCGTCGTCCACACGCTGCGCGGCTGCGACGCGGCTCGCTTCGGCGCCCTCATCCACACCCCGGCCTTCTCCGTGGCGCGTTTGGGCGAGTGGTTCGTGCGCCGCTTTCCCGGCGACCTGCGTCGATTGGAGTTGGTCGTCGACGGTGCCGCGACGAAGCGGTCGCCGGAGTATCGGGCCGAGCTCTACCGCAGCATGGGATCGCTGTTCGATCGATTCTTCGGCCCGATTGGCCCGCGGTTGGCGTACGACCGGGAGCGCCTCGACGGCTATGCCGCGGCGCGGCGCTTTCTGCGCGAGCGCGCGCCGGCGGAGTTCCGAGACTACTTCGCGCCGTGAGGGATCACCACGACATCTCGATAGACGGCGGCGACACGCTGGGCGATGCGATCCCACGACCGCTCGGACGCTCGTTTGCGGCCCTCCTCGCCGAGCTTTTGGGCCAGCTCGCGATCGGCGAGCAAGGAGTGCAGGGCACGGGTCAGGTCGTCGACATCGTCGGGGCGGACCAGCAGACCGGTGTGGCCGTCGGCGATGGCGTCCTCGGCGCCGCACTCCGTCGTGCCGATCACCGCCTTCCCGCAGGCGCCGGCTTCCAGGTAGACCAGACCGAAGCCCTCGAAGTGGCCGGCGCGATCGCTGCGCGGCGTCAGCAGGAAGAGCTCGCAGTGATGGTAGAGCCACTGCAGCGTCTGTTCGTCTACCCGGCCCAGCAGCCGCATCGTATCGACGTCGTCGCCGATGAGACTTCTCAGGCCGCGGACGTATTTCTCGTCGCCGCAGTCGCCGACGAGAGCGAAGCGCAGGCCGGGGAAGTCGGGCGCGAGGCGGCGAAAGGCGCGCACGCAGAGATCGAACCCCTTGCGCTCCTTCAGCTGGCCGACACTGAGAATGAATCGGCCTGCGAAGCCTGGCGGCGGGGTCTGCGGCGAGCGGGCGAAGCGCGCGGAGTCCACGCCGCCGGGGATTACGATCACCTTGCTCGTGTCGATGAAGGCGCCGAGACGCCGCCGCGTGTAGTCGCCGAGGCAGACGATGCGCGCCGCCGTGCGGTAGACGAAGCGCAGGAGCGGGCCCTCGAGCCGGGAGTGAAAGGGGAGCACCGAGTAGGTGCCGTACGCCATGACCACGAGCGGTTTACCGGCCAGCGCTGCGGCAATCGCGGCGATCAGGCAGTGCGGATAGTCCTTGAGCGCGTGGACGACGTCGGCCTTTTTGACGATCGGCAGCAGGCGCAGCGCGCTGGCGAAGGCGAGCGCGGGAAGCAGCGCACGCCGGAAGGTGAGCGTGCGGTTCGACGGCAGGAGGCGATGGACCGTGGCCCCGGCGAGGCGCTCGTCGCCGATAGGGGCGTGGTCGCTGGGGACAATCACGACGACCGAGGCGAGGTGCGGCTGCAGCGCCGCGATGATCTCCCTGCCGTATCGCCCCGGCCCCTCGGTCGGCTCGAGGGAGTCGGTCAGGAAGCAGATCTTCAGCGCGGCCGCCATCGCAAGGCCCGCGTCATCGAGCGCAGGAAGCTGACGGTGAAGCTCAGCGGCCGCACCTTCGACTCGCCGGTTCGGCGGCGATACTCCACCGGCGTGAAGGCGACGCGCTTTCCCGCCTTGAGGGCCCCGATCGTCAATCCGGTGGTGAACGAGAAGCCGTCCGCGAGCGCCGGCGCCAGCTCCTCGGCGAGCTCGCGCTTGAAGAGCCGCACGCCGGAGTTGATGTCGGGGATGCGCGCCCGCAGGACCAGGCGCAGCGCGGCCTGGATCCCGACCTTGCTCAGGTTCCAGAGCCGTGGGTTGTGGATCTCCGCCAGCGAACGGGCGCCGACGTTCATGTCGTGGTCGTCCATGCGCAGGATCAGCTCGCGCGCGGCGCTGGGGGGATACGATTCGTCGGCGTCGGTGATCAAGATGTAGTCGTATGCCGCCTGCGCGATGCCCCGCTTGAGCGCGGCGCCGTAGCCCTGATTGGTCACGTTGCGCAGCGGGCGGATGTCGCCCAGCGCGGCGATGATGCTCGCCGTGGCATCGGTGGAGCCGTCGTCGATGACGATGATCTCGAAGCGCAGCGGCAGGTCGTTGAGGACCTGCCGCAGTCCGTCGATCGTGCCGCCGATGCCCTCGGCTTCGTTGTAGGCGGGAATGACCACCGTCAGCTCGCTGATCACTCGCGCCTCAATTCGTAGATCTCGATGATGGGCCCGCAGCGCTCGACCTTCCACAGGTCCCGCAGCGGTCGCTGCAGCTCGACGGGCAGTTGGGTCTCGGCGGCCGCGACGTTCGGGCACAACGGCGAAACGCGGGTGAGCAAGCGACCCTCGCGCACGAGGCTGCGGTAGAATGGGTCCACTCGCTGCGTCTCTCCTCCCAGCACCGCCACGACGTGTTCGCTCTCGGCGTAGTGCTCGAGCTCACCGATCGCGCTGTCCCGGTAGGTGGGGTGATACCACAGTTGCGCGACCGGGAAGCCATCGCCGGCGGCTCCGTCTGCGCCGCTGCGCAGGCGGTGGCGGTCGCGGAGGCCGAGCTGGTCCGGATGATGCGCCGCGGTCCAGCGCAGACTGTCGAGATCGGGCGGCAGATCGACCCCGTGCGCCTCGGTGGCGATCAGGCGGCTCTGGCGCAGGTGCGCGCCGATCCAACGCTCGGCGATGGCGCGCGTATCCTGGCGCCGCAGCAGCAGGTCGAGCCGCAGTGCCTGCACGGTCGGCAGCCCGAGCAGCGCGATGGCCAATGCCACCGCCGCGGGCGCACGCCATCGCTCGCCGAATCGCGTCGCGGCGCCTTCCGAGAGCCAGCCGGCCCAGCGCGCCGCCAACCAGCCGGCCGGAATCGACAGAAAGGGAATCAGCGGCACGAGATAGCGCGGGTGGATCACTTCGTAGCTGCCATAGACGGCGACATACAGCAGCGGGAACACCGCGACCGCCGCCCACCGCCGATCCCGGCGCCAGTGCGAGAGGCCGACCGCGATGCCGAGGGCGGCGCAGAGGGCGAGAACGGGCTCGTAGGAGCCAAGCCAGGCGATCAGTTTCGGCAAGCCCTTGCCGTTGATGAAGCTGTCGCGCAGGTAGAGTCCGCCGTAGGAGCGGAACAGGCCGGTCGAGGAGTCGTAGGCCACCGGATCGCCGATGACGAGACGCGGGTAGAAGAGGACGAGCGTGGCGAGAAAGAGCGCGCCGCCGAGCAGTGTGTTGCGCAGCGTGCCGCCGAGGTCCTTGCGCCGAATGCCGGCCAGCAGCGGGATGGCGAGGCTGAGCAGACCGTACGGCACGGTCGAGGCAGCCGCGGCCGAGCACAGCCAGCTGAGCGGCAGATTGCGCCGGCGGCCATCCGCCAGATGGCGCAGCGCGAACTGCAGCGCGGCGAGGATCAGCGCGACGGTCAACAGGTGAGGGCGCGCCTGGTGAGACAGCTGCACGTGGATCAGGCTGGTGGCGGTGAAGAGCGCGGCCAGGCAGGCGGCCGCCTCGCCGAGCAGGCGGCGCGTTACCAACGCCACCTGCAGGACGACGACGCATCCCGAGGTTGCCACCGCGCCGGACGCGATCAGAAAGAACACCTCCGGATGCGCGAAGGCGTACCGTTCGAAAGCCGCCAGGTTGGCGAAGACACCGCCGATCCATCCCAGGACGAAGAAGACGCCGTAGAGCGCCGCGAGCAGATAGGGGAGCAGGTACGGATACTGCGTCGGCAGCGCATCGCCGGCGAAGGGGTTTGCCCCGGCGCCGATGCTCAGCGCCGCCCTGACGGCGGTGGTGTCGGGAATGTAGTTGCGCGGCCAGCCGTGCATGATGCCGAGGAACCGCAGGAGCGCCGCGAGACCGAGGCTGACGGCGAGCGCGATCGCGAAGCGTCGAGAGGTCAAGGGGCTCGCCGCTCCGGTCGCTGCGCGGCGATATGCCGCAAGATGGCGCGCGCGCGATCCAGCCAGTCGGGCGCCGTTGCGGAGTGAGCGCCGGCCCGCGCTCGATCCAGTCCCGCGCGAATGCCGGCGGCCAGGCGCTCGGAGTCATCGGGCTGCACCCACTCCACCGCACACCCCGGGCATTCCGCCGCGGCATCGCGCAGCGCCGGCACGTCGGAGGCGATGATCGGCTTGCCCGCCGCGACGTACTCGAAGAACTTCAGCGGCGAGGTGTCCTCGGCGGAATGCGTCGCGGCGGCCGAGTTCGGTGCCACCAGTACATCGGCGAGCAGCAGATAGTCCGGCACGTCGCGCGGCGACACCTGGCCGGCAAAGCGCACGTTGGTCACCCCGCGTTGCCGACAGAAGCGCTCCAGGTCCGCGCCGATCGGCGGCCATCCGCCGACCACGAGCACGGTCGTCGCCGTCAGCGAGCTGGCGCTCTCCAACAGGGTGTAGATGCCCTTTTCCTTGAGCAAGGAGCCGGCATAGCAGGCCACGGCAGCGCCCGCGGCGATCCCCAAACGCTGGCGGAGGTCCGAGGCGGCGGGTCGGTCCTGAAACTTGCGGGTGTCGACGCCCGAGGGAACGATCGCGATGCGGTCGGCAGCGATGCCCAGCTCGCCATAGCGCTGCGCGAGGTGTCGGTTGAGCACGACCACGCAGAGCGCGTCGTCGAGGGCCTGGCGCAACCGCCGCTGCGTGGCGGCGCTGCGCGGAAAACGGTGCGCTTCGAAGACGAGGCGGCCACGCGTCGGCGCGCCGAGCAGGCGCAGGAAGAAGAGCGTGTGCGGATCGCGCACGTAGACCACGGCGTCCGGTCGGTTCGCGAGGTGGCGGCGCACGCTCGCCGCGTAGGTCAGGCTCTGCAGCAGGAACCACGGGCGCTGGGCCGCGGGCGGAAAGAGGTCGATGAGGTCGAACGAGTAGAGCTGGGTGATGCGGAAGCGCTCGCGAATGCCGTAGCGCTCCGCCAGCGGTGCGTGCGTCGCAGGCCGGGCGACGTCACGCCGGGTCGGGTGGATCAGCTCGACCGCGGCGCCGGCGCGCTGCAGGGCTTCGCACATCAGGACCGTCTGATGACTGTGCGCCCGATCGCCCGGAATCCTGGCGTTCGAGACGTAAGCCAGCTCCACCCTCCCCTCGCTCACTCGATGTAACCCAGCTGGCGCAGCCGCTCGCGGATTTCCTCCGAGATCTCGACTCCCTCGTACTTCTTCTGCAACAGCGCGAGATCCGGCTGCGAGCTATCCCATTTTCGCAGCGCCGCTTCCAGCTGCTCGGCCACTTGCCGGTTCTGATCCAGACTGTCCGTGCGCTCGAGCGGATCGCGCTCGAGGTCGAAGAGCTGTCGCGTTCCCTGTGTCCGATCCACGATCAGCTTCCAATGCCGATCCTGCACGGCGATCAGACAGGCCTTCGCGTCCGCCGCCGGCCCGCAATCGGCCTCCGAGAAGGCATGGGACTCTGCCTGAACGGCGCCGCCTGCGTCGAGGGACAGCGCCCTTCCGTCGGCGCCGTTGGGCACGGAAATGCCGAGCGTCGCCAGCAGCGTCGGCATCAGATCGATGAGCTCGACCGGCGAATCGATCCGCGTTCCCGGCTGCGTGTGCCCCGGGGCGGAGATGATCAACGGGACCAGCAGGTTGGTGTTGAAGATGTGGCCGTGCTCCAGCTTGCCGTGATCGTAGAGCTCTTCGCCGTGATCGGCCGTGACGACGATCACCGTCTTCTGCCGCAGTCCGAGCCGGTCGAGCTGCGCGACGATGCGGCCGACCGAGGCGTCGGCCGAGCGCACCTCGCCGTCGTAGAGCGCGCTGACGCGCTGGATCTCCGCCGGCGACAGCGCCTCGGCGCGTTCCTCCAGGGCGCGCAGCTCCTCGGAGAAGAGCGGGGGGTAGACCGGGCCGCCGGAATGCACGGGCTCGAGATATTCCCGCGCCGGATCGTAGGGAGCGTGCGTGTCGTAGAGGTGCACGAACAGGAAGAAGCGCGCGTCTCTCTTCCGGTCGAGCCAGCGCTCGGCCTCGCTGGTCACCAGCTTCGGGTCGGCGGCGAGCCGTCGGCGGACCCAATCGCGCGCGATCGGCAGGCGGCTGCGCAGCGTCTGCAACGGCGAGCGCACATCGTAGGTGCCGTAGGCGGGCATCTCCTCGAACAGCTCGTGAAAGCCGCGCGCCAGGCCGCTGCTGCGCGTCAGGCTGCCGGTGATGACTCCGCCCGTCTCGTAGCCGTGCGCGGACAGGATCTCGGCCAGGGTCTGGTTGAAATCGCCGCCGAGCCAGAGGCGCGGATCCATCCCCGACAGGCCGTGCTTGCGCGGGTACTTGCCGGTGAAGAGCGAGCCGAACGACGGACCGGTGGCGGGGTACTGGACGACGGCGCGTTCGAACACCACGCCGCTGCCGGCCAGCGTGTCGATGTGTGGCGAGGTCGGCAACGGGTAGCCGTAGCAGCCGAGGCGGTCGGCGCGCAGCGCGTCGACGACGATGAGGACCACATTCAACCGCTCGTTCGACCCCTCGCCTCGCCGAACAATCCAGGCGTCGACGCCTTCGAGAACCAGCAGGAGGCCGGCGAGGATGAGGATCGGCGCCAGGCGCTGCACGCGCGGATGCGGCCGCGGCGCGCCAGCCTTCGCGTTGCGCCGCCAGACGAGACGGATCGCCAGCAGCACGGCGGCGACGAGGGCCAGCGCGGCGCCGAGGATCAGGCCGTGCACGGCGGCGGCCCACACCACCACCGCGACGCGCGACCAGAATCCCCATGCGTGGAGGGCGCCATCGCCGGCGGAAATCGTCGTGACGGCGTTGAACGCGCCGAGGATCAACCCGGGGTAGAATCCCGCCTCGAACGCAACGAGCAGGGGCCGGGTGACGGTGGAATCAGCGCGCATTGGCAAAGACGTCCAGCATCCGATCGACCAGCCGGTCGAGGTCGTGTCGTGTGGCTACACGCTGGCGGAGATCGCTCGAGATGGCTTCGAGCCGATCGCGAGCGGTGCTGAAGATTGCGCCCAGTTGGTCGGCCAGGTCGACCGGGTCGTCGGGGCGAAACGTCAGCAGATCCTCGTATCCGCGCACTTCGTCCCGGAATGACGCGTCCGAGACCAGCGCCAGGCGGCCGCAGGCGAGGCTCTCCAGGGGCACCTTGTCGAGGCTGCCGGTCTTGCTGGCGCTGACCAGCACGTCGCAGGCGGCGAGGTGCCGCTCGACCTCCGCGTGCGGCACGCCACCGACGAAGCGGACATACTGCTCGAGCCCCTCGGCGGCCACGATCCGCCGCAGCTCGTCGAGGTACCCTTGCTGTGAAGGCATCGGCACCGCGCCGACGATGCGCAGCTCCACATCGCGCCGCGCGCGCTGTCGTACGAGAATGCCGAGCGCGCGGATCGGCACCTCGTGGGCCTTGACCGGCGACAGGCGACCGAGGCAGAGAACAATTCTCTTGTCGTGTGCGGGCCGTTCGCGCGGGCGAAACCTGCCGGTGTCGATTCCGTGTCCGGTGGCGACGACGTTCGGCGCGGGGAACGGGTAGCTGTCTTCCGCAGCGGTGAGGACGCGCCGCACGACGCGCTGCGCGAGCTGCAAGCGTCTGGTTCCCTGGCCATGCGTGTACCACAGGAACAGGGGCACCCCAGCGGTTCGCGCGACGGGATAGGCGGCCAGCGCGTACTCGGGGCACATGTGACACAAGACCGCGTCGGCGGAGCGCTCGCGCAGCAGAATGCGGCCGAGCAGTCGCTGCAGGCGATGCTGTTGTGCGAAGCGGCCGGCGCCGCGTTCCTTGCCGAGCGAATGCACGCGGACGCTGTCGCCAAGTGAATGCGGCCCGGTCCATTGGGCAATCACCTGCACCGAGCTCGCGCGCTGCGCCAGGCGGCGAATCCAATCGACGAAGAAGCCGAGGATGGGATCGGTCTCGTCCACCGCCTGGGTGATGACGAGGATCCTCATGGCGTCGCTGCCGCGGCGATGCGCTGGTATGCCTGCGCCAGTTGCCCGATCAACCGCTGCGCCTCGAAGCCGTGCACGGCACGCGGCGCGGCCGCGGCGATCTTGCGGCGCAGCGCGTCGTCTTCCAGCAACGCGGCGACCTTCTCCGCCAGGTGCTCGGCGCTCCAGTCGACGAGCATGCCGTTCTCACCGTCGACGACAATCTCGGGCACGATGCCGACCGGCGTCGAGATCACGGCGACGCCGCAGGCCATCGCTTCGCCGACGACGCGCGGATTGCCTTCCGAGAACGACGTGCAGACCAGCGTCCTGGCGCTCCGGTACGCCGCGACCATGGCCTCGGGGCCGTCGAGCCAATCGACCAGATCGACGTTGCGCTCCAGATCATGCTCGCGAAGCTGCCGCTTCAGCGGTTGGCCCAACCGCCCGCGGCCGACGATGCGGGCCCGGATGGCTGGTGTGCGCCGCTTCAGGAGTCGCAGTGCCTGCACGAGGAGCGACAGGCCCTTCTCGCTCTCCAACCGCGCACAGCACAGGACATCGACGTCTTTGGGATGTTCGGGCGACGGGGAGAAGAGATCGAGGTCGAGGTAGAGGCTCGGCAGCAGCGCGATCTGCGACGGCGCGACGCCCCAGCGATCGAGCAGTGCGCCGACCTGGCGGCAGACGACGCGAAAGGCGGCCGCGCGGCGCGCCGCGCCGCGCACGTGGCCGTAGGCGGCGAGCGTCAAGCCGCGCTGACGCAGGCCCGCCGCGCGCGGGTATCCGTCGACGTGGTGGATCTCGCTCACCCACGGCAGGCCGAGGCGCCGGTGGAGCAGGTGCGCCCCGATGGCGTTGTAGAACAGGCCGTAGTCGTGGCTGACGACCAGATCGTAGCGGCGCTGGCGCGCGAGCTGCGCGGCGCACGCGGCGATGTGGGCCGGTTGGAGCCAGCGACCCAGTCGCGAAGGGTGCACCCAGACGTTGCCGTGGACCATTTCGACACGCGTGGCCGCGGGCTTGGGACAGATGATGTCGATACGGTCCCAGTGTCGGGAGAAGACCTTCAGCATGGCGTGAAACGGTCCACGCTCGCCGGCGGCGAGGGCGCGGTCACCGCTCAGCATCAGAAGGTTCATCGCGGCCCACGTCTAGCGCAGGCTTGCGTCGCACTCCAGGTTGCCTTGCTGCCCGACGGACCTTTGGCATAGCTTCCCGGCGTGCATCGGCGGTTTCCCAGAAGCGCTGGCTGGCTTGCATGACCCAGCTGGAGAATCCCTTCGTCGATCACCTCGAGCGCGTCTCCTCGTATTTCGAGTCCTACGAGAAGCGCCGCGGGGGCCGTCTCGAGTGCGACAAGCACTACCGCGTCACACACTACGGCAAGCTGGCGTACCTGTTGCCGATCAACGGCTTCCTCTTTCGGCAGACCGCGAACGAGGAATACCTCCGCCGCGCGCTGCGCATGCTCGGGCGTCTCGAGGGGCAGCTGCGCCTCGATGAGGGGCACTACGTCTTCTACCCGGGGCGGCTGAACAAGCACAACGCGTCCAACAACGCCATCGACTCGGGCGCCGTCACCGACTCGCTGGCGTGCTGGTACGGGGGCTTCGCCGCGGTGACGCCGAGCGCCCAGCTCGAGTTCATCCGCGACGCCTGTGCGAAGGTGGCCGGCACCTATCTGCGCTTTGTCGGCGGCAAGCCCACCAACCAGGCGCTGTGGGCGATGACGGGGCTGGCCGCCGTGCACCGCTTCGTCGAGGCGAAGGCGGAGTACCGGGCCGGGTGCGTCGAAACCATCGAACAGTCATTTCGCGACCAGAACGAGGACGGCTCGTTCCCGTATCTGCCCGTCCGCCTCGCCGGCCAGGACAGCCCCAGTCTGCACGACGTCTCCGGCTTCTACCATTCGCGGCACATCTCTTTTCTGCTCGACGTCGCCGACAAGATCGACTACCCGATCGGCGACCGCGAGCGCGAGCGTCTGGTCAAGGCCGCCGACTTTCTCTGCGCGCTGTACCGGCCGGACGGCAGCAAGTCGCTCGAGATCGAGGCCAAGCACTGGTATTGGATGGGCGACGCGCCGAGCGAGTGGGCGAGCGCCTGCTTCGACTACCACGCGCTGTCGGAGTGCCACCGGCGCTGGCACCAGCCACATCATCTCGCCGCCCTCGGCCATGCGGCGCGGAGCTTTCTGGACAACGCCGCGGCCGACGGCGCGGTGCGCAGTCGCCCCGGCGACCGCGACTTCCAGTGCACGCATTTCTGGTCGGCGCATGCCGCCTGGGTGGCGAAGGCGTTGCAGTCCTACGTGCCCGCGCTCCCGCCCGAGCCATCGCCGGTGTCGTTCTCCTACGACGGCGAGCAGAGCGGCGTGGTGTGTCGCCGCGCCGACGGGGTGAGTGTGCAGTTGCGATCGCGCAAGGTTCCCCTGACGCCGCTCTTCGGCAGCTACGCCAGCGGCGTGACCTGGCTCTCGACCGACGCCGCGCCCGAGTGCCACCTGCTGCCAAGGCGCCGATGGTCCTTCGACGCGCCCGGCGAGGTCTTTCAATTGCCGCTCGCCGGTTTCCTCGGGGAGTTGCTGAGCGGAGGCGGCCGGCGCTTTCTGCGCTACGCAGGTGAGAACAGGTTTGTGCTCTCGCTGGCCTACCAGAGCGCCCTGGTCGGGCGTATCGGGCAGACGATCTTCCTGCTCCGCGACGTTCTGGTCCGGCGCAATCTGCTTCTGCTCGCGCCGCTCTATGCGTCGTTCTGGGATCTGCAGAGTCGGTGGAGCTGGGAGGGGGGGGCGCTCACGCTCGCCGGCCGTGTGTCGCGGGCCGACGGTTCGTCTGTCGGCGGGGCCTGGTGCGAGAAGCGGCTGGCGTTCGCGGCCGACCGGGTCGCGGTGCGCATTCGGATCGACAACGGCTCGCGCTCCAGCCTGTTCTACTTCCCGCTGCCGCAGCGCGTGGCGCGGGTGAGCGGCGCCCCGGCCGATCGCATGCGGCGGCTGCGCGGCGGCCTGCTCTTGCGCCTGGCGGGGGGCGCCAGCGGTGAGGTGGGCTATGAGATCCCGTGCGGTCCGGAGGGTGACTAGAGGTTTCGTCGAGAAGTGTGTAAAGGCCGCGCGTGGACGGATGCGAGGGGGCGGCGATCGACAATCGAGCCGCCGAGCAGCGACAGACAAGTGAGATCCCGGTCACCGGCGAGGCGGCGCTGCTGGGCCGTTGGCTGGTGAACACCGTGATCCTGGCGCTGGGGGACGCGGTCGCATTGACCGCCGCGGTTTTGCTCGGCGGCGTCGTGCGCAAGCTGGTCGTCGGCGCGCCGATGTTTCCGCCGTGGGTCTGGCTCCTGACGCCAGTGTGGTGGTGCGGGGCACTGGCCATTCGTCTGCTGCCGGGCTGGGGTCTGGGTGCGGTCGAGGAGTTGCGACGGACCGTGCTGCTGCTGAGCGCCGTCTTTGCCGCCGCGACGACGGCCTTGTTCCTGTTGCAGTATGCCGACCAGATCAGCCGGCTCACCATGGGCGCGACGTTCCTCTTTTGTCTGCCGCTGCTGCCGTACATGCGGATCAGGCTCAAGTCCCTGCTGGTGGCGCGCCACTTGTGGGGCATGCCGTGCATCGTCTACGGCGACGCGCCGTCGATCGAGCATGTTCTCACGGCGCTGCGCCAGGAGCCCGGGCTCGGATACGTTCCGGTGGCCATTCAGATCGTGAACGGCGAGTCGCCGGGCGCGGAGATCGGCGGCGTGCCAGTCGCCGCGACCGGGGCGATGCAGCGGACCGGTGCGATGGCGGCGATTCTCGCCGTGCAAAACCCCTCACGGGACCAATTGCTCGAGCTCGTCGAAGGGCGGCTGGCCGGGTTCAGGCGCGTGGTCGTCGTGCCCGACTTCATCGATGCGGCGGGGCTCTGGGGGCGGCCGCGGGACCTCGCCGGGGTGCTGGGGCTCGAGATCTCCCGCAATTTGCAGGACGGATGGGTGCGGGCGGCGAAGCGGATATTCGACCTCGCGTTGCTCGCGCTGCTGGCGCCGCTGTGGATCGCGGCCATGGCGGTCATCACCGTGCTGATCGCCCTGCGCGACCGGCAGAATCCGTTCTTCGTCCACCGGCGCGTCGGCATGGGAGGGCGCGAGTTCCCGATGCTGAAGTTCCGCACCATGCGCGCCGGGGCGGAGGATGCGCTGCAGCAGCGCCTGGCCGAGAGCGAGGAGCTGCGGCGTCAGTGGGCGGCCAACTTCAAGATTCCCGACGACCCGCGCGTGACTCCGTTCGGTCGGTTTCTCCGCCGCACCTCACTCGACGAGCTGCCGCAGTTTCTGAACGTGTTGCGCGGCGAGATGTCGGTGGTCGGCCCGCGGCCGCTGCCGGCGTATCACGCGCGCGACATTCCCGAGCGTCTGCGCACCTGGCGCGAGACGGTGCGGCCGGGGATGACGGGGATGTGGCAGGTGTCGGGCCGCAGCGATGCCGGCACGGCCGGCATCATTCGCAGCGATACCTATTACCTGCGCCACTGGTCGATCTGGCTGGACATCGTCATCCTCGTCCGCACGATCCGCGCGACCCTGAAGCGCACCGGCGCCTACTGACAAAATAGGATTTGCCCTACTCCCCGTGGGGGAAACCCCAATTGACGCACTGACAGTTGTCGCAGTACCCATTGGTCTCTGTCACCAGCGTCGCCACGACCTAGGCGACGAATAGCGTGAGTGGGAGGGGACCATGCGACTGCTGTCACGAATCTCGATTGTTGCTGCGCTCATCGCGCTCGCCAACAGCACTGCCACCATTGCGACCGCGCAGACCATCGACACCCTCGCCGGCGGCGGCATCGGCGACGGCTTTGAGGGCAAGTTCGCCTCGGTCAAGCCCAACCAGGTGAGCGTCGGTCCCGACGGCGTGGTCTATCTCGCCGAACCGGACCGCCATCGCATTCGCAAGATCGGCCTCGACGAAGTGATTACCACCATTGCCGGGGCCGGCGGCAATGGCTTTGCGGGCGATGGTGGGCCAGCCACGGCGGCGCAGTTGAACTTCCCAGCGATCGCAGTGGCTGACGCGACCGGCACTGTGTTCATCTGCGACGGGTCCAACCATCGCATCAGACGGATCGACCCAGGCGGGACAATCACAACCATCGCCGGTTCGGCAAAGGGTTTCGCGGATGGCCCGGCGCTGAGCGCGCAGTTCGACTTTCCGCGCTCCATGGCGCTCGATGCGACGAGTCGCGTGCTGATCGCCGACCCGAACAACAAGCGCATACGGCGGCTCGAGGCTGGCGCCGTCTCCTCGGTCATCGAAGGGCTCGGTATGCCGCTGTCCGTCTATGTGCGTTCCGACGGTGCGCTGCTGGTCGTCGATTCGAAGTTCCAACGCGTCGAGGCGCACCAGGGTACTGTGGTCACCCCAATCGCCGGGACGGGGGTTCAAGGCACGAGCGCTGACGGCACGATCGCGACCGCCGCACCGCTCTTCAAGCCCATCGCGGTGTCCGCCAATGCCGCGGGTGAGGTGTTCATCGCCGAGCAGGGAACCCACAAAGTGCGCGTCGTCCGCGGCGGCACGCTGGAGACCATCGCGGGCACCGGCACCGCCGGCTACAACGGCGATGACATCCCCGCCAAGACCGCCAAACTTTCCACCCCGTCCTCAGTCGCGATCGCTCCGAATGGCGACGTGGTCATCGCCGAAGCGAACCGCGTGCGCCGCGTGGACATCGGCACTGGCAAGATCCGAACCATCGCCGGCGTCGCGGCGGACTTCAACGGCGACGAGTTGTCGGCGGCCTTGGCCCGCTTCGAGAGTCCGTCGGGTGTCGCACGGGATGCGCAGGGCAACGTCTACATCGCCGACGCGAACGCCAACCGCGTGCGCAAAATCGACTCGCAGGGAAAGATCACCACGGTTGCCGGGACCGGCGAGCTTGGCTTCTCCGGCGACAACGGCCCGGCGATTTCGGCAAAACTCAGCTTCCCCTTCCGGGTCGCGGTCGACGGTGCGGGAGCGCTGTACATTCTCGACATGAACAATCACCGGGTGCGGCGCGTCGTAGGCGGTACCATCACGACGGTCGTGGGCAGCGCCGGCACGAATAGCAGCGGCGACGGCGGTCCAGCCGATCAGGCCGCGTTGCAGGGTCCGCGCGGTCTCGCGGTCGATGCCGCTGGGAGCTTGTACATCGCCGATGCGGCGGCTCGGCGCGTTCGCAAGGTCAGCGGAGGAATCATTCAGCCGTTTGCTGGCAATGGCACCGAGGCCGATCTCGGCGATGGTGGCCCGGCGCTCAGTGCCAGCTTCAAGTCGCCGAGCGATGTGGCGGTGGACGCCCTCGGAAACGTCTATGTCAGCGATTCGTCTGCCCATCGTGTCCGAGTCATCGATACGGCCGGGAAGATTCGCACCCTGGCCGGGACCGGAGTGCACACCGGCCAGATCGATCACGAGGGAGGCAACCCGGCCGATGATCTCGGCGACGGCCGCGCGGCTGAGCTGGCGAGCCTCCATACACCGCTTGCCGTCGCGGTGGCAGCAAACGGCGACGTGTTCATCGCGGACAAGGATAACCACCGGGTCCGCCGCGTCAGGGGTGGCACCATCAGCACACTGGTAGGCAGCGGGCGCGAAACCGGGGTCCTCGACGGAGAGGGAGGCAACTCTCTCGACGATCTCGGCGACGGAGGGCCACTGAGCGCGGCGACATTCAATGAGCTGAAGGGTCTCAATGCGAGCGGCGAGCTGCTCGTGGCGGACTTCCAGTCGAAGCGCGTGCGCGTCATCCGCGCCGCCGTGTCGCCGTCGCCGGTGACACCGACGGCGAGCCCGGTTCCGACGGCGACGCCGACCGCCTCACCGACGGCCAGCCGCAGCGCGACGGCGACCGCAACCCCGATCAACACACACACGGCCAGCCACACGGCGACGCACACCGCGATGCCATCGTCGACGGCGACGGCGACGCCGACCAACACAGAGGTCGCGACTGCGACGCGCACTCTTCCGCCGCCCGCGACCCTGACACCGACCGCGACCGACAGCCCGATACCGACTTTCACCCGCACGCAGTCGCCGACCCTGGTGCCGACGACGGCGCGCACCCTGACGCCGGTCAAATTATCGGTCGGCGGTACGATCCTGTATCACGGCAGCCAGGTGCCGGTGGGCGGTGCGAACGTGTTGCTGAACGGACAAGCGACCACCATGGGCACGGACGGCGGTGGGGTCTATTTGCTGGCGCTCCCGCCGGGCAATGCGACGGTGACCTTCTCGAAGGTGGGCGGCCAGAACAAAGCCATCACCTCGGCGGATGCCGCCCACGTGCTGAAAGCGAAAACAGGCACGGTGACGCTCGATGCGCGCCAGCGCCTCGCCTGCGACGTCACCGGCGACGGGACCATCAGCTCGCTCGACGCGCGGCGAATTCTCGAATACGTCGTGGCCGTTGACAATCCGCCGCGGTTCAAGGCGGCGCAGCAGTGCGGGTCCGATTGGGCGTTCGTGCCGACCCCCGTGCCGGCGCCGGATCAGGCGGTGACAGCTCCGCTGCTGTCAGCCGGGAGTTGCGTGCGCGGATCGATCGCGTACACGCCGGTCGGCGCTCCCGTCGTCGGGCAGAACTTCGCCGCCGTTCTGTTCGGCGATTGTACGCTCGACTGGAAGCCGCAGACCGGGCCGCAGGCCGGCCTGGCCGCGCATCCCATGGGCGGGGGCCACATGGCGTCGCATCTGAAGGTGAGGCTCGGACAATTGCAGGCGACACCGGGTGGGGTGAAGGTCCCGGCGCTCCTCCTCGCGCCGGCATCGGCCGGTGACGTCGTGCTCTCCTACAATGCGGCGAGGACGATGAAGGCATTGACGGTGCCGGCGGGCATCACGGTGGCAAAAAACGACACGCAGCCGGGAGAGCTGCGCGTAGCCTTCGCCAGCGCGACCCCACTCGCGGCCGGGCAGGAGGTGTTCACCGTCGAGCTCAGTGCCGGTCCCGGCCCAGTGCGCGTCGTGTCGGCGAGCTTGGCGCCTTGAGGTGACAGAGCTTGTCCAACAATTGGTGTGGTCAGACAATCACGAAAGCTCGACAGTACGAAAACACGAACTCTGATGCGGAGGCTTGAAACGTCTGAGCTCATCTTTCGCGCTCTCGCTCTTTCGTGGTTTCGTGATTCTCCACATCGTCCGTCGCACGCGTGATTGGGAATTGCTGGCCGAAGCCAGGTGACAGCCAGGCTTGTTGCGAGCGTTGGCTCACGCCGCGATCGCAGTGTCTCTGATCCGTGCGAGCACCGTACTCAACTCGTCGACATCGGCAGCGCTGAAGAGCCCTTCCGGTCCTTGCGGGGCGAGGTCGGTGAAGGGTGATTCGTAGAGCAGCGACGCGTCCATGATGCCGTGCTCGGTGAGGTGGTTGACGATGAGGTCGACGAACTCGATCTGGTTTGCGGACAACGTTCTGCCCGTCATGAAGCCGGCCAGCGCTTGTTTCGCGGCCTCGCGGTCCATGCCGACGAGTGAGCGCACGAAGACGCCAAGTCCCTGTGACTCGCGCTTGGCGCGGTGGATGTCGTCAGGTCCGCCGACGCCACTCTCGCCGAGCATGCGCTCCAGATCGGCCAGATCTGCTGCCGTCAGTGCTTGATTCGTCCGCAGCTTGTGGATCGCGAGATGGTCCTGGTGCGCGCGCAGGAACGCGCGCGCCTTGGCGCGGAACTTCTCGAAGTCCGCTCCTTCCCCCAGGCCGAGCAGCTCGATGCCGATCTCGGCGCCCATCTCGTCTTCGAAGTCGGTGTAGATCGGCTTCCGCTTTGCCTTCTCGATGAGCTGCACCAGGCTGCGCAACCGCCGGCGCACCGCCTCCAACATCGGCGCGGTGACGTCCTGCCACCATTCGTCGGTCTGCACGTCCTGAATCAGCGCCATCTGTTCGCGCACCATCGGGATGGCCGACTTCTCCTCCAGCAGGCCGGCGATCGCCTTCACCTGATCGCGCAGCCGTTCGAAGGCCGGCTCCGAGCGCAGCAGCGCGAGCTGCAGATTGAGCACCAGCAGGTCGAACCGCTTCGCCTCTTCCGGCTCCGCCTCCAGTTCCGACGGCAGGCCCGCCACCTCGTGCGACAGCTCGGTCAACGCTTCGGCCGTGAGCGCCGACCAAGCGGAGGGCTTGGCATATCTCTCCACCACCCGCCGCTTGGGCCGGATGATGAAGTTGTCCAGGTTCATCGCAGCGACTTCGCGGTGCAACAGCTCGCCGATCACGTACCGCAGCTCCACCTCGTTCTTCGGCGCGGCATAGTCGACCGCTGAGTCCACAATCTCTTGAGCCTGGCCACCAGCATTGAGCCTCTCATTCAACACGCCGATCATCTCGAGCCGCGCGTTGAACAACCGCTTGCCCAGCGACGCGCCGAGCGCGCCGTCGGTCGTCTCGGGATTCTGGCTGAAGTATTCGAGGTTCTGGCAGTAGTCGAAGAGGTAGAAGAGCTGCTTGTGCCGCCCCGGGCCGAACAGGTCTGGACACAGGCGCGTGCCGCGGCCGACCATCTGCCAGAACTTGGTCTTCGACCGCACCAGCTTGAAGAACACCAGGTTCACCACTTCGGGCACGTCGATGCCGGTATCGAGCATGTCCACCGAGATGGCGATGTGCGGGGCCTTGTCCTTGTTCGAGAAGTTCTCGATCAGGCTCTGGGCGTACTCGGTCTTGAAGGTGATGACGCGGGCGAACTCGCCCTTGTAGTGCGGGAAGTTCGCGTTGAAGCGCTCGGCGATGAACTCGGCATGATCCTGGTTCTTGGCGAACAGAATCGTCTTGCCGAGGCGGTCGCCGCCCGCGACCTTGAGGCCGCGTGTCATCATGTGCGCCAGCACCTTGTCGACGGTATCCTTGTTGAACAGCCACTTGTTGACGGCCTGCGCCTCGACGCGCTCGGGCACGCTGCCGTCCTCGTCCCAGTCCAGCGCGTCCCACTGGTCCTTGTCCTCTTCGGTCAGCTCGTCGTAGGTGATCCCCTCGCGCTGGAACTTGAGTGGCACCGAGACCGCCCGGGGCGGTACGAGGAAAC
>CAYVUV010000287.1:0-54293 GCA_964455095.1 uncultured Binatia bacterium (SeqCode)
ATGCCCTGCAGAACGGGCGCGGGGATCGGCAGGGAGTGGAAGTCCACGGGCGGCGAGGTCACGACGGCCGCGGCCGGCGCACGGGCAGCGCGGTCGCACGGACGGCTCTGATGGCTTGTGCAGGCATACGGATCGATGTCCGCGAACCGTACCAGAAACGCTTAGCGGAGCCTAGCTCTGGGTCTAGTCCACCTGGCGCATGGCTTCGAGCAGCTCGTCGGGGCCGACGTAGCCGACCAGCCGCTGGCGCTCGTCACCGGTGGCGGAGAAGAGGATGACCGTGGGGACGCCGCGGACTTCGTAGCGGGCGACGACCTGGGTCGTGACGTCATTCTCTTCGGTGATATCGACCTTGACCATGCGGAAGCGTTCGGCTTCGCGCAGGATGTCGGCGTCGATGTAGGTGGTGTGGTCCATCTCGCGGCAGGGGATGCACCACTCGGCGGCGAAGTCGATCAGCAGCGGCTTGGCCGCCCCGTCGGCGCCGGCGTCGAGCGCCGCGAGGGGCTCCCAGGCGATGGCCTGTTCGGCGCCCTGCGGCTGCCCGATCCAGATGCCGAGCCCGACCATAGCGAGCCCGACCGCGCGCTTGATGGCGGGGAAATACAGCAGCGACGCGCCCGCGGCTTCGAGGAAGCCGAGATAGAGCCCCGACACCGCCACGGCGGCGGGGAAGAGATAGGTGCGCACCGGCGGCGGCAGAATCGGCGCGACGAAGTACGCCGCCAGACTGAGCAGCACGCAGCCGAACAGGCGCTCGGTCCACAACAGCCACTCGCCTGAGCGCGGCAGCTGTTTCATCGATCCCGCTGCCGCGGCCAGGACTACGTACGGCGCCCCCATGCCGAGGGCGAGGGCGAAGAACAGCGAGAAGCCGAGGACGGGATCCTGCCGGCTGCCGACGAACACCAGCAGGCCGACGACGATCGGGCCGACACACGGCGCGGCGACGATGCCCATCGTCAGGCCCATGAACAACGCCCCGGCCGCGCCGCGCCCGGATCCGCCGGCCCAGCGCATGAGCGCGGACGGCGGCTGAAACTGGTAGACCCCGAAGCTGCTGAGGGCGAGCAGCACCATCACGCCGGAGATGAACAGCACCACCGCCGGCTTCTGCAGCGCCTGGCCGAACAGACCGCCCGACAGCGCCGCCGCTACGCCGAGGGCCGAGAACGAGACGGCGATGCCGAGGACGTAGACGATCGCGAGCAGCGACACCTCGCGGCGGCCGCGCGCCTGGCCGCCGAAGTACGCGATGGTGACCGAGATCAACGGGTACACGCACGGCGTCAGGTTCAAGCCCAACCCGAGCAGCGCCACGGCCAACAACGTGAACACCAGCCCGCGCTCGCCCAGCCAGCGCGCGAAACGATCCGCCCCGCCGCCCGTAGCCATGCCGCCCGCGGCGCCCGCCGGCGCTGTCTTGTCGCCGCCATCGTCCACCCCGGCGGCGGCGTTGGTCACCGGCACGTCGAGCTCGGCGCGCGCCGTGGCCGGCGGCAGGCAGGTGGTGTCGTTGCACGCCTGGTAGCGCAGCGTGGCCTCGACCTTGATGTGGTCGCCGGCGTAGTCGGCCGGTACGCGCAGGGCCGTCGCCAAGCCCAGCTTGCCCTCGTAGACGAGCAGGATCTCGTCGCCGGCGAATTCGAACGTGCGCTTGTCCGGCGGCGGATACTCGATCGGCTCGTGTGTGACACCGGCCGGCAGCATGAGCGTCAGCTCGGTCGGGATGAGGAACTTTTGATTCGGCTTGTGGCCGTTGATGTGCCAGCCCTCGGCGATGTGCGCAAAGGCATCCAGCGCCATCAAGCCGCCGCGCGGCGCGCCGTCACGGCTGGCCTCGAGCTCCAGCGTGACCTTCGACGCCGCCTGGGCGACGGCGGGCGCCGGGAGCAGGAGTGGGACGAGCAACAGCAGGAGATAGTAACGCGCGAAAGCCAGACGCATGGTGATCGGTGATGGTCGCACAGGGTCTGAGCGCTTGCAAATCTCGCCCGGCGCATATAACCGCGCCGCAGCGATGCTCACTACGGCACGGCAGATGTGGCGGCGGCGCGGCCTGCGCAGCGGGCTGTGCGCCCTGGTTCTGGCGCTGCCGTGGCCGGCCGCGGCGGCCTCGCTGCTGCCGCTGCGCACCGAGGCTGCGGCGACGCTGCCGTCAGGGACCGTCGAGGTCGTGCTCGGGGCGAGCTACTTCAAGGACGAGCGCTTTCCGCTCTTCACCGGCGCGGGCGCGATTCGCGACCAGGACCGCTGGACGGTCCCCGAGATCGGCTTGCGCGTCGCGGCCGGGACCTGGGCCGAGGTCCAGGCGACTTTCGAGTTCATCAATCTCGACGAGCACACCACCGCCGGCGCCCACAACCAGGAGTACAGCAACGGCGACGCGCGCCTGTTCACCAAGGTGCGCGTCTTGAGCGAGCGCGCGCGCCGGCCGGGCATCGGCCTGCGCTTCGGCGCCAAGCTGCCCAACGCGAACAAGGACAAGCGGCTCGGCACCGACGAGACCGATTTCGCCATAGAAGTGCTGGGCTCGAAGGACTTCGGCCCGCTGGCGACGCATGTCAATCTGGGCATCCTGCTGGCCGGCAATCCCGGCCCGATGCTGGGGGCGCCGACGCGCGACAGCGATGGGCAGGACGATCTCTTCACCTATGCCGTCGGGCTGGCGTCGCGGCCGTTCGGTGGGTTGCCTGGTTCGTTCGCGTTGCGCCTCGTCGGCGAGGTTACGGGGTTGGCGGGATCGCGGTTCGACAACGAACGCAGCGCGGCACGCGTGGGCTTGCAGCTGCAGCGCGGTGGGCTGACACTCTACACGGGTGCGAGCGCCGGTCTGGTCACCGGCAGCGAGAACATCGGCGCCAGCTTCGGCGCGATCTACGCCTTCGAGCTCGAGCGCTTCGCCGGCTTGCTCGAGTGAGGCGAGGTGCGCCGCGGCGCTGACGTCTTCGCCTTCGGGCGCGGCGCGCGGCGCTGGCCGGGTGCGACGATCGGCACGCACTCGACGATCTCCAGCCCGTAGCCCGGCAAGCTGACCAGGCGGCGCGGGTAGTTGGTCAGCAGGCGGATCTTGCCGACGCCGACGTCGCGCAGGATCTGCGCGCCGATGCCGTACTCGCGGAAATCCATCGCCCGTCCGCTCGACTCGGTGCTCGGCGTGCGCAGCGCGCGCCCGGCGTGGGCGAGCTCGATGCCCTGCGCCTCGCGCCGCAGATAGAGCACGACGCCGCGCCCCTCGGCGGCGATCATCTGCATCGAGCGCTGCAGCAACGTGGCGGTGTTGCGATCGGTCGAGCCGAAGACGTCGCCCGGCAGGTATTCGGTATGGGCACGCACCAGCACCGGCTCGTCGGGCTTGATCTCGCCGCGCACCAGCGCCAGGTGCTCGCCGTCGTCGACGTCGGTGCGGTACGCGTAGGCCCGGAAGGCGCCGCCGTAGCGGCTGGGAATCTCGGCCTCGGCGACGCGGTGGACCAGCGAGTCGCAGCGCAGGCGGTACTCGATCAGGTCGGCGATCGTACAGATCTTCAGCCGGTGCGCGGCGCCGAAGCGCACCAGGTCGGGCAGCCGCGCCATGCTGCCGTCTTCCTTCATGATCTCGCAGATGACCCCGGCCGGCTGCAGGCCGGCGAGGCGCGACAGGTCTACGCCGCCCTCGGTCTGCCCGGTGCGCACCAGCACGCCGCCGCGCCGGGCGCGCAGCGGAAAGACATGCCCGGGCGTGACGACATCGTCCGGTCCGGCCTCGGGCCGCATCACCGCCAGGATCGTCGCCGCGCGGTCCTGCGCCGACACCCCGTTGGTCACGCCCTGGCGGGCGTCGATCGAGACGGTGAACGCCGTGCCGAGCGGGGCGCGGTTCTCGCTCACCATCATCGGCAGGCCGAGCCCGCGAATGCGCTCCTCGGTCAGCGCCAGGCAGATGAGCCCGCGCGCGTACTTGGTCATGAAGTTGATCGCCTCGGGCGTCACCTTCTCGGCCGCCATGCACAGGTCGCCCTCGTTCTCGCGGTTCTCGTCGTCCATCAAGATGACCATCTTGCCGGCTTTGATGTCGGCGATGGCGTCCGCGATGGGGCTGATCGGCGTGGCGCCGCGCTTCGCAGGCTTTCGGAAGCTGGTGAACATCGAGGTTTTAGCTATAGCGCGGGTCCAGCGGGATGGAAACGGGAGAGGGGGGGCCTTGGACCCCGAAGGGGTCACATTCACCAGCCCAGGGCAACGCCCTGGGTTTCAGGCGAACCGAACATCCAAAAGCCCTGAAAGAGCGCAACTCGCCGCGTGTCTCGCCCTTTCAGGGCTATGAGTTGGAACGACCAGGTACCCAGGGCGTGGCCCTGGGCGAATGGATTTGACCCCTTCAGGGTCACAGAAACCCGCGCTCACAAACTCATTTTCACCAGCTGGGCCAGCGCGGCGTCCAGGGTGCGCGGGTCGTGCGCGGCGAGGACGGTGCTGGCGTAGCGGGCGTAGGTCGCCATGACGCTGTCCCCGGTGTTCCAGCGCGCCGGCGGTTCGGGATTGAGCCAGACCACGGCGCGCACGGCGCGCTGCAGGCGCGCCAATAGATCCGCGCGCGGCGGGCGGCGGTTGTTGCGCGCGTCGCCGAGGACCAGCAGGACGGTGTTGCGCCCCAGGCCGGCTTCGAAGCGCGTGCCGAACAGGCGCAAGACGTTGCCGAAGTCGGACCGCGCGGCGAGGTCGAGCGGCGCGTGCGGCACGACATGGCCGCCTTCGACCGAGATCTCGACCGGCGCATCGACGTAGCCGAGCAAGGTGACGCGGCGGAAGAAGGGCCGCGCCGGCACCAGCAGCGCGAGCAGGAACTGCGCCGCCGTGGCGGTCGAAAACGAGAGATCGACCAGTGCGACCAGGTCGCTCTTGCCCGGTCGCGGCCGGCGCAGCAACAGCTCCATCGGCACGCCGCCGCGCGACAGGGCGCGGCGAATGGTGCGCCGCATGTCGAGCCGGCCGCGCCGCGCCTGCCGCATGCGGCGGGCGCAGCGGCGGCGGAACTGCCGCGCCAGGGCCTCGACCAGGGCGCGCAGCGCCTCGGTGTCGCGCGGCCCCATGTCGCGAAACGGCCGCACCGACAAGGCGCGCTGCTGCGCCAGCTGTTCCGCCGCGCGCGGCTCCGGCGCCGCGCCGCGTGGGCGCTGCACCTGGCGCTCGCGCTGCTGCTCGCCGCGCTGTCCCTCGCGCTCCGCGGCGCGCCGCACGCCCACCCCGGCGCCGCCGCCACCTTCGCCCGCTGCTTCCGCCTGACGCCGCTCACCTGGCGTGCGGGCGCGCCTGGGGGCGGCGAAGTAGCGGTCGAAGACCTGATCGAAGAGCATCCGCTCGGCGTGGTCTTTGACCAGCGTCGCCGCCAGGCACTCGCGCAGCACCGGGCGCTCGATTCCCGCCTGCGCCACGGCGCGCGCCGCGTCGAGGCTCTCGCTGACGCTGGGCGTCAGGCCGGCCTGGCGCAGCGCGTCGATGAAGCCGAGCAGCCGCTCCTGCATTCGCCGCTGCGCCCGCGACTCAGGCGCCCTTGTTCGCCGCCGCCAACAGCGCCGAGGTCTTGCCCTCGGCCTTGCGCAGGTCTTCCTCGTGCTTGAGCACCAGGTTGAGCGTCTGGCGCACCGCCGCCGGGGTCAGCTCGGCGATCCCGAGCGCGCGCAGCGCCCGCGCCCAGTCGAGCGTCTCGGCGATGCTCGGCGCCTTGCGCAGGTCGAGCTGGCGCAGCCCGTGCACGAAGCGCGCGACCTGGGCCTGCAGCCGCGGCGCCAGCTCGGGCACCTTCAGCGCGACGATCTCGCGCTCCTTGTCGACGCCGGGGAAGTCGAGCCACAGGTAGACGCAACGCCGCTTGAGCGCTTCCGACAGCTCGCGGGCGCGGTTCGAGGTCAGCACCACTACCGGCCGCTGCGCGGCGCGCACGGTGCCGAGCTCGGGAATGCTGACCTGGAAATCCGACAGCAGCTCGAGCAGGAACGCTTCGAATTCCTCGTCGGCCTTGTCGATCTCGTCGATCAGCAACACGGCGCGGCGCGGTGTGGAGATGGCGCGCAGCAAGGGGCGCTCGAGCAAATACTCGCGCGAGAAGACGTGCTGCGTCACCTCGTCCCAGCTCAGCTGCTGATCGCGGTCGGCCTGAATGCGCAGCAACTGTTTCTGGTAGTTCCACTCGTACAGGGCCTTGGCCTCGTCGAGGCCCTCGTAGCACTGCAGGCGGATGAGCTCGGTGTGCAGGGTCTCGGCCAGCACTTTGCCGATCTCGGTCTTGCCGGCGCCGGCCGGGCCTTCGATCAGCAGCGGCTTCTCCAGCACCAGGGCCAGGAACAGCACGGTTTCCACCGCCTCGGTGGTGATGTAGCGCGCGCGCTGCAGGCCGTCGCGCACGAGGTCGCGCGTGATCTCCACGGCGGCGATCATGACCGCGGCGGCCAGGGAGTCAAGGCGCCGCGCCGGCCCGGGGTGGCCTGCGCCAGCGATTGGCGGTATACGCGCCCGGTCGGTCCTCAGCTATGAGCCTTGCAGATTGGGTGTCCTTCGCGCGGGCGTATCCCGCGGCCACGGAAATGCTGCTCGGCGTCGCCGTGCTGCTCACCGTCGCGCTGCGGTCCGCGCTGCACCGCACCCGCATCGGCCGCCGCCTCGATTCGTCGTTGGCCCTGCTCGCCCTCGGCCTCGCCGCCGGCGTGCTGTCGACCTACGGCGGCGCCGGCGCGGCCGGCAGCGTGTTCCTCTACACCCACGCCTTCTTCGTCGCCGCCGTCGCGATCGGCGCCATCCGCTCGGTGCTGATCCTCTACGTCGACTTCTATCTGCGCGAACGCCAGGGCGCCGCGGTGTCGTCGATCGTGCGCGACGTCGCCAGCGTGCTGACCTACTTCATCATCATCCTCGCCGTGTTGCGCGTGACGTTGGACATCAACCTCGCCTCACTGGTGGCCACCTCGGCGGTGCTGACGGCGATCGTCGGCCTGGCGCTACAGGACGTCCTCGGCAGCGTCGTCAGCGGCCTGGTGCTCGAGCTCGAGGATCCGTTCGGTCCCGCCGACTGGGTGCGCGTCGGCAACTACGAAGGGCAGATCATCGAGACCGGTTGGCGCACGACGCGCATTCGCACCCGCGTCAACGAGGTGATCACGTTGCCCAACACGTACCTGGCGCGCGAGCCGGTGGTGAACTACTCGCGCCCCGACCCGCGTTACGGCGACACGCTGCATCTGCTGGCCGGGTACGAAGTGGCGCCGGCAGACGTCAAGCGCGCCCTCCTCGCCGTGCTCGACGCCGACCCGGCGGTGTTGCAGCAGCCCGAGGCCGAGGTGCGTACGGTCCAATACGGCGAGCGCGGCATGGAGTACGCGGTGCGCTACTGGATCACCGATTTCACCAACCTGGAGCGCATCCGCGACCGGCTGATGACCAACTTCTGGTACGCGCTGCGCCGCGCCGGCGTGCGCATTCCGTTGCCGGCGCGCGATCTCGTCGTGCACGCCGCGTCGCCCGCGGTCGGGTTCGATCGCGGCGAGGTCGCCCCGGTGCTGGCGCGCGTGCCGCTGCTGGCGCCGCTGGGCCCGGCCGAGATCGAGACGCTGGCGGCGCAGGCGCAGCGCCAGCCGTTCGGGCACGGCGAGGAAATCGTGCGCGAGGGCGCGCCGGGCGATTCGTTCTACGTCATCGAGCGCGGCCGCGTCGCCGTCGTCATCGGCGCGGGCAACGGAGCCGGCCGCACCATCGCCGAGCTCGGCCTGGGCGAGTGCTTCGGCGAGATGTCGCTGCTCGCCGGCGAAGCGCGTTCGGCCACCGTCGTCGCGCAGGGCGAAGTGATCGTGCTGGAAGTCGGCCGCGCCGCATTTCACGACATCGTCGCCGCCAACCCCGCCGTCATCGAGCCGATCAGCCAGCTCGCCGCCCGCCGCCTCGCCGCGCAACGCGCCGAACGAGACGACGCGGACGCGGCTGTCGCCCCCGATCAAACCGCGCAGCGCCTGTTGCAGCGCATCCGCGCGTTCTTCGGCGTGTGAGCAGCGGCTCAGTTGCGCGGCGCCCCGCTGCTGCGTTCCTGCCCGATGCTTCCGAGCAGGCGCAGCAGAATGGGCAGCGCGCCGGTTACGGCGCCGGCCATCGCGAGTGTCGAATCGAACAGCCCGCGCTGCGCGATGTAGAGGAAACTGACCCCCACCATCAACACGCCCAACAGCGCCGGCCGCAGCCGCGCCCACCCGCTCCAACCGCCTTCGGACTCCCATTCCGCTACCGTTTCGGGGCTCTCGGCACGGCGGACCAGTTGCCGGAGCTGCTTCGAGGGAAGGCTCAAGGCCGGATTGCGGACGATGAGGCCGCGGCGCATGAGGCCGTGGACGACGTCGTCATTCTTCGGGTTGGCGAAGCCCTCGTTGGCGAGTTGGATGAGCACCAACTTCTCGGGCTTGGTCAATCCTGCCCAGAGGGTCCGAAACTGGGCGTCGGTGCAACCCGCCGCAGCGTGTGTGGCTCCGTGCTGCTTGAGCCGTTCCTTCAGCTCCGAGCCGAGCAACATCGTTGCGCCGGCTTCGTCCATTGCGGTGTGGGGAACACAGACACCGTCGAATGTTGCCAGCACTTCCCCCCAACGCGTGACCGCGCTGGCCGCGACCGCGGCCGATCCACTTCCCTCTTTCGGAACGTCCCGCGACAACGTGCGCCAGTATGCGAGGGGATCGGCGTCGCACAGCAGAATCACTGCCGTGTCGCGGCGGGATGCCAGTGCCTCGACCAGCTTCAGTTTGGCGGCGTTCCAGTCCGCTTGATCGAGGCGCGAGTCGAAGTGGTCTAGAATCAGCACGCGCGCGGCCAGGACATCGTGCGCGAACAAGAGCCGTTCGCACGCGATCGGTTCACTCGACTCGCGGAGATCGACGATGTGGGGCACGAGGTTGGTGGGGGCCTGACGTGCGGGGTGGATGAAAAGCCAGGTCGTGCCCCCGGCAGGCCCATTCGACGTGCTCTTGTCGAGGCGGTCGGCATCGAGCAGAAACAGGCGCTTGACGATTGACCAGACCGCGGCAAACAGCGCGGTGGGCCAGACGAACAGTATCAGGAGGGCCGCAAGCCACCACTGCGGCCCGTGGCAGATCGGCATCTGTGGAACGCGTGCTGTCAGATCCGACAACCCGGGGCCGATCCCGATCGGCACTTTCAACCATGACTCGCTGGCGGCGAGCTTCATGCGGCGATTCGGTCCGTTCGCCCACCACCATGCGTCGTCGCTCGCTTCGGGGTGAACCATCTGCCCAATGCGCGCGACGGCTGTTTTCAAGGTGGGCGCGCGGCGCGCCAGGTACTGGGCCAGGTACGGCTCCTGCAGCGGCGCCGGCTCCAATTGGCGGCGCAAGATGCCCGCGACCCACGTAATTGGCCGATGCCATATGTCGGCCGTCGCAAGGGATGGATGCGCGGCGGTGTGCGGCACGCAGGTGTCCGGAGACTCGCGACCTGGCTGAAACGCGCATTCAAGCGAGTCGATCGGTGTGGTGAGTCCTCTGGGCCGCTCCGGATCGTGGAACAACCTCAAGTAGTAACGATCCAGGGGTTCCGCCAGGCGCTGTGTCCAAGGAGTCTGCGTATTGAGCCGCAAAGCCAGCTCGGCGACGGGGTCGCCGCGACTGATCAATGATCCGAGTGTGTCGCGTTGGCCGAGGCGGACAAAGGCAACCATTGCTTGCGCGAAGGTGCTGTTGAACAGCACGACGGCCGGCCCGACGGCAATGAGCAGGAGCAGCGCGAACAGCATGGCGACGTAGCTGAATCGAAACCGTCTCTCGTGCCGCGAGCCGAAGCACCGCAGGGTGGGCTCAAGGCGGACTGCCCCCGTGATGGCGATCAGCATGAGCAGTGCCGTCACGGAGTGCGCCGCTCCGGCCGTGAACGCTGCGAGCGTGAGGAGGGCAATTGCAGCCGCACCGCAGTAGCGCCAACGCTTGAGTGGCGGATCGACGTGCGCCAGCAATAGGTACAACACGCTCAGCGCCATCAATGGTGCGCAGACGATGGCGAGGAGATCTGCCGTCGCATGCGCTTGCCTCGGAACGACAAAGAGGAAGATGCCGATGGCGGCGAGGGTGATGGTGGCCACACAATACGAGCCCGTCTCGCGACCCCTCGGCCACAACCAGTCGCCGCGATAGCCGCGGTGCAGGAGCTGCATGCCGATTCCCGCCGCCAACCAACACAGGAGGTAGGCGCTGAATCCAACCAGCCAGGTGACGCAGATCCATACGTTGGTGCCCCGCAGCATCTCCTTGTTGCGCAGGATGACCAGAGACCACGGTGTGTCGCGCAGCGGCCGCGTGTAGAGGTGATAGTCCTCGCCATAGTACGGCGCCTCGATGTGCGCCGCGCGCCTGGCGCGCACCGCCGCGCCCAGGCGGCGGTTGTCGTCGCATTCTTGAAAGAGGCTCTCCTGCAAATTGCGCCCTTCTTCGGAGTGCAGCTGCACGCGCCCCGTGTCGTTGATGACCGCGAATTCGAGGCCCGGCGGCGTGACGGAGTCGATCAGTGAAAGCAGGCGCGTGGCGACCACGGCCACGTCCGGCTGGGTGGGGTTCGCGCCCGTCTCGATCGGCGCCGCCAATGCCACAGTGAACTCCCCGGTTACTTTGGATTGCACTATCTGAGGGGCAAACCGCATCACCACCCCATCATCCTCGCGCGGCATGGACCAGAGACGATGGTGCTGCGCATCTGTGAAGTAGGCTCGATTGTTCGCGAGTAACGGTTGCGTTGTCTTGATCTTCTTCAACGTGCTCAACGTGCCTTCGGCGCCGAACTCGGGAGTCCACCGCGCGTTGGCGGCTCCCTCGCCAGAGAACCAGACGAGGTCAGTGAAGTACGGATACCGAACGCGCTGCACGACCTTCTCATCAAGCTCCACGGGACGTGAACCACTGTTCGCGATCTCAGACCGGAGCATATCCAGCACTGTGTACGCCTGACCGAGCTCTGACCGAAAGTGCTGCTCGATGTCGTCGGAGAGCTTTTCCATCTCCTGATTCAGCGTGTTGCTGAGGGCGCGGTAGGCATATCCATCGAGCAGTGCGACCGTGATGAGTCCGGTCGCCGCAATACTCGACAAGGTGAGCAGATAGACGTCCCACGCATCGAGACGCTCGCGGCGGCCGAGATAAGAGAGCTTGAGGAGCTGCCACGCCAGCAGCCCGAGCAGCAGCAGGAACACCAGTATTGAGAGCAGGGTCGGCGAGACTTCCAGGGCGCTCGCATCGAGCTCGCCCGCTTTGACCAGCCCGCAGAGTAGGAGCTTGGTGGACGCGGGGCGCTCGCCCTGCAGGGAGAAAGGGACCGGCACCGATTGAAAGAACAGCAGGTACTTCTCGCCGAGATAGGTTGCCTCGAGGGGAACTTTGAACGAGATGGTCGTTGCGGTGACTGCAGCGCTCTTTGCGCCGGCAGGAGTTGGACTCGGCGTTGGGCCGCGCCGGGGTGTCGAAGACGGGGGCGTCCGCCCTTCGATCTCCTCGGGTCGCGCGTTCAAGCTCGTCGCGCCGTTCACCAGGGTCTGCAGGTCGGGTACGTCGCCGGTATCCAAATCCTTCTGGTGATAGAGGATACGTCCACTCGCGTCGGCGAGCACAAAGTCATTGAAGACCGCCGTGGCGATCTGCTTTTCCATGATGCGGGGCAGCTTGACCGTTGCCTTGACGGGAGACCCGAGGCCCTCGTACTCCAACGTCAAGGACGCGCCCACCGCATCCGGCCTGACTTCCAAGCGCAACTTGGCCGGACCAGACGTTGCTTTACTGCCTTGCTGGCGCTTGCCTCTTTGCCGCGTCGGCGTTGGCTTTGCCGCAACCGGCTCGGCCTCGATTTCGATGTTGGGGACTTCTCGAAGGCGCTGCACCAAACAATCGCGATTGCCGCACTCGCCTGCAGCACTCTCAGCTGCCACCTTGACGGCGCTGAGATGCTCGGAGAGCTGGCGGGTCATCGTCCCGAGCGTGCGGAAGTTGCGCTGCGTCAGGTAGGCTCTCTTCGCATTGACGTAGAGGAGCAGATAGGCCGCGAACGCGATGCCGATCGGCAGCAACGTCATCAGCACCACGCTCAGCGCGCGCAAGCCCCCACTTTGCCCCTTCATGCCAGCTCGGTATCCGTCCCTTCCGCCACTGGCACGGGCGCGCGCGCACCGTCAATTGGGGGAAACCCTAGGCGATCAAGTGGTACAGCGCTGATCGGACCGATTCGACCGATCGGACCGATCCGTCGGATCAGGGCACGGCAGTGAGCGCCGCCATGTCGGCGGCGAGCGTCTCGCGAATGTGCTGCACGCTGGCCGAGCGCTCGTTGCGTTTGGTGTTGCGGAAGGCGGGATGCGGCAGGCCGGCGAGGATCTCGGCGCGCGCCAGCGCGGCGTCGAGCAGCGTTTCGGGCGCGGTGGTGGCGTCGAGGAAGCCGGCATCGCAGGCGCCGGCCGGGTCGAAGATGTGCGCCTGCGTGACGGCGGCGCTGAAGTGGCGCTTGGAGAGGCGGTCGCGCGCCAGCTCGGTGGCGAAGATCGGCAGCGTCAGGCCGATTGCCACCTCGTTGAGCCCGATCTTGAACGACCCGGCCGCACCGAGGCGCAGATCGGCAACCAGCAGCAGGATCGCGCCGGCGGCGAGCGCATGACCGTTGCACGCCACGACCACCGGGCGCGGGAACATGTACAGGCGCAGCATGAGCTCGGCGCCGGCCGTGACGAGCTGTCGCGCGCTGTCAGGGCTGGCGGTCATGGCGCCGAGATCGAAGCCGCCCGAGAGGCGACTGGGTCGCCCGGTGAGCAGCACCGCGGCCGCTTCGCTCTCGGCGCGCGCCAGTGCCTCTTGCAGCGCGTCGATCACCTCGTGCGAGAGCGCGTTGGCCTTGCCGTCGTCCATGGTGATGACCGCGGTGCGGTCGTGCAGTTGGTAGCGAACTTTGTCGGATGCCATCGCTGTCCTTTACCGCCTCACCACGCCCGTTTCCACCGCGGCGAGATCGAAGGCCGCGGCGAGCAGCGCTTGCGTGTAGGCGTGTTGGGGTGCGGCGAAGAGGTCTTCGGATGCCCCCTGTTCGACGACCGCGCCGTCGCGCATGACGAGCACCTGATGGCTCATGGCGCGCACCACGCGCAGGTCGTGGCTGATGAAGAGGTAGGCGATGCGATGGCGCACCTGCAGGGCGCGCAGCAGGTCGACGATCTGTGCCTGCACCGAGACGTCGAGCGCCGACGTCGGCTCGTCGAGCACGACGAAGCGCGGCTGCAACACCAGGGCGCGGGCGATGGCGACGCGCTGGCGCTGGCCACCGGAGAACTCGTGCGGGTAGCGGTGGCGCGTATCGGGGTCGAGCTCGACTTCCTCGAGCGCCGCGATGATGCGCGCCTCGCGCTCGGCGGCGGTGGCGCCGATGCCGTGCACGAGCAGGCCCTCTTCGACGATTTGCCCGATCGACAGGCGCGGGCTGAGCGAGCTGTACGGGTCCTGAAACACCACCTGCATCTCGCGCCGCAACGGCCGCAGCGCGCGCGCGGGCAGGCCCTGAATCGGGCGACCGGCGAAGGCGATCGGCCCCTCGCTGCCGATCAACCGCAGCAGCGCCAGCCCGAGCGTGGTCTTGCCCGAGCCACTCTCGCCGACGACGCCGACCGTCTCGCCCTCGTGCACGGTGAGGCTGATGCCGTCGACCGCGCGCACGTAGTCGACCGGCCGGCGCAGGATGCCGGCGGTGATCGGATACCAGACCTTGAGCTGCTCGCACTGCACGATTGGCGCCGCGCCGGCCGGCGCCGGGTCCGGTTTCCCGCGCGGCTCGGCGGCGACCAGCGCTTGCGTGTACGGGTGCTGCGGGTGCGCCAGCACCTCCGCCGTCGTTCCGGTCTCGACGATGCGGCCGTGGCGCATGACGCAGATGCGGTCGCTGACCTTGCGCACGATGCCGAGGTCGTGGGTGATGAACAGCATCGCCATGCCGAGGCGCTGGCGCAGATCGGCGAGCAGCGCCAGCAGCTGCGCCTGGATGGTCACGTCGACGGCCGTTGTCGGCTCGTCGGCGATGAGCAGATCGGGCTCGTTGGCGAGCGCCATGGCGATCATCACGCGCTGGCGCTGGCCGCCCGAGAGCTGGTGCGGGTACGCCGCCAGACGCCGCTCGGGCTGCTCGATGCCGACCAGCTCGAGCAATTCGATGACGCGCGCGCGCGCCGCGGTGCGATTGAGTCCCTTGTGCAGCAGCAGCGTCTCGCTGACCTGGCGCTCGATGCTGTGCAGCGGGTTGAGCGACGTCATCGGCTCCTGGAAGACCATCGCGATGCGGTTGCCGCGGATGTCTTGCAGGGTCGACTGGTTGGCGCCGATGAGCTCGGTGCCGCGAAAGCGAATGCTGCCGGCGGGATGCGCCGCGTGCGGATAGGGCAGCAGCTGCAGGATCGACAGCGCCGTGACCGACTTGCCCGAGCCGCTCTCGCCGACCAGCGCCAGGGTCTCGCCCGGCACGATGGCGAACGTCGCGCCGGCGACGGCGTCGACGGCGGCTGCGCCGCGGCCGAAGCGGACATGCAGATCGCGCACGGCCAGCAGCGGCGCCTCGATATCGGGCGCCGCGGCGGCCACCGGGCTCGCTGCGCCAGCGGCGATAGCGGGCTCGCCCGCCGGGCCGTCGAGATCGGCAAAGGTCTTGCGCGGGTCGAAGGCGTCGCGCACCGCTTCGCCGATGAACACCAGCAGGCTCAGCATCAGCGCGATGACGGTGAACCCGGTGAAGCCGAGCCACGGCGCCTGGAGGTTGTCCTTGCCCTGCTTGAGCAGCTCGCCGAGCGACGGCGCGCCGGGCGGCAGGCCGAAGCCGAGGAAGTCGAGCGAGGTCAAGGTCACCACCGCGCCGCTGGTGACAAACGGCAAGAAGGTGAGCGAGGCGACCATGGCGTTGGGCAGGACGTGGCGCGCCATGATGCGCCAGTCGTCGACGCCGAGGGCGCGCGCGGCGCGCACGTAGTCGAAGTTGCGGGCGCGCAGGAACTCCGCCCGCACGACGCCGACCAGCGACATCCAGCTGAACAACAGCATCAGGCCGAGCAGCCACCAGAAGCTCGGCGTCACGACGCTGGCCAGGATGATGAGCAGGTACAGCGTCGGCAGGCCCGACCAGATCTCGATGAAGCGTTGCAGCAGGAGATCCAACCAGCCGCCGAAGTAGCCCTGCACGGCGCCGGCGGCGACGCCGATGACCGAGCTGAACAGCGTCAGCGTCAGCCCGAACAGCACCGACAGGCGAAAGCCGTAGATCAGCCGCGCCACGACGTCGCGCGCCTGGTCGTCGGTGCCGAGCCAGTTCTGCGCCGTCGGCGGCGACGGCGCCGGGCTGGGCAGGTCGTGGATGACGGTGTCGGAGCTGTACGGAATCAGCGGCCACAGCATCCAGCCTTTGGCTTCGATCAGCTCGCGCACCTCGGCGTCGCTGTAGATGGCCTCGGTTTCGAAGAAGCCGCCGAAAGTCGTCTCCGGGTAGGCGACGAGGGCGGGGAAATAGAAGCGGCCGTCGTAGCGGATGAGCAGCGGCCGGTCGTTGGCGATGACCTCGGCGAACAGGCTGATGAGCAGCAGGGCGCTGAAGATCCACAGCGACCAGTAGCCGCGCCGGTTCGCGCGGAAGCTCGCCAGGCGGCGGGCGTTGATCGGCGTCACACCCGCCTCACGACTCGCGGCGCTCGAAGTCGATGCGCGGATCGACGATGACGTAGGTGAGGTCCTCGAGCAGCTTCATCAGCAGCCCGAGCAGGGTGAAGAAGTACAGGGTGCCGAACATCACCGGGTAGTCGCGATTGATCGCCGCCTCGAAGCCGAGCAGGCCGAGGCCGTCGAGCGAGAAGATCACCTCGGTGAGCAGCGCGCCGGTGAACAGGATGCCGACGAAGGCGCCGGGGAAGCCGGCGATGACGATCAGCATGGCGTTGCGGAACACGTGCCCGTACAGCACGCGGCGCTCGCTCAGCCCCTTGGCGCGCGCGGTGACGACGTACTGCTGCGTGATCTGGTCGAGAAACGAGTTCTTGGTCAGCATCGTCAGCCCGGCGAAGCCGCCGATGACCATCGACAGCACCGGCAGCGTCATATGCCAGACGTAGTCGACGGCCTTCTGCCAGGTGTTGAGCTCGGCGAAGTTGTCCGACACCAGGCCGCGCAGCGGGAACCAATCGAGGTAGCGGCCGCCGGCGAACAGGACGATGAGCAGAATGGCGAACAGGAAGCCCGGCACGGCGTTGCCGACGATCACCACCGCCGAGGTCCAGACGTCGAACCGCGAGCCGTCGCGCACCGCTTTGGCGACGCCGAGCGGAATCGAGATGGCGTAGACGAGCAGAGTGGTCCACAGCCCGAGCGAGATCGACACCGGCATTTTCTCCAGCACCAGGCCCATGACCGAGCGGCTGCGGAAGAAGCTCTCGCCGAAATCGAAGCGCAGGAAGCGGCTCATCATCAGGACGAAACGCTCGTGCGCCGGTTTGTCGAAACCGAACTGGCGCTCGATCTCCTTGATGAACGCCGGGTCGAGACCCTGCGCGCCGCGGTAGCGGCTGACGTCGCCGCCCGATCCGGGCTGGCGCGCCGCATTGCCCGCTTCGCGCTCGCGGCCGCCGGCGAAGCGCGCGGTGGCCTGCACGTCGGTGCCCTTGAGCCGCGCCAGCAGCTGCTCGACGGGCCCGCCCGGCGCCGCGTTGATGATGGCGAAGTTGAGCACCATGATCCCGAACAGCGTCGGGATCACGAGCAGCAGGCGGCGGACGACGTAGGCGAGCATCGCGGGCGGGGCGAGGGGAGGGCGCTTACTTGGCTGCCGGCTTGCGCGTCTCCAACGCGGCCTCCTTGGCCGGGTCGACCCACCAGGCGTCGATCTGCACTCCCTGGGCGGGCGTCACCTTCGGGTGACCGAACTTGTCCCAGTACGCCAGGCGGTCCGAGGCGATGTGCCAGTTGGGAATCACCCAGTGACCCCACTGCAGCACGCGGTCGAGCGCGCGCACGCGCGTCACCAGGCCGGCGCGGTCGGGGGCGGCGATCACGCCCTCGATCAGCTCGTCGATGGCGGGGTTCTTGATGCCGATGATGTTCTCGCTCCCCGGGCGATCGGCCGATGCCGAGCCCCAGAAGCTGCGCTGCTCGTTGCCGGGCGAGAGCGATTGCGGCCAGCTGCCGACGACGACGTCGAAGTCGAACTCGTCGAGCCGGCGGCGGTACTGGGCGGTGTCCACCGTGCGCACCGTCGCCGTGACGCCGAGCCGTTCGAGGTTCTTGACGAACGGCAGCGCGATGCGTTCGAACATCGGCTCGACGAGCAGGATCTCGAACGCCAGCGCGCGGCCGTCGTCGCGGTGCGTGAGCTGGCGCGTCTTGGCGTCGATCTGCCAGCCGGCCGCGCCGAGCAGTTGCACGGCCTGGCGCAGGTTGTCGCGGATGTTGCCCGAGCCGTCGCTGCGCGGCGGCTGGTACTCGGCGGTAAACACCTCGTCCGGCACGCGGCCCCGGTAGGGCTCGAGCACGGCGAGCTCGGCGGGGCTGGGCAAGCCGGTCGCGGCCAGTTCGGAGTTGTCGAAGTAGCTGCGCGTGCGCGTGTACTGGCCGTAGAAGAGGGTCTTGTTCGACCACTCGAAGTCAAACGCATAGGCGAGTGCCTGGCGGACGCGCGCATCGGTGAAGAGCGGGCGGCGGGTGTTGAAGGCAAAGCCCTGCATCCCAGCCGTGCGGTTGTTGGGGATCGCCTCTTTGATCACCAGCCCGTTGCGCAGAGCGGGGAAGTCGTACGAGGTGGCCCATTCCTTGGCGGAACTCTCGATACGCAGGTCGTATTCGCCGGCCTTGAACGCCTCGAGCGCGACGGTCGAATCGCGGTAGTAGTCGATGCGGATGCGGTCGATGTTGTTGCGCCCGACGTTGACCGGCAGCTGCGCGCCCCAGTAGTCGGGCACGCGCTGGTAGGTGATGCGGCGTCCGGCTTCGAAGCTCTCGATCCGATACGGCCCGCTGCCGAGCGGCGGCTCGAGCGTCGTGGCGGCGAAGTCGCGGCTGGCCCAGTAGTGCTTGGGCAACACCGGCAACTGGCCGAGGATCAGCGGCAGCTCGCGGTTCTCGCCCGGTGCGAAGGTGAACTTCACCACCCGTTCGCCCACCGCTTCCACCTTCGCGACGCTGCCGTAGTAGGCGCGGTAGAAAGGCGTGCCCTTGGTCTTCAAGGCGTCGAAGGTCCAGAGCACGTCGTCGACCGTGATCGGCTTGCCATCGTGCCAGCGCGCCCCGGCGCGCAGCGTGAAGGCCACCCACGAGCGGTCAAGTGGCATCTCGACCTTCTCGGCCAGCAAGCCGTACTCGGTGAACGGCTCGTCGGCCGAGGCGGTCAGCAGCGTGTCGTAGATGTAGCCGATGCCGGCGGCGGGGTTGCCCTTGATGATGAACGCGTTGAAGCTGTCGAAGGTGCCGATGCCGGACTGGCGCAGCTCGCCGCCCTTCGGCGCCTTGGGGTCGACGTAGTCGAAGTGGGTGAACGCCGGGCCGTACTTCATGTCGCCGTGCATGGCGATGCCATGGCCGGTGTAGAGATCCGGCGCCGCGGCCACCGGCCGGGCACCGAGCAGCAGCGCCGCCAACAGGCAGCTCCGAGCAGTCATCGCGCGCATCACACCTCCCACAATCGCATGCATGGACCCCATGCATTGACGGCGTGCAGCGGGGATAGTTCAACCGCCGCCGACCTGCAATGCGTCGCGCGGCAGGCACAAGACACGGGGCGCGCGCTTTTCGCCGCGCGGCGGATATGCCAAGGTCCCAACGCGGCGGGCGCACGGAGCGCGCGGCCGTTGAGCGTGCACTCGCGAGGAGGCGGAAGCGATGAGGAGATTCGGCAGCAGGCGGGACGGACGGAACACGAAACGCGGGGCGGCGCTGCTGTTCGCGATGCTGGCAACGGCGGTCGGAGCCCGCGCCGCGGAACCCGCGGCGCCTGGGGCGGCCGCCGACGCGCCGGTGGCGGTGCGGATCGGCATCGCGCCCATCTATCCGCCGATGGCCTTCAAGGAGAACGGCCAGATCAAGGGCGTCGAGGTCGACTTTGCCGCTGCCATGGCCAAGGCGCTGGGCGTCGCCGCGCCGCTGGTCGAGTTGCAGTGGGAAGACCTCATCCCCGCCCTGCTCGATCACCGCGTCGACGTCGTCATGTCGGGCATGTCGATCACCGACGAGCGCGGCAAGTCCGTCGCCTTCACCCGCCCCTACCTGCAAGTCGGACAGATGGCGTTGATGCGCAAGGAGGACCTCGGGCGTCTGGCGTCGCCTTCGGCGCTCGACCTGCCGACGACGCGCGTCGGCTTCCAGCGCAACACCACGGGCGAGATCTACGCTCGCGGCAATCTCAAGCAGGCCATCCTGGTGCCGCTCGGGCCGGTCGAAGAAGGCATCGCGGCGCTGCGCGCGCACCAGATCGATTTCTACGTGCACGACGCGCCGACCATCTGGCGCTACACCGGGCGCTTCGAGCCCGGCTACGACGACCTCGCGGGGCGCTACCGCCCGCTCACCACGGAGCACCTGGCGTGGGCCGTGCGCCCCGAAGACGAGGCGCTGCGCCATCGCCTGAACGCATTGCTCGAGAAATGGGAGAAGAGCGGCCGCCTCGACGACATCCTCGACGAGTGGATCACCGTGCGCAAGATCACCATCGAGGTGAAGCCACAACACTGATCGCCAACGGACGCCCCGTGTGGCGTCGATGAGGTAGTGAAGTGATGGACGAGCGCTCCCGCGAACCGTCCCTCTCCCCCTGGTGGCGACACGGCGCCATCCTGGTGATGATCGTCGGGTTCACCATTCTCTCGATCGTCACCGTCGAAACCTATGACAACGCGCCGCCGATCGCGGCCCGGGTGGTCGACGCCGCGGGGGGCACGCTCTTCACCCGCGCGGACGTTCTCCGCGGGCAGGAGGTCTTCCTCAAGTACGGCCTCATGGAGCATGGCACGCTGTGGGGCCACGGCGCGTACCTGGGGCCCGACTACACGGCGGAGTACCTCCACCGCCTGGCGGAGATCAGCCGCGACACGCTCGCGATGGCCCGGCACGGCAAGCCGTACGCCGCGCTCGAGGCCGGACTGGCGCGCGACATCGGCGAGGCGGTGCGCGCGGAGGCCAAGGAGAACCGCTACGACCCGACGACCGAGACGCTGCGTTTCTCGCCCTCGGAGGCCGCGGCGTTCTCGACGCAGCAGCGCGAGTGGGGCGAGTACTTTGGCGGCGCCACGGCCGCTCCCGGGCTGCCACCGCGCTACATTGTCGACCGCGCCGATCTGGACGCGCTCGCCGCCTACTTTGCCTGGGCGACCTGGGCCACCGTCGCCAACCGCCCCGGCAAGGACTACTCGTACACCAACAACTGGCCCTACGAGCCATTGGTCGGCAACGGCCCGACCGCGTCGACGTACCTCTGGAGCGCCCTCAGCCTGGTGACGCTACTCGGAGGACTGGGAGTCGTCCTGCTCGCCTTCGGGCGCTTCGACTATCTCGGCTGGCGAGGCGAGGAAGCCCCCGGACACCGGCACGACAACCGGCTCGGCGGCTGGCAACTGACGCCGAGCCAGCGGGCGACGCGTTTCTTCCTGGCGGTCGTGGCGGTGCTGTTTCTCTTGCAGACGCTCGCCGGCGGGGCGCTGGCGCACTACCGCGTCGAGCCGGGGGCATTCTACGGTTTCGATCTCGCGCGCTGGCTGCCCTACAACCTCCTGCGCACCTGGCATCTGCAGCTCGCCATCTTCTGGATCGCCACCGCCTGGGTGGCGGGCGGGCTCTTCCTGGCGCCGCTGGTCGGCGGCGCGGAGCCGCCAGGGCAACGTCTCGGCGCGCTCGTGCTGCTCGGCGCGCTCGCGCTCGTCGTCGGCGGCAGTCTCTTCGGCGAGTGGCTGGGAATCAACGATCAACTCGGCGGCCTCTGGTTCTGGCTCGGTCACCAGGGCTCGGAGTACCTCGACCTCGGCCGCTTCTGGCAGGTGCTGCTCGCCGTGGGGCTCGTCTTCTGGCTCGTCCTCATGTTCCGCGCCCTGCGCCCCGCGATGCGCCGGCCGCACGACGGCGATCTCGCTTCGCTCTTCCTCTACGCCGCCGTCGCGATCCCCGTCTTCTACCTGCCGGCGCTGTTCTACGGTCCGCACACCAACTTCGCCGTCATCGACAACTGGCGGTTCTGGATCATCCACTTGTGGGTCGAGGGCTTCTTCGAGCTCTTTGCCACCGTGCTGGTGGCGGTGATGTTCTTCCAGATGGGTCTGGTGAGCGCGACGACGGCGACGCGCATCGTCTACCTCGACGCCATTCTCTATCTGGGGGCCGGCATCGTCGGCACCGGGCACCACTGGTACTTCACCGGGCAGGGCACGCTCAACATGGGGCTGGCGGCCTGCTTCTCGGCGATGGAGGTCGTGCCGCTGACGCTGCTGACGCTCGACGCCTGGGACTTCGTCAGACTGCAGGACCGCCGCTGCGGCGAGTGCGGCGACGCGTTCGCCGCCCGGCAGACCTGGGCGATCTACTTCCTCATGGCGGTCGGCTTCTGGAACTTCGTCGGCGCCGGCGTCTTCGGCTTCCTCATCAACCTGCCGATCGTCTCCTACTTCGAGGTCGGGACGCTGCTCACCAGCAATCACGGACACACGGCGATGTTCGGCGTGTTTGGCATGCTCGCGCTCGCCGTCGTCGTCTTCTGCATGCGCGCCTTCGCCGACGACGCGCGCTGGCAGCGCGTCGAAGGCCTCATCCGCACCGGCTTCTGGGGGCTCAACGCCGGCCTCGCCCTGATGGTCCTGCTCGATCTCTTTCCGGGCGGTGTGCTGCAGCTCTGGGATGTGCTCTCGAACGGTTACTGGCACGCGCGTCGGCTGGAATTCTTGACCAGCGGCACGTTTCACCTGCTCGAGTGGGCCCGCATCGGGGCCGACATGGTGTTTCTCGTGGTCGGCGTCGTGCCGATCGTTATCGCGACGCTGCGCATCACGCTCGCCCGCGAGCCGGGAGGGGGAAGCGCATATGCACTCCCTCCCTCCCCGCAAGCGGTCGTGAATCAGTAGCGGTAGTGGTCGGGCTTGTACGGCCCCTCGGGCGCGACGCCGAGGTACTCGGCCTGCTTCGGGGTCAGCGTCGTCAGCTTGACGCCGAGCTTGTCGAGGTGCAGGCGCGCGACTTCCTCGTCGAGACGCTTGGGCAGCATGTACACCTGGCGTTCATACTGTGTGGTGTTCTGCCAGAGCTCGAGCTGCGCCAGCACCTGGTTGGTGAACGAGGCGCTCATGACGAAGGACGGATGGCCGGTGGCGCAGCCGAGGTTCATCAACCGCCCCTCGGCGAGGACGAGCCCCGAGTGTCCGTCGGGGAACACCCATTCGTCGTACTGCGGCTTGATGTTGATCTTTTTGATTCCCGGCACTTTCGCCAGGCCGGCCATGTCGATCTCGTTGTCGAAGTGGCCGATGTTGGCGACGATCGCCTTGTCCTTCATGCGCGCCATGTGGGCGGCGGTGATGATGCCGAGGTTGCCGGTGGAGGTGATGAAGATGTCGGCCTTGTCGATGAAATCGTCGACGGTGCTGACCTCGTAGCCCTGCATCGCCGCCTGCAGCGCGCAGATCGGGTCGATCTCGGTGACGATGACGCGGCAGCCCTGACCGCGCAGCGATTCGGCGCAGCCCTTGCCGACTTCACCGAAGCCGCAGACGACGGCGACCTTGCCGCCCAGCATGACGTCGGTGGCGCGGTTGAGGCCGTCGATGAGCGAGTGGCGGCAGCCGTAGACGTTGTCGAACTTGCTCTTGGTGACCGAGTCGTTGACGTTGATGGCCGGGAACAGCAGCGTGCCCTTCTTGGCCATCTCGTAGAGCCGATGCACGCCGGTGGTGGTCTCCTCGCTGACGCCGCGGACGCGCGGCGCGATGCGCTGCCACTGGCCGGGTGCTTCCTGTTGCAGGCGGCGGACGAGGTCGAGGATGACGCCCCACTCCTCCGGGTCATTGGCCGGGTCGAAGTCGGGAACGCGGCCCGCCTGTTCGAGCTCGAGTCCCTTGTGGACCAGCAGCGTCGCGTCGCCGCCGTCGTCGACGATCAGATCCGGACCGGAGCCGTCCGGCCACACCAGCGCCTCATTCGTGCACCACCAGTACTCCTCGAGCGTCTCGCCCTTCCAGGCGAAGACGGCGATGCCGGCCGGCTTGTCGACGGTGCCGGTGCGGCCGACGGCGACGGCCGCCGCGGCGCTGTCCTGCGTGCTGAAGATGTTGCACGACACCCAGCGCACGTCGGCGCCCAGGTCGGTCAGCGTTTCGATCAAGACGGCAGTCTGCACGGTCATGTGCAGCGAGCCCATGATCTTGGCGCCGCGCAGCGGCTTGGTGGCGCCGTGGCGGGCGCGCAGTGCCATCAGGCCGGGCATCTCCTGCTCGGCGAGGCGAATCTCCTTGCGGCCGAGCTCGGCCAGCGCCAGGTCCCTGACCTTGAAGCGCGGCCGCTCGGTCGATGCCGGTGTGGCCTTCATTTGTGCGGTCATTGCGTGGTCCCTCCCTCATGCGAATCGTTGTGGTGTGATGCGCGCCGCGCCGTGGCGGCGAACAGCGCCGGGCCCTTTGCCTGCGGCGCGGGTGGCAGCGGCTGCACGCGCACGGGATCGAATCCCGCCGCGCGCAACCACTCGGTGATCTGAGTCGGTTCGAACCCCAACCAAACATGTCCCATCTGCTGTTGGAACTCGCGCCGGTCGTGGCGCAGCATATCGATGACCAGCAAGCGGCCGCCGGGCCGCAGGGTGCGCGCCGCCGCGCGCAGCACTGCCGGCGGATCGCTGACGTGGTGCAGCACCAGACAGTTCAGCGCGGCATCGAGCGCGGCGTCGTCGATCGGCGGCGCTTCGAGGTCGCCGTGGCGGACGTCGACGTGCTTCAGGTGCGCCACGCGTTGGCGTGCCGCCTTCAGCATCGCGCGTGAGCTGTCGACCGCGATCACCCGCTGCACGAACGGGGCGACGACCTCGGACAGCTGCCCGGTGCCGCAGCCGAGATCGCCGACGACCCAGGTGTCGTCGAGCAGTCCGGCCAGCGCCGTGAGATCGAAACGGTCGCCGAACATCTCGCTGCGCAGCCGATCCCACTGCCCGGCGGCGGATTGAAAGAACGCCTGCGAGCGGCTCTGGCGGGCGGAGAGAATGGTGGCAAGCCGCTGGTCGTCGTGTGCGGCGGCGCGGGTCTGCGCGGTCTGCTCGCGGATCAGCGTCCAGAGCCGGCGCGCGACCGGATCGAGGTCCTCGGTGTTCATGCGGTAGAGGCGACTCGTCCCTTCGGGCCGCGCCGCTACCCACCCTTCGTCGCCGAGCAGCTTGAGATGCCGGCTGACCGTCGACTGCGGCAGCTGCAACACGGCGCGCAGGTCGGCGACGGTGAGCTCGTACTGCTCGACCAGCCGCAGTGTCCGCGCGCGCGTCGCGTCGGCCAGAGCCGCCATCCATCCGAGAATCGCCGGGTCGCCGTTGTTCATTCAATCCGTATATCCGGATTGACTGCTAGATGAGCCGTGGCGCTTAGTCAAGGATTTCTTCGCCGTGCACATTCCCACGGTTTGTAAGTCGCACAACCCAAAACAGTCGAACCTGTCGGTGAGACTCCGCAAATCGCGGCGCGGATGACACGGCCCGGATGGTGCACCGTGCGCCCAGCATGAGAATCACTCGGAATGGTGTTGTGCTCGCCGCGCTCTGTTCCGTCGTTGCGGCGGGGGATGTCAGGGCGCAGGTGAGCGGCGGCGGAGCCGCGGGTCCGGCGCCACACGGGGCCGCGGGGCCGGCGCCCTTGGGCGCCGCCGGGAGTCAACCGGCGGGAGGTGCCGCCGGCGCCGGGGCGCGAGGATCGATTGGAAGAGATATGCGCGCCCCGGCGCTGCCCAATGCAGCCGGCCCGGCGCCTTTTGGTGCGGCGGGTCAGCAGCCCGTCGAACCGCGGGGATCGGTGCAACAGCAGCCAGAACCCGCGGCAGTCGACGCATTCGACCTGCCTGCCCAGGTTGCTCCGGAGCCACCTGCCGCGCAGGTTCTTCCCGGCGGCGGTGACGGCACCAGCGTGCGCAATCCCGCCGGTCAGGTTCTCCCCGGCGGCGGTACCGGCGCGGCGGTCAGCAATCCCGCCGGCAGTGTGCTCCCGGGCGGCGCGGCAAACACGAATCCGGTCAACGCCCCGCCGCAGTAACGAATGGCGCCCAGCCCTCCGGCGTATGCTCGAAGGCGGCGGATGCAGAGTGGGAGAAGTCGCCTTGCTGCGGGCGCCAGACGTACTGCTCAACCTCGATGCGCGCGTGCTCGATGCGCAAGACGTTGAAGGAGTTCGATTCGTCGCGCCGGCGCGTCGAGGTCGCGGTACCGGCCTGCACGACCAGGGCGGAGAAGTCGGCGGTCTGGTAGCGCGCGATCGGGTGACCCGAGTGGCTGGCGTGCAGGTGTCCGGAGAGCAGCACGTCGACGCCACCGCGCGCCAACGCCGCCATCGCCATGGCGGCGCGGCCGACGATCTGGTCGGCCTCATCTTCCCGGTGGGGGGGAACATCGAACGGGTGGTGGGTGACGATCACCTTCGTCACCCGATCGCCGAGCGCACAGAGCTGTGCCCGCAGGCGCTCGACTTGCTGCTCGTTGATCCGCCCGCCCTTGAAGACCAGCGAGCGCGCGGTGTTGACGCCGATCACCGCAACCTCCTCGTCGACATAAGCGGGCTCCGGATCCGCCGAGACATGCCGCCGGTAACGGTCGAGCGGCGCGAGAAAGCGCAGCGCCACGTTGAAGAGCGGCACGTCGTGATTGCCGGGCACGACGACTTGCGGCTGGGGCAGTGAGTCGAGAAAGGCGCGCGCCTGGCGGAACTGCGACGACCTGGCGCGCTGCGTGAGATCGCCGGAGACGGCGACGACGTCGGGCACCAGATCGTGCACGCGCGCGCGCAGCGGTTCGAGCAGCGCGTGGTCGACGCGGCCGAAGTGCAGATCCGAGAGGTGGACGACGGTGCGCATCAGCTCGGGCCTTCGCCCACGACCGGCGCGGGGACGATCACGCGCAACGCGCCGCGGCGGATCTTGTAGTGCAGCGGCGTCGCGGTGTCGCGCACCTCGCCATCGGTGGCGACCGCGATGTGCGTCCCGCGCGTCTCCACCGCCAGCTCCTGGGCGGTGCGCGTTTCGAAGTCGCGCGCCTGCCGCATGCGGCCGAAGAGCGCCCGCGCGCCGAGCGTCAACACCGCCCAGCGGTTGGGTCGGCTGACGACGTAGAGGCTCAGCTCACCGGCGTCGAGCCGCTCGCGGCCGCCGAGGTTGAAGCCGTCGATGGCGTAGACGTTGTTGCCGACAAAGACCAGCGGCGTGCGATAGCGGCGCTCGCCGTCCGCCTCGCGCAGGCTGACACTGAGGAACGGCCGCCGGCGCGCGACGGTGAACGCCGCCCAGAACGCCGCCGGCCACTTTCCGGCGCCGAGACGCCGGCGCAGAATATCGCGATGGCGGACCATGTGCGGATAGAGCCCGAGACTGGAGTTGTTGAGGAAGATCTGGCCGTTGACCTCGCCGACGTCGACGCGCTGAACATGCCCGGCGACGATCGTCTGCACCGCTTCCGGCAGCGCGAGCGGGATGTTGAGGTCCTTGGCGAAGTGATTGAGCGTTCCGAGCGGCAGCACACCGAGCGCGCTCTCCGTTCCCACTACCACCGAGGCAACGCAGTTGACCGTGCCGTCGCCTCCACCCACGACGATGACCGGCGGCCGCTGTTCCGCCGCCCGGCGCGCGAGTTGTGCGATCTCCGAGCCCTGGCCCGCCGCCAGCACCCGCACCTCCGCGCCGGCGGCGTGAAACAGTGCGGTGATCGTCTCGACCTGGTCGGGTTGGTCTGGACCCGCAGTCGCGTTGAGGATGACGGGGATCGGCTCGGCCATAGCCCACTCAGCTGAGCACAGGCAGCGCGCTCGTCAACCAGGGACGTTGAAGATCGGTCTGGTTCGAGGGTGCAGCCGCGCGGCCCGCTTTGGTCAGCGCCGGCAGGGACGGCCGCACCCTGTATCGATTGCCAAGGCGCTTCTTGGTATCGGGTCGAAGATGCGCCGACGGCAGTTCTTGTCCCGGCTTGCACTCGCGGCCGGGGCAGTTGCGGTCGGTTTGCAGTGGCTCGCAAAGCGAGGCCTGTCGTTCGCCCGCGCCGCGGGTGGCGCGACTGACAGCGGGCCCGTCGCGCGGCGACCATTCGGGCGCACCGGTGCTTCCGTCTCGCTGATCGGGATCGGTGGGTACGCGATCGGCATGCTGGCCAGCGAAACGGAGGCGGTGGCAATGGTGCGCGCGGCGCTCGATGCCGGCGTCAACTTCATGGACAACGCCTGGGAGTATCACGACGGGCGCTCCGAACAGTGGATGGGCGCCGCGCTGGCCGGGCGGCGCGACGAGGCGTTCCTGATGACCAAGGTGTGCACGCACGGCCGCGCGGCCAGCACGGCCATGGCACAGCTCGAGGAGTCGCTGCGCCGCTTGCGCACCGACCACGTCGATCTGTGGCAGGTGCACGAGGTCATCTACGACAATGACCCGGCCCTGCACTTCCAGCCCGACGGCGTGATGGAAGCGCTCACCAAAGCGAAGCGCCAAGGCAAGACCCGCTTCGTCGGCTTCACCGGGCACAAGTCGCCGGCGATCCATCTGCAGATGCTCTCACAGGGGTATCCCTTCGATGCCGTCCAGGTGCCGCTCAATCCCTTCGACGCCAGCTTCCGCAGCTTCGAACGGGAGGTCTTGCCGATTCTCACCCAGCGCGGCATCGCGCCGATCGCGATGAAGAGTCTCGGCGGCAACGCCGCGGCGGTGCAGCAAGGCGTTCTCACCGCCGCGGAAGCGCTGCGCTACGTGCTGAGCCTGCCGATCGCGACGCTGGTCAGCGGCATCGACTCGACCGAAGTCCTGCAGAAGAATCTGGCGATCGCGCGGCGCTTCACGCCGATGACGGCGGGCGAGATGCAAGCGCTGCGGGCGCGCTGCGCCACCTGGGCGGCCGACGGGCGCTTCGAGCTCTACAAGACGTCACAGCACTTCGACGGCGCGCAGGGGCGCGCGCAGCACGGGTTCTCGTCGGGGGAGTAGCGTTCCTCAATCGGCTTTGTCCTTGAAGGTGGTGGCGCTGTTCTTCAGTGACGGCGGGAAGGTGTAGGCCGCGCCCCAACACACCGTGCCGCCGGCGCGCTTGAGTTGCACCGTCAGTGGCGATGTCAGCAGGCTGAGGTCGGGCATGTCGACGCCGAGGCCCTTGCCGCGCACGACGATCTTGGCTTTCTCGGCCGCGCCGGCTTTCAGGATGATCGTCTGGATGCCGTCGGCGGTGCCGGCGCCGTCGCGATACTTGAAGCCGTTGCTCTTCTCGCTCCAGCCGTTGCCGGCGGGGATCGTCGCGTTGGCGACCAGACCGGTGCTGTCGTAGAGGCACAGCTCGTAGCCCGTCGCGTTGACTGGGTCGCCGAGCTCGCTCTTGTCGGTCGCGGCGCCTTTGAGCCACTTCCACAGCAGCGTATCCTTGGAGTCGTCGGCGGCATTGTCCTTCAGCGCCACCAGTGCCTTGCCGCCGACCACGGGCGTGCGACACACTTCCGGCGTCGCCGCGCAGGTCGGCGGCGGCGGTGCGGTCGCGGTCGGCGCGGCGGTGGGCGTGATCGTCGATGTCGCCGTCGCGGTGGACGTGGGCGTCGCGGTCGGTGTCGGCGTGGGCGCCGGTGGCGTGTTGGTCGGCGTGCGGGTTGGTGTGACCGTTGGCGTGTTGGTGATCGTAGCGGTGGGTGTGGACGTCGGCGTCGGACCACCGGAGACGCGGTAGATGTCGCCGAGACCGATCGAGACGATGTACAGGTTGCCGTCGGGGCCGATCTTCAGATCGGTGATGCTGCCGAAACCCTGGCCGATGCGCAGCAGGTTGCGTTCGGTGACGTCGTTGGCGACCAGGTCGGTGAGCGTCGGAAAGGCGGAGAGGTCGAAGGCGGTGCGCCCGCCGTTCAACGGGAAACGGTACAGATTGCCGTTGTTGGAATCGCCGACCAGTGCGACCGTGTCGTAGGGAGCGCCGAGCGTGCTGCCGCTCGGGAAGACGATGCCGGTCGGCGCGATGGTGTTGAACCAGGAGAACTCCGGATCGCTGTAGGTGATGCCGGCGCCGGGCATGTGGAAGAGGTCGCCGACGCCCTGCGGGTCGAGCGCGTCGGGCCCCATGATGCGGTTCCAGCCGCTGTTGAACCCGGCCAGCACGCGGTTCACCTCATCGTAGTCGCCGGGGCCGTTCTCGGTGTTCCACAGGTCGCCGGTGACCGGATCGAGCGCCATGCCGAAGCTATTGCGCACGCCGTAGGCGTAGTAGCGCCCGACTTGCGTGCGGCAGGTCTCGCCGCCTGGGCAGCCGCCGCCACCCGGACAGGTGGTCGACGTGGTGACGCTGCAGTAGGGCACGAACGGGTTGCCCGGAGCAGGGGTGCCGTCCTGCTCGAGGCGCAGGATGACGCCGGTGTCGTCCGGCGCCGGGCCGCCGACGATGTTCTGTGTCTGGCCGTTGTGGTTGAGATCGCCGATGACGACGTACAGCAGGCTGCCGTCGCCGGCCGAGCCGACGCCCGGGGGGCCGAGGACGAGCACGCCGCCGTCGTGGTTCGGGCCCGGCGTCACGGGCAGATCGAGGATCATCACCGGGCTCTGCAACTGGCCGAGGCCGGCGTTCCAGGTGTAGCGGTAGACGCGGTTGCCGAGCGGCGTGCCGCCGTCGGCGCCGGTCGCTTCCGTGTAGTAGAGGAACACGGCCGGCGGGCTCTCGGTGTTGACCGCGATGCCGAGCAGGCCGCGCTCGCTGTCGCTGTTGACGTTGACGTCGAGCACGATGCCGGGTTGCAGCACGCCGCCGAGGACGCGGCGCACCTGGCCGTTGTTCTTCTGCAGCACGAGGAAATCGTTCGGCGCGACGAACGCCATCGTGGTGGGCAGCGACAGACCGGTGGTGACCACTGGTGAGAGCGTGAGCGACGGGTCGGAGAGGGTTTGCGCCGCGGCGCTGGCGCCAAGGATCGGGACGCCCGCGAGCACACACGCAAAGTAAAACGACCGGTGCACGGCCCAAACGCTGCACTTCATCGCATCCCCCTCTTGCTGCGCGGTTCCATCACCATGGTGCCCCACCCGATTGCCATCGACAAGACGACGCGGAGCAAAAACCCGATCAATTGGGAAGGAGAGTGGAGCGCGCGCTTTGCTGCGGCAGAGCAGCGCGTCGTGCGCGTTGCCATGCGAGAGCATGCGCGCCGAAGCGGGCAAATTGCGGCCGCCACGGGCCGCTTTGACGCGGCGGCGCCAATTCGTGGCACTCACTCCCCGGACGCGCGTTGCAGGTCAACCGCACGCCGGCGACACAGACGCATGGCGATGTCTTTGCTGAGCACATCTCGGTGAGGGGAGAACAGACGTGCGTGTGTGCGGCCTGAGACAACTGACGTTGGCTGTGTTGCTCGGCCTGGCCGCCCTCGCGGCGCCTGCCCCGGCACACAGCATCACTGTATCGCCGACGACAGCCTTCGTGACCGTCGGGGCGGACCGCCGCTTGACTGCCTATGCGAACGGTGCCGTGACCACAGCGGTCACGTGGTCGGTCAATGGCATCGCCGGCGGCAACGCTACCGTCGGCTTCATCGATAGTGCCGGCAAATACACCGCACCGGCGGTTCCGCCCGCGGGCTGGACCGTCACGGCGACGGCGACGCAAACGACCAACCCGCCGAGCACGGCATCATGCTTGATCACCGTGCGCCATCCCGTCCCCTGGCTCAGCTCGATCAGCCCCAGCTCCCTCGAGGCAGGGGCATTTGCGCTGCGGGCGTTCGGCAGCCGCTTCGTGCCCGGCGCGGTCGTGCGGTGGAATGGGGCGCCGGTCGCGACGACCTTCAACTCGTCCTCGCTGCTGACCGCCACCGGCGCCGCCACCGCGACCGGCTCGGTCAGCATCACGGTCGCGAATCCCGGCCCCGGGGCCGTCTCGGCGACGCTCCTCTTGAACGTGCGCGCCGCCCGCACGCCGACGCGTCCGCCGTCGACTCGCACCCCCACGCGGCGGGTGGAGCCGACGCGAACCAATACCGTCCGCCTCCCGACGGCCACGTTCACGCAGCGCCCGGAACCCACGCGCACGTTCACGCTGCGACCCGCCACCCCGACGAGCACACGCCCCAACCCGACGGCCACGAACACGACGCAGCCCAGCCCGACCAGAACCGCCACCATGCGGATGGACCCGAGCGCCACGTCCACCATGCGCCTCGAACCGACACGGAGCGCGACTCCCCGCACCAGCGTGACCCCGACCAACACGCCGGGCGCGAATCAGTCGCCGAGCGCCATTCCCACGCCCCCGCCGACTCCGGACCCACTGGCGGTGACCTACGGCCGGTTTCTCGAGCAGTCGACATTCGGCCCGACCAAACAGCTCATGGCGCACATCGCGCAGATCGGCATCTCGGCCTTCCTCGACGAGCAGTTCGCGATGCCCGAGTCGCCCTGGCCACCGCTCGCCACGGCGCAGCGCTCCGATGCCATCGACGCCTTCTTCGGCAATGCCCTGGCCGGTCCGGATCAGCTGCGCCAGCGGGTCATCTACGCGCTCAGCGAGATCATCGTCGAGGCCAGCAACAAGAACACCAACGCCAACGAGATCATCCCCTGGCTGCAGCTGCTCAGCCGCAACGCCTTCGGCAACTACCGCACGCTGCTCGCCGAGATCACCCTCGACGCGTCGATGGGGAAGTATCTCGACCTCGCCAACAGCGGCCTGATGGGCGGCGCGGCCAACGAGAACTACCCGCGCGAAGTCATGCAGCTCTTCTCCATGGGCCTGTATCAACTCAACCTCGACGGGTCGGTGCAGGTCGATGCGCAGAACGTACCCATCCCGACGTACTCGCAGGTCGACGTCCAGCAGCTCGCCAAGGCGCTGACCGGTTGGACCTTTGGCAATCCGACCGGCACGCCGCCGACCTACCAGAACTCGAACTACTATCCGGGCCCGATGCTGCCGGTGGCATCGAAGCACAACGCGACCAGCAAGACACTGCTCGGTGACGTCATCCCCGCCAACCAGAGCGCTCAGCAAGACCTCGACGACGCGATCGACATCATCTTCTACCAGCCCAATGTCGGCCCGTTCATTTGCACCCGGTTGATTCGCGCCCTGATCACCAGCAACCCGAGCCCGGGGTACGTCGCACGGGTCGCGGCGGTCTTCAACGACAACGGGGCCGGTGTGCGCGGCGATATGCGCGCCGTGCTCACCGCCATCCTGCTCGATGCCGAGGCGCGCAACGACACGCCGCCGGCGAACTTCGGCCGCCTGCGCACGCCGGTGCAGCACACCATCGCCCTGGTGCGGGCGCTGAGTCTGAATCCCGGCCCTGCGTCGCAGTTCGCCTACCTGTTCACGTACATGAACGAGAGCATGCTCGACGCCCCGTCGGTCTTCGGCCACTACTCGCCCTCGTACCGTATCCCGCGCACGGCGCTCTACGGACCGGAGTTCCAGATCTACTCGGTGAGCGATGCGATCAATCGCGCCAACTTCTTCTACTCGCTGATGTATCAGTACCCGACCAACCCGCTGCTGCAGCCGTTCCTGGCCATCGCGGGCAACGCCACGGCGCTCGTCGACGCGGTCGACAGCGCGCTGCTCTTTGGCCGCATGGCGCCGGCGACGCGCGCCGCCCTGCTCACCGCGCTGCCGCAGATGCCGGACAACAACGCCCGCATGCTGACGGCGCTCTACCTGACCTCGATGTCGGGTGAGTATCTCATCCAACGCTGAGGCGGCGATTCCGTTGAGGAACCCATGACGACTGCGCACTCGATCTCGCGACGCAACTTCCTTCGCCTCGGCGCCGGCGCCGGCATGCTGCTCGGTCTGGGCCGTTTCGGGCTCGCGGCCGCACAGGCCGCGACGGACTACAAAGCCCTGGTGTGCCTGTTCATGTTTGGCGGCAACGACGGCCACAACACGGTCGTGCCGTTGGAGAGCACCCAGTACAACGCCTATCTGGCGGCGCGCGGCGGGCTCGGCTTGCCGCAGAACCAGATCCTGCCCATCGCGGACGCCGCGCAAGGGGCCTTCGGCTTGCACTACGGCATGCCGGAAATGCAGGCGCTCTACAGCCAGGGCCGGGCGGCGATCGTCGCCAACGTCGGCATGCTGGTGCAGCCCACTTCGTATTCGCAGTCGAACATGTTCGGCTACCCGCTGCCGTTGAACCTGCGCTCGCACTCGGACCAGGTCATCCAGATGCAGACCGCCGTGCCGGCTGCCAGCGGCGGTACCGGATGGGGCGGCCGCACGCTCGACCTGATGGAGTTCAACTACAGTTACAACTCAACCACTGCCTTCCCGGTCTCGATCTCGATGCAGAGTCCGGCGCTGTTCTGCACCGGCTCGATCGTGCGCAACGTCAGCTTGCAGCCCGACAACTACCTCGCTCAGAACGGCCTCAGCCTGTACCCGCCATCAGCCGCACAGGCGCGGCGCGCGGCACAACGCCAGCTCGTCTCGGTGAGCAGCGGCAACGCGCTGATCGACGCGGCGAACAAGGTCATGCTCGATGCCATCGATCTGAATCCGCTGCTCGAGCAAGCGGCCAGCGCCGTGGCGTTCCAGAAGCCATTCCCCTCGACGACGCTCGGCCGCCAGTTGCAGGAGATCGCGCGCATCATCAGTCTCAACGGCCAGGTCGGCGTCGGCCGGCAGGTGTTCTTCTGCAGCCTGGGGGGATTCGACACGCACGGCGGGCAGCCGTACCAGCAGTGGGACCTGCTCCAGCAGGTCAGCAAGGCACTGGACGCCTTCTATGCCGCGACCGTGCAGCTCGGCGTCGCCGATCAGGTCACCAGCTTCACGCTGTCTGACTTCGGGCGCACCTTGCAGCCCAGTGGAACCGGCACCGACCACGGCTGGGGAAATCACCACTTCCTGCTCGGCGGCGCGGTGCGCGGCGGCCGCATCTACGGCCGGTTCCCCCGCATGACGAACTACGCCAACTTCAACGCAACCAATGACGACTACGCGGACAGTCGCGGCGTCATGCTGCCGGGTCTCTCGCTGTCGCAATACGGCGCCACCCTGGCGAAGTGGTTCGGTGCCGCCGATGCCGACCTCGACGGCGTGTTCGCGACGCTGCCGAACTTCAGCGCGCGCGATCTCGGCTTCATGTCCTAGGGTTGCGCCGAGACCGCGCAGCGCGCGCCGGAGGAGTCCGTCGTTCGCCGAAGTGCTCCTCGTAGTCGGCGCGCGAGGCGTCGAGGATGGCGCGCGCCTGCATGGCGCCGTAGACCGGATCGACGGTGATCGGGTTGGGCTCGGCGCCGGGCATGGCTTTGTAGGTCAGGAAATAGTGCCGCAGCCGGTCGACGACGGCGCGCGAGACCTGTGAGATGTCGACCAGATCGCCGTAGGTCGGATCGCCGAGCAGCACCGCGACGATCTTGTCGTCGGCCTCGCCGCGCTCGACCATGCGCAGGCCGCCGATCGGGCGCGCTTCGAGCAGGATCTCGCCGCGCGAGATCGGCCGGTCGGTCAGCACGCAGATGTCGAGCGGGTCGTCGTCGCCATGCGTGACCTTCGGCCCGCCCTCCAACACGTAGCGGGCGACGCGGCTGCCACAGAAGGTCTGTGGGACGAAGCCGTAGAGCGTCGGACAAAAGCTCGAGTAGCGCTGCGGCCGATCGACCTTGAGGTAGCCCGAGTGCTTGTCGATCTCGTACTTGACGCCATCGGTCGGCGCGATCTCGATATAGGCGCGAACGACTTCGGGAAACTGCTCGCCCGGGTCGACGCCGTGCCACGGGTGGGGGCGAAAGGCCAGCGGGAGATCTTTTCGGGGCAAGCGGCGCGTCATGCGGGCGCGACTGTATCATCCAGTCGCTGCTGGTTGCACCTGTTCAGAAGGCTGCGGGCTTCAGGCTGCGGGCTTCAGGCTGCGGAGCGGAGGTTTTCGCGGACTCGCGAAAACCAGAGGAAGGAGTCTCACGCGAAGGCACGAAGCCGCGAAGGGCACAGAACTCTGAAGCCTGGAGCCTGAAGCCCGCTTTTCACCGCAACGGACGAAAGAAGGCGCGGATGTCTTCGACCAACGCCTGCGGCTCTTCCATCGCGGCGAAGTGGCCGCCGCTCGGCATGACGCTCCACTGCGTGACATTGTACATCTTCTCTACCCACTTGCGCGGCGGGCGGATGAGCTCGTGCGGGAAGATGGCGCAGCCGGTCGGCACCTCGACGCGGAAGCTCGTCGGGGGGAACTTTCCCGACCGCATCGTCTCGCAGTAGAGGCGGCACGACGAGTTGGCGGTCTCGGGCACCCAGTAGAGCATGATGTTGGTCAGCAGCTCGTCCTTGGTGAAGCGCCGCTCGACGGCGCCGTCGCAGTCGCTCCAGGTGCGGAACTTCTCGACGATCCAGGCGGCGAGGCCGGCGGGCGAGTCGTTCAGCCCGTAGGACAGCGTCTGCGGCTTGGTGCCCTGGATGCGCTGGTAGCCGGTCTCTTCGTTGAGAAACCGCTGCGCCTCCATGAGCGCGACGATTTCGTCCTGCACCAGGTCGGCGCCGGGATTGTCCGGGTCGGGCGGGAAGGCGACCACCATGTTGAGGTGGATGCCCACCAGCTGCTCGGCGTGCCGGTAGCCGAGATAGGTCGTCACCATCGAGCCCCAGTCGCCGCCCTGGGCGCCGAAGCGCGGGTAGCCGAGGCCCTCCATCAGCTCGCGCCAGAGCGCGGCGATGCGTTCGGGGTCCATGCCCGGCTCGGTCGGATGGCCGGAGAAGCCGTAGCCGGGCATCGAGGGCGCGACGACGTCGAAGGCGTCGGTCGGATCGCCGCCGTGCGCGGCGGGATCGGTGAGCGGGCCGATGATCTTGACGAATTCCGCCACCGACCCGGGCCAGCCGTGCGTGATGATCAGGGGCAGCGGCTTCGGCCCCTGGCCGCGCTGGTGGATGAAGTGCACGTCGAGCCCGCCGACCGCGGCGCGAAACTGCGGCAACGCGTTGAGCCGCGCCTCGGCCGCGCGCCAATCGTAGCGCTCGCGCCAGTAGGCGACCAGCTCGCGCATGTACGACAAGTCGGTCCCATAGCCCCAACCCGAACCGGGCACCTCGTCGGGAAAACGGGTGCGCGCCAAGCGCTCGCGCAGGTCGGCGAGCACGGAGTCGGGGACGGCGATGCGGAAGGGTTCGACGTGCATTGGGCCCTCACAAAAGACGTGTCTCGGTCGTATACGCGGTCGCGCCGCGCCGGTCGAGTCTGCCTGAAACTACATCCCGGTTGTGCAGCATGTACAAACGCGCCCTCGCGTTTTGCCGCTGCCGCAACCGCACTGGCTGGCGTCCCTCAGGCTCGAATCGTGCACTTCGGGCGTCCTATGGTTCGTCTCAACCCGGCGGTTCTGGTCCTGGCCCTCTCGCTGTCGCTGGCTTCGGCCGTGCGGGCGGGGGCAGGCTGCCCGCTGCGTCTCGATGAGCACACGATCGGGTTGCCATCGACGTGCTTGTTCATCGGAACGGCCACGCCCGAATCGACCTGCCGAGGTCCGATAACGGCCGTGTTCGCCGGCGACGGCGATACACTCGTGATTGCGCTGGGCGTGGAGGGGTCGCGCTCGCTGGTGTTCGTCCCGGCCCGGACGCGCTCGGCCAATACGGGCGACCTGGTGTTCTGGGAGCCGGAGGCGGACTTGGAAACCGCACCGGTGACCGGCTCCGTGCGGCTGGAGAACGACGGCGGAACACTGCGTGTGCGCGTCGCTGGCGCCCCATTGCAGGCGGCCGGATGCTCATTGATCGAGTTCGTCGGCCGCTTCGAAGACATGGTCGATGCGCCCAGCGACGCGGTGGCGATGCAGCGCTAGTCCCCGGCCAACCCGGCTGCGGCAGGTCGAGTGGTTGCGCGTCACAAGCTGGGGTTCCTGACCCATTCCGCCATTCGCGTACCTGTCGCGGCAGCGCTGCGGTGCATGGCCGTGAGCAAAGGCGCGCGGCATGCCGGGTGCAGTGTCATACATTCGGGCCACTCTCGGGGTCGCCCGGAGTCCTATTGGCCAGACGCGACACAGAAGCGCACGATTCGTCCTCTCGCGCACCGTTGCGCGCTGTGTGCGCGGCAATCGAGCTATGAGCCGCCTGACTCAGACGGCCTCAGCTGGAGTCCCCGACGGGCTCAACCCGCGACACAATGCGTTGCTGGTCGAGCGGCTGCGCCCGACGCTGTGGACCATCATGCTCGCCAACGGCATCTTTGCCATCGAGCTGATCGCGCGCAAAGGTCTGGCGATTCAGCCGATACACGTGCTGATGCTGATCAACACCGTGCAGTGCGCCATCGCGTTGCGCGCGTTGCGTCATCCGCGCCATGCGCCACGGGCCGTCCTGATCGCGTCGATCATCACCAGCTTCGCGTGCCTGCAAGCCGCGGGCTCTGCGGTGATCGATCGGGATACCAGCACGCTGATGTTTGCCTACGTCCTGATCACGGTCGGCGCGGCCGCGGTGCTGCCGTGGGGGCCGCGCGCACAACTCGGATTGATCGCGGTCGCCATCGTCACCGCCGCGTGGAGTTGTTACACGATCAACGGCAGCCTGGCGCTGACCGCCGTGCAGTCGGTCATGGCCCTGCAAGTGAGCATCGCGCTGGCGGTGTCGCTGGCGGTGGCCTTCCAGTTCGACGCCTATCGGCGCGCCATCGAGCAGCACAACGCGGAGTTGGCGGCCAGCACGGGGCGCTATCGCGATCTGGCCGAGAACGTCACGGATGTCATTGCTCGGCTCGCACTCGACGGCACGCTGCACTATGTGTCGCCGGCCGTGCGTTGGCTGGGCTACGATCCGGTCGATCTGGTCGGCCGCAACGTGTTCGACTTCGTGCATCCCGACGAGATCGTCGACAGCCGCGCGGCCTTCACGACGGCCCTGGCATCGAGCGCAACGTCGACCCTCAGCTGTCGTCTGCGCCGTGCCGACGGCGACTACCGATGGGTCGAGGTGGGCAGTCGTGTGGTCGACCGTTCGGAGGATGGTGCGAGCGGGGAAGTCCTGGCGGTGATGCGCGATGTCGATGAGCGCCACCAGGCCCAGGACGCCGTGCGGCGCAGCGAGCAGCACTTCCGCGCCTTGGTCGAGAACTCGTTCGACATGATCTCCGTCATCGCGCCGAACGGCACGGCACGCTATCGCAGTCCATCGAACAAGCGAGCCCTCGGCTACAGCGAGGAGATCGCCGCCGCGCTGACGCCCTTTCAACTGCTGCACCCCGACGATGGGCCGGCGCTACGGGCAAAACTGGCGACGATTCGAGCCAAGCCCGGCGCAACGGAGGCATACGAAGCGCGCTTCCGACACGCGGATGGATCGTGGCATGTGATCGAAGGCACCGCTACCAACCTGATCCATGATCCGGCGGTGATCGGCATCGTGGTCAACTCGCGCGACATCACCGAACGCAAGCGAGTGGAAGCGCAGTTGCAACAGGCGGAGGCCGCCGCCGAGGTGGCGGTCCAACATCTGGCCGCCATCGTGGAATGCTCGGAGGACGCCATTGTCGGTGGCGGACCGGACGGCACCATCATGAGTTGGAACCGCGCGGCGGAGCGGCTCTACGGCTATGCGGCGTCCGAGGTGATCGGCGGCCCCATCTCGATCATCTATCCACCGGATCAACCCGAGACGGGGCCGCGGATCGTCGAGCAGGTCAAGCGCGGGCAAGTCATCAAGCAAGACGACACCGTGCGGATGCGCAAAGACGGCACGCGGGTGTCCGTTTCGGTGACCCTGTCACCCATCACCAATGCCGCCGGCACGGTTGTGGGGGCGTCGGCGATCGCGCGCGACATCACCGAGCGCAAACGCGCCGAGGTCGAGCTGCAACAAGCCAAGGAAGACGCCGAGGCGGCGAATCGATCCAAGAGCGAGTTCCTCGCCAACATGAGCCACGAGATTCGCACGCCGATGAACGGCATCATCGGCATGACCGAGCTCACGCTCAACACCGCCCTCAGCGCCGAGCAGCGCGAGTATCTCGGGATGGTGCGCTCGTCGGCCGATTCCCTGTTGACCGTGGTGAACGACATCCTGGATTTCTCCAAGGTCGATGCCGGGAAACTGGAGCTCGACGCCCAAGACTTCAAACTGGGCGAGTGCGTGGGGGAGACCCTGAAGATCCTGGGTCTGCGCGCCGCCAGCAGCGGCCTCGAGTTGGTGAGTCGGATTTCGCCGGACATTCCCGCGGTGCTGGTCGGCGATGCCGGACGGCTGCGCCAGGTGCTGGTCAACCTCGTCGGCAATGCCATCAAGTTCACGTCGCGCGGCCAGGTGGTGGTGCAGGTGGCGATCGAGTCGCAGTCTCCCGACGCGCTCGAGCTGCACTTCTCCGTCACCGACACCGGCATCGGGATTCCGGCGGCGAAGCGGCAAAGCATTTTTCAACCGTTCGAACAGGCGGACGGCTCGACCACCCGTCGCTACGGCGGGACCGGACTGGGGTTGGCAATCTCCGGCCGTTTGGTGGCGTTGATGGGGGGCTGGATCTGGGCCGAGAGCGAGGTCGGAACCGGCAGTACCTTTCACTTCACGGCGCGCTTTGGTGTGTCGTCGATGGGCCAGGCGACGGCGCCTGCTGAAGCCGCGGCGCCCGTTCGCGTGGCTGCACCCGTGGCGGCGCGGCGGCTGCACGTCCTGCTCGCGGAGGACAACCTCGTCAATCAAACGCTCGGCCGGCGTTTGCTGGAGAAGCGCGGCCATCGCGTGACCGTCGCCGGCAACGGGTCGGAAGCGCTCGCCAAGCTGCACGAGGAGTCTTTTGATCTGGTCCTGATGGACGTGCAGATGCCCGAGATGGACGGCTTCGAAGCGACGGGCGCGATCCGCGCCCAGGAGCGCACCACCGGCGCGCATCTGCCGATTATCGCGATGACCGCCCACGCGATGGTCGGCGACCAGGAGCGTTGCGTGGCCGCCGGCATGGATGGCTATGTCTCGAAACCGGTCAGCGCGCAGCGGGTGTTCGACGAGATCGATCGTATCGTACCGGCCGCGCGCGAGCCGCGCGAAGTCGCGGCCTAGCCCAACCCGGCCAGACGCTGGCCTTTGCAGCGGGTTTTCGGGTGCGACGTGTTGCCGCGATCTGTCGCTGCTTCGCGCAAGAACTCCGGTTCCCTCTCCCATCCGGGAGAGGGCCCGGAGTGCTGGCGAGGGGCCGGAGCTCCGGCCCAAGTCTCGTCGCAACCACCCACACGAACCAACGAAGACCCCGAATACAGGCGGGATCCGCTCATCCTGAGCTCGTCGAAGCACGGGCGGGGTTCTTCAACGGGCTGCTAGCCCAACCCGGCCAGGCGCTCGAGCATCCAGAGCACGGCGAGTGAGCCGATGGCGTAGGCGGGCGCGCGCCGGGTGACGGCAGGCCAGCGGATCGGCAGGCGCTGCAACACGGCGGCGCTTGCAAGCGCGGCGCCAACGAACAGCAATTGCGCCGACTCGATGCCGAGATGGAAGGCGAACAACGACAGAGGAGTAGGGTCCACCGTCGGGCCGAGCTGAGCCAGCGCGCCGGCAAACCCGAAGCCGTGCAGCAGTCCGAAGCTCAGCCCCAGGAATGCCGGCAGCGCGCGCCCGGGAGTGTCGCCCGCGGCGGTGCGTGCGAGCTCGGCGGCGACCACGACGAGGCTGGCGGCGATCAACACCCCGATGGGCGCGGGCGGGACGTGCACCAGGCCCAGCGCCGCCAGCACCAGCGTGATGCTGTGGCCGAGCGTGAAGGCGATGATCGCCATCGGCAGGCGCCGCAGGCGCGCAGCCAGCAGCACGAGGGCGAGGACGAAGAGCAGATGATCCGGAGAGGAGACCAGGTGCCTGAATCCCATCCGGAACTGCTCGCCGACGCCGGCGCGCCGCGGGATGGTGACGAACGGCTGGTCGGGGCGCAGCACGGTCTCGATCAGGCGGCCATCGCGCAGCGCGATGCGCACCAGCGCATCGCTCTGACGGGTGCGCAGGCCGTCGACGCCGACGCGTTCGCCCGCCAGGCCAGCCGCACCGCAGTCGACCTGCCAGCGCTGAAAAGCGGTGCGCGGCGTAGTGGTCGACAACGGCGTCGAGACCGCGACGCAGCGCGCCGGCAGCGCCGGCCGCAGCGCCCCTCCCGGCAGCGGCTCTCGGAAGCGCACCTCCACCCGCGCATCGCGCTGCTCGCGCAGCTCCAACAGCGCCGGATCGAGCGGGTGCGCCAGCGCCGCTGCGGCCCCGAGGCCCAGCCAGATCAGCGCCGCGCGCAGCGTGACGGTTGCCCTCACAGCGAGCCCTCGACGCGCGCTTGGTAGAGACCGCGCAGCCGCGCCAGGCCGGTCTGCAGATTCCTCGCGGCACGTTCCTGCATCAGGGCCAGCGCGACGGTCTCGCGCACCGCGTCGAGCGAGGGCAGCCGCTCGGGCTCGTGCTGGTGGACCCAGACGAGGTGCAACCCGTACGGCGAAGCGAGCGGCGCCGACCAGGTGTCCGTCTGCATCGCCAGGACTTGATCCGCGAACGGCTTGCCGAAGCGCGCGACGAGCTGGCGCGGCGTGTAGGCGCGCAGGTGAGCTCCGAGGGGAAATGGATCCGACCGTTCGACGACGTCGTCCGACGGTGGCTGCCCGCCCAACGCGTTCCACGCGGCGGCGGCATCGCCGGCAAGGTGCTCGCGCCGCGTCTGCTGGCTGAAGAAGAGGTGCGTCAGGGTCACGGCCTCGGGCTGAACGAAGCGCGCGCGGTTGCGCTGCATGTACTCCACCATCGCCGCCTCGGAGATCGGCTCGTCGCCTGGACCCTGTTGCAGAAACAGCCGCATCTTCTCGGCCAGCAACCGGCGAATGACCAGGTCGTCGTCGAGCCCGAGAGCGATCGCCTCGTCGAACAGCTCATCCGCGTTGTAGGCCCGCCGCTGCGTCACGGCGCGCGCTTTCTCCACCAGGCGCCGGCGCACGCTGCCGTCTCCGAAGCCGAGGGCCAGCGCGCGCGCCTCGCGGTAGAGGATCTCGTCCTCGATGGCCTGGTCGACGAGCGCGCGGAGCTGCGCGGGGTTGGGCGCGGCGCCCCAGCGCTGCGCGAAGTCCGACTGCAGCGCCCGGATGCGCTCGGCCGAGATGACGACCGGGGCGCGCGTCGCCGCGGCCGGCACGTCATCGACCGCCCGTTGTATCGGGCCCCGCAGCACAAACAGCGTCGTGCCGACGATGGCGAAGTGCGCGACGGGATGGCGTAACACACGGCGCAACAGCTGTCGTGGCCGCGTCATGGCTCGCCCACCGTCGGGCTGTACCAGATCGGCGATGTCCAGGCGCGCTGCTGCACGGTCTTCAGCACCACGTCGCTGCAACACTGCTGGTACTCGTACGCGGTGTAGCTGTCGGGGGGCGTGCAGACGCCGCCCTCGCAGTCGACGTTGTCGCCGCAACCGCGACCGTTGACGGACGGGTCCGTGGAGCTGCACGTCCCCAGCGGCAGGCTGCAATCGACGCCGCGGGCATTGCAGTAGTATTGGTTCCAGCGACAGCTCGGGTTCTCGATGACGCGCGCGTAGTAGAAGGCGTGCTGGCTCGCATCGAACTCCGGGTCGCTCCACACCGCGCACAGCGTCGGTGCGCCGCTGCCGGTCAGGGCACAGGTCTTGAGATCGACGCCGGCGCCGTTGTCGGCCTCTCCAGCGACGTCGTAGACCCGATCGTGTGTCGTGCCGGCGCTGTCCACCCAGCCCTTGATGATTTGCACGCGCTGCAGCGGGGTGCCGCTGTGTCCGGGCCAGCCGGGGTCCATCATGGCGTTGACCGCGAAGGTCGGGGGCTGCTCCGCGCCACCGCTGGCGCATTGCCCTGACGCATCGGTCGCGCCGCTCAGGCAGCCGCCCATGGGCACGCCGCCGGCGTAGCCGCGGGCGGCGAAATCGCCCGTCTCACAGAGGTCCGCCGGCAGGTCGAAGCCACCAAAGAAGCGCACGATCGGCCGCGTGCCGCTGGTGGCGTACGTCTCGCGGTTCTTCAGCGCCGTGAAGATCGCATCGCGCGAGTTCTCCTCGGCCCAGGCGACGGTGAGCGCGCCGCCGTTGGTCTCGTAGCCGAGGAAGAACTTCTCGTTCAGGGCCTCGCCGGAGACCGCGAAGCTCTGCACGCCGTGGGCGCCGTGTTTGGCGTAGTCGATTTCCTCGCTCTGCCCCGGCGTGCCGTTGTGGTTGTCGAGGCCGCCGACGAAGCCGAGCCGGAAGGGGTTGATGCCGTTCTCGGCCTCGTAGCGGATGCCGTTCTTGAGCGTCTCGCGCACGTAGGCCGCCGGCGGCAGCCAGGTCTTGTCCTGCTGGTCCGGCGGTACGTACTCGCCGTTCAGGCGGGAAAAGCCCATGTTCTCGAAATCGCACATCTCGTCCGGCGCATTGGGGTCCTGACTCCAGTACGTGCCGGTCACCGGCGAGTAGCGGCATTCCGACTGCCCCTTGATCTGCATGATCTCGACCAGTGGCTCGAGGTCGCGGCGCAGGCGCGCCGCGTCGAGTGATTCGGGAATCTGGAACATGCTGCCGCGACTCATGTTCGGGTTGTGCGGGATCGACAGGACATCGCAACGCGGATGCTGCGGGTTCTCGAGGCATTGTTGGCGCAGCATGTTCAGCATCCGCGCCGGGGAGGCGACCTGGCCCTTGGTGTTGCAGTCGCTTCCAGCGCCGCACGCCAGTGGGGCCTCGATGTTGCTGAGCGGCGCGTCGATGACGTCGCTGTTGCGGAAGATGATGTTGCGGTGCAGGTTGTCGCCGCCGGCGCTGCCGACGAAATCGCTGACGCAGGTCTGCTTCTGCGTCACCCGCGGGTCGGCGAAGCCGGCGCAATCGCGCGATGCCTCGCCCGTGCCCTGCTCGTCCCAACAGGGGGTCAGGTCGGTGCTGCAGCGGCCGTCGGCTGCCATGGCCGTGTATTCGTAGGCGATGAACGAGGTGAAGGTGCAGCTCGGCGTGCGGTCGTAGGCTTCCTCGGCGGCCTCGATGATCTTCCCCCACACCAGCTGCGCTTGCCGGGCGCAGCGGGAGCCGTCGTCGCCGCACACCCCGGGCGGTCGAGAGGGATTCTCGGCGACGTTCTCCAGGCCGGCGATGACACCGGCGACCGGGCTGGAGCGCAGCCGCGATGCGCCGAGCCGGGCGTCCTTGCACAGCTGGCTGCTGTATCCATCGGGCACGCAGGTTCCAGTGGTGCCGAGGACTTCGATGGCGCTGCACACCTGACCCGGCAGGGTGCAGTCCCCATCGGACGTGCACGGCTGCGTGCCCTCGAAGAGACAGATGTTGTTCTCGCCGAACTGTTCCGAGTGGTCGGTGATGGCGGCAAAGTCGAGGGCGCGGCCCGCCGGCAGCTGCGCGATGCGCGTCGCCGAGTACTGACAGGTCTCGCCGGGCAGGCAGTAGGGAAACTCGGTGACCAGGGTGGGATCGGTCGAGCCCGGCGTCGGCGTGCCGCTGCGCGTGTCGGTCCACGGCGGCAGACCGACGGCGCCGCCCTTGGCGTAGCGGTACGCGTCGGGCGGAAGATTGCGCGTGTCGAGCACCGCGGCATCGAAGGAGTAGGCGGTGTGGAGATGGGTCTCGCCGAAGAACGGTTGCTTCAGCGGATCGTAACTGTCGCAGCGCTGGCGACACTCGGTGCGCTCGAACGGCAGCGGACCGGGGGTGATCGCGCAGGGCGGGCGCTCAGTCGCGGTGGCGGTCGCGGCGGGCGGCGTGGGACTGGCAGCGGGCCGCGTGGCCGTTGCCGTCGTCGACGCCGGTAGCGATCGCGTCGGGCTCGCCGCGGCGGAAGTCGCGGTGGGCGCGCCCGGCGGCGGCGTCGGCGTCGGGTTGGCGCGACTATCCGAGTCGTCGCCGCAGCCGGGGATACAGAGCAGACCCGCGAGGACGCCCGACACGAACCATCTGTTCCAACTCATGTGTACCTCCAATGCGCAGCGCTTCGCCCGTTGAGACAGCCAGATGAAAGTCACTTCAGATGAGGCGGGGATCCGCTCATGCTGAGCCCGTCGAAGCACGGGAGGAGGTTCTTTGTCTAGCGCCGCCGCTCATACCCAGCGGCGACGCGGGTCGGCGCCGTCGCCACGTAGGCGAATTCCTCGCCGCTCGGGTCGAGGAACAGCTCGTACGGATTGTCCGGGTCGTTGTCGTAGGTGTAGGTGGCGGTGCAGTCGGCGCGGACGCTGTAAGTGGCTGTGTATGTCGACCGTGTGACGACGCCGTTGGTGCTCGTGGTGTCCTTGCCCGAGATCGTGCCGTCGCCGCCGTAGACCTCGCGCCCCGCGGTGGCGAAAGGCGACCGCTGCGTCGAGCCGCCACCGGCGACGACGAAGCCATCACCGGCGTACACGTAGTTGCCCTTCAGCGTCGCCTGCGAGCACGCCTGGTCCGAGGAGGTGCGGCGCCGCTCGAACGCCGCGGTGACGACGTTCGCGTCGGTCTGCACGAAGCCAAACTCGGCCCCGCCGTCTTCGAGGGCGATGTCGTAGTGCGACACCACGCCGTCGGCGTCCGTGAAGACGACGGCGCCGCTGCAATCGGCCTCGACGGTGTAGGTACCCGAGTAGGTCAGGTGCGCCACAGCCCCGTTGAAGTTGCCCGTGGCGACGCCCGACATCGTGCCATCGCCGTTGAACACCTCGCGGCCGCTCTGGGCGAACGGCGTGCGTTGCGACGCCATCTCGCCGGCGACGAGGAAACCGTCCTGGGCGTAGATGTAGGCGCCTTTGAGCGACGCGACCGAGCAGCCGCTCTGCGCCTCGCTGCTGCCATTGTCGCAGCCGCTCGCGGCGAGCAGCAGAGCGACGAGCGTTCCCAACCGTGCGGTGGATCGGATCATTCCCGCCTCCTTTGCCTGCTGGCGCGCACAGGGTACACGCCGCGGGGGTGATCGCCTACCCAGGTCGAGGCGGAGACTTACGGCTTGAGAAGCGCTGCCGCGTGCGGCGCACTCCTGATCGCGTCGATGTGATACCGATAGTTGAGGTTTTGCGTTCCCGTCCCGGCGGGATTCTGCCGTGTGTGCAGGAGCGCCTCTGCGCGGGTCAGCCGTCCCGCTCGGTACAGCTCGATCGCCTGCTGAAGGGTGCGCAGCCCGGGATCTTCGCTGTGCAGGGCGAGGATGCCGTCGGTGAACGCGCGATCGTCCAGCTGGTAGTAGAACCGCCGGTGTTTGAGGTGATAGGCGCGGCTGGCGTTCAGGTAGACGGGAAACGGCGTGAGCTTGGCGAGCTCGGGGGCGAGCTCGCACACCCCGGCCTGCTGGCAGACGTGGACGTCTTCGAAGTACATGTGCTTCCCGGCCAGGAACCAGTCGTAACGGCGCGCGAATTCCGTGCGCATGAAGTACAGATCCTCGCGGTAGATGGGCAGCTGCGTGTAGCCCGACTCGGTCGCGGTCAAGCGCGTGCGCAGACCAAAGTCCCAGAAGGCGGAGGCCTGCTTGGGGGCGTTCTTCAAGCGGGCGAGCGGCGAATCCGGATTGGGGGGAAACGCCCAGTGCGGCGAGCGCTTCAGCTTGTTGCGGCGCAGAAAGTCCTGGAACTCGGCCGGCGTTTGCGCGGCGACGAGGTCGGCGACCGCATGCTCGTCGAGCACCGTGCGACACAGGTTGCCGAGCAGGATGTCGAACCCCGTCCGTTGCAGGACCTCGGTCGCCTTCTCGACATAGTCGGTATCGAAGAACTCCTCCATGTGGACCGACATCACGTAGTCGCCCACCGCATCGGCTTGCAGCGCCGCCGCGTGTACGGCGTAGAGATCCCACACCGGAAAGGTGCCGAGAAAGTTCTCCCGGGCGACCGGAGCAACCGTGTAGCTGAAGGCAGGGCGGATGCCCAGTCGGGCGAAAATCTCTTCGGTGTCGAGCAGCGTTTGATTGTGGAAGATGACGTCGAAGTTACGGTGCGTTTGCAGGTTGAGGGAATGAATCGACGCCTTGAGCAGCGAGAGGTCCTTGACCGGATCGATGGTGACGATGAACGTCAGCTGCATGGTCGTCCCTTCTGCCGCGGCGCGGCGTGCAGTTCAAGGAAGAAGGGCTCGCGCGAAGGCGCGAAGACGCGAAGCCTCCTTGCAGCACGCGCCTGCTTGTGGATGATCGCCGGACCTCGGAGTCGACAGTGAGGATGCGGTACGACGCCTTCATCTCCTATTCGCACGCGGCCGACGGCAAGCTGGCGCCGAGCCTGCAGACCGCGCTGCACAAGCTGGCGAAGCCGTGGTTCAAAGCGCGGGCGCTGACGGTCTTTCGGGACGAGACGGACCTTTCGGTCAGTCCGGGCACCTGGCCGTCGATCGAGAAGGCACTGGCGGATGCGAAGCACTTCGTCCTGCTGGCTTCGCCGGGTGCGGCGCGTTCCAAGTGGGTGCAGCGAGAGGTGGCGTTCTGGTTGAAGGAGCGCAGCCTCGAGACGATCAGCATCGTGCTGACGGATGGCGATCTCGCTTGGAACGACGCGGCGGGTCGGATGGACGCCGCGCGCACCGACGCGATTCCACCGCAGTTGGTCGAAGCCTATCGCGAAGAGCCGCTCTACGGCGACCTGCGCTTCGCGCGCACGGCGACGGATCTGTCATTGCAGAATGCCGAGTTCAAGCGGCGTGTCGTGCCGATTGCGGCGAAGTTGCACGGCAAGACGCCGGCCGAGTTGGTCAGCGACGAGGTGCGCGAGCATCGCCGGACGATGCGTATTCGCAACTCAGCCATCGCCGCGCTCGTCGTGTTGTCGATTCTGGCGGTCGCCGGCGCCTTCGTGGCCACCCGCCAGGCCGCTGAAGCGGAACGCCAGCGCCGCGCCGCCGTTGCCGCGTTGGAGCGCAGCGAGCGCGAGCTGCTGCGCGCCAAGGCGGGAGAGCTGCATGCGATGATTCAGCGGGTCGACGGCATGCTCGGCAGCGCCGGCGCCGATGCCGATCCGGCGCGGGTCGAGCGCCTGCGCGCCGAGCGCGCCATGATCGAGTCGCGCCTGAACGAAGTCACGCAAGAACATCAGCGCAAGCTCGCCGCCGCCATCGGGTTCCGCGGCGATCTCGGCTTTTTGATCCGCCTGGAGGGGCAGGCTGGGAAGGTGAAAGTAATCGGCAATACCGTGATGATCGATCCGGCCACGGATCTCGCGCGCGCCGACGCGGCGACGATCCGCGACCGCTACTCATTCATCCTGACGCCGGACGAGCTCGAAGCGGTCCTCGGCATCATTGGATTGTCGGGGCCTCAGGCAGCGGTCATGTGGCAACAGAGCCCGGTCCTGCAGCGGATCCACCTCGAGCCCACTGACGTAGCGCGGCTCGTACCGGAAGTCGCCGCCCCCATCTGGCAGGACCTTCTGCGCCGTTTTCCAACATTGGGTGAGAGCTCCATTCCTCCGGCCGTTCATACGGCGTTGCTTTCGCTTGCGTTCAACGTCGGCACCGGAAACCGGATCTGGCCGCCTCTCTCGGAAGCAATCTCACGAAAGAACTGGCACGCGGCCGCGGATATCATCGATCCGCCGGCCAAAGGGGGCGCTTATACTCAGATCCCCTTCGTGGCGCGGCGGCGGCACGAGGAGGCGGCGCTGCTGCGCGGAATAGCAAGCACGGGTGCGACTACCGCAGGGACGGAATGAGCAGGCGCGGCCCGAAGCGCCCGCCTTTCCCTACCGTCATCGCGGCAGTCCGGTGCACTCGGTCAGACGAGAGGCGCCGCCCCAACGGTTGAAGGCCGCGCGAGCCATGTCGTCGACATCCGCTTGAGTGAAGTGACCAGAGAACTTGTCGCGGACGGACGCGGCGGGGAAGACGACTAACCTTGATGAAACAAGAACAAACCACTGATAGACGCGGATAAATGCGGATGAGGCCACTTGTCGAGGCTGAGGTGGCTCGCCCCCAATGCCATTGACGATGAGGAATGGGGGACGACCCCTATGGCCGTGCTGAGCCCTATCCGCGTTCATCCGCGTGTATCCGTGGTTCTGCGTCAGCTGAGGAGTGCAAGACAAGTCCTGAAGCGCCGGTCGACGCTCTCGGCGAACCACGCCGTGGTGCGGTCGCGTGAGAGCTTGGGGCTCTTCAGCGTGAGCTGGGGCAGGCGGGCGTAGGCTGGGGTGTTGCCCTGGCGGCTTTCGAAGATGCGCTTGATGGCGCGGTAGGTGTCGGTCGATTCGAAGTCGAGGAGCTTTTCCTTCTGGGCGTCGCGACGCACGGAGCGCTCGGACAATTCGGGGGCGAAGGCGGCGCGGAAGGCGAAGAGCGCGGCGAGCGATTTAGTGACGAGGTCGAGCTCGTTGCCGGATTTGTCGTAGGCGAGGAAGTCGCCGTCGGGGACGAGTGTCGTGCCGACGAGGAGTGCGAGCTGCTCCTGCAGCGCGGCGTTGCGCGAGGCGTACATGCCGGCGTTGTAGTCGGCGAAGCGGTAGAGAAACCGTTCGTAGCTCGCCTCGTAGGCGAACAAGCGCGCGGTGCCGTATTCGACACCACCCTTCCTCGTATAGAGGGCGTCGCGCACCTGTTCGCGCGTCAGGCCGCGCTCCTTGCCGACTTCGGCCGCGAAGCGCACGCTGACCTGCATCGAGCCTGCGGTGGTGATCGGGTTCAGGTCGTCCACCTGCTTGCCGCCGAACAAGGCGCCGGCGACCTCCGCGGTGGCAGCGGTGCGCGGGTACTTGGCGCGGTAGAATTCGACCAGGTCGCGGAACACGATGTCGAGGTCGCGCTCGGTTTTGACCTTCTTCAACCGCACCGCGAACGAGTCGTTCTGGCCGGGGGCTTTGCCTCCGAGCAGGCGGTCGATGGCCGGTCGTCCGATCGGGCCGGCCCGCTTGCCGAGCTCGTCGAGCTTGGCCTCTACCGTGCGCGCGAGGTTCGGCACCACCGGATCGGCGACGAAGCCCGACTCCTGTTCGATGACCGCGAGCACGGCGCATACCGGCTCGCGCGCCGGTGTCTTGCCGATCGCATCGAGGGCCGCGACCACGACCTCGGCCCAGCCAAGGCGGTCTTTCACCTTCTCGGGAATGGCGCGCGCGACGGATTCGACAGCGATGCGCGGGGGCGGTGGGGGCGTGGCTCTGATCGGGCGCGCGTTCTGAGGGCCGCATGATGACACGAGCGCCGCGCAGGTGCAGATCGTCAGCGTGCGGAAGGAGAGCCCCGCCCGGTACTTCGACGGGCTCAGCATGAGCGGTTGCCCCCCCTCCTTTTCGAGATGGCGCTAGCCGCGTGCGTTCGGGTCGTCCAGGACGAAGCGCCAGCTGCCGTCGGGTTGGCGGCGGACGATTTCGAGGGCATGGCCCTGCATTTCGGTGCGGTCGCCGGGGGGCGCGGTCAGGGTGGCGGTCCAGTCGTTGTAGAGGACGGCCATGTCGGCGCCGGCGCGGACGACCTTGAAGACGTTCATTCGGATCGACATCTTCGCGTCGCCGAAAGCTTCGAAGAAGGTGCGGATGGCGGCGGGGCCGACCAGCGGCGCGCCGTGTTGCGGGACGAGGACGCCTTGCGGCTCGTAGAGGGAGAGCAGGCCGTCGATGTCGCCAGCATTCATGTACTCGGCGAAGAGGCGATCGACGTCTTCGGGTGTTTGGGGCGCGCTCATGGATAGCTCCAGATATGGTCGAAGCGACATTGAATCACCCCCACCTCGATCCTCCCCCGTCGAGGGGGAGGAGGCCGGAGCGACTTGGCGTGAGACGCTCTATTACTCCGGCTGCGGCTTCCGCGGCGTGAAGCGGCACGGCATGCGTTTGATGCCGTGGATGAAGGCGGAGAGCAGCATGGCCGGCTCGCCGCTGATTTCGATGTCGGGCAGGACGCGAAAGAGCTCTTCGAACATGATCGCGATCTCGCGCCGGGCCAGGTTGGCGCCGAGGCAGAAGTGCGGGCCGCCGCCGCCGAAGCCGACGTGCTCGTTGGGCTCGCGCGTGACGTCGAAGCGGTAGGGCTCGGGGAACATGCGCTCGTCGCGATTGGCCGAGTTGTACCACAGCACGACTTTGTCGCCGGCGGCGATGCGCTGGCCCGCGATCTCGGTGTCCTCGACGGCGGTGCGGCGGAAATGAATCACCGGCGTCGCCCAGCGCACGATCTCTTCCACCGCCGTCGGCGTGACGCGGGCGAAGTCGGCCATCCACTTGCGCCGCTCGTCGGGGAAGTCCGTCAGCGCCTTCATGCCGTGGCTGATCGCGTTGCGCGTCGTCTCGTTGCCGGCCGCGACGAGCAGAATGAAGAACGAGCCGAACTCCTGCGCCGTCAGCCCTTCGCCTTCCACCGAGGCGTGCACCAGCTTCGACGTCAGATCGTCTTTCGCGTCGTCGATGCGCGCCTGCCCGAGGGCCTGGGCATACTGGGCGAGCTCGAATCCCGCCGCCATCAGCTGTTCGATCGTCGTCGCGTAGTCGGGGTCGCCGACGCCGAGAATCAGGTTGGTGAGCTCGAAGATGCGCCGGAAGTCGGACGGCGGGATGCCCATCATCTCGCAGATGATCTCGAGCGGCAGCGCGGCGGCGATGTCGGCGACGAAGTCGCACTCGCCGCGCTCGCAGACCTGGTTGACGATGCGGCGCGCCTTCTGGCGCACCGCCGCTTCGGTGTGCGCGACCATGCGCGGGGTGAAGCCGCGATTGACGATGTTGCGCAGCTTGGTGTGGCGCGGCGGGTCCATGTTGATCATCGAGCCGAAGAACTCGTTCATTTCGATCGGGATGTCGGCGATATTCGTGCCGCGCCCCGAGATGAAGAGCTGCGGGTTGCGACTCGCCGCCTGCAGATCGTGGTAGCGCGTCACGGCCCAGAACCCGGGCCCTTTCGGCACGCCGGGGTACTCGAACTCCTCGTGCCACGAGATCGGGCGCTCGGCGCGCAGCTTGGCGAAGGCACCTTCGCGCTCGCTGCCCGGGAGCTGCCAGAAGAGGACGTCGGCAAGGCTGATGTCGTCGAGCTTCAGCGATGTTTGCGGTGTGGTCATGGGGTGATTCCTACACTGGCGCGCGGGGCGTGGTCTACTGGCGGAGATTGTCGGGAGTGCGGGGCCGCTGGCGCGGATCGTTTCATCACCCCCCATCCAACCTTCCCCCGCAAGGGGGGAAGGCTTTTCTCACGTGAAGAACGCGCCGTAGCGCGAGACGATGGGTGGGCCGAGGAGCTTGGTGAGCGGCAGCGGCAGGTGGCGCCAGGTGTATTGCAGCCAGCGCAAGCGCGGGTCGTCGGCGGTGCGGTCGGGGGGTGGGCTGCCGTCGCGGACGTGGACGCGGTAGCGCAGCGGTTCGACGGTGCAGCCCCACAGGCGCTTGAACTCGTAGGCGCCCGTGCCGGCTTTGCTGCGGCCGAAGTCGAAGACGCGGGCACCGCGCGCGGCGGCGCTGCGCATCGCCTCCCAGTAGAGGAAGTCGGTGATTGCGTAGCGAAAGTACTCGCGGCGACTGCCGATGTAGTAGGGGCTGACGTGCTCGCCGAAGAACAGCACGAACAACGCAGCCACGGGTGTCCGCTGGTGCTCGACGATCATCAGCGACGAGTGGTCGGGGAACTGCTCGCGCAGCGCGGCGAAGAAACGGCGCGGCAGGACCGGGGTGCCGAAGTGTCGGGCCGTGCGCGCGTAGAGGTCGTGGAACACCGCCAGGGCGTCGGGGTCGATGCGCGCGGTGAGCCCGTGGCGCTGGCCGACGCGGATCATGTGACGGCGCTTGGCCGGGATGGCGGCGAGGTTCTCGGCGTCGGTGGCGTAGAGCGGGCGGCGAAAACGGAAGTAGCGCCCCGCGCGCAGGTGAAAGCCCGGCCCGTCGCGCCCGTCGCGCAACTCGATCGAGCGCACGCCGAGCCGGCCGGCCAGCGCCATGGCGGCGACATCGAGCGCATCGCGCGCTTCGTCGTCGCCGCAGACGCCGCCTTCGATGGCGAAGGGCAGCGACAGCAGGCAGCGGTCCATGAACGGCGCGCGCAGCTCGCACAGCGGCAGCACACCGGCGATCTCGCCGCCTCGGCGGGCGACGAGGTAATGCGCCGTGTAGCCGAAGCTGCGCTCGAGCACTTCCTTCCATCCGATCTGATGAAAGAACGTGCCGCCGGGCGCGCGGTGCACGAAGGCGTCCCACTCGTCGCGCTCGCCGGCGTAGGCGCTGACCATCAGCCGTGTCCGGCGTTCAGACGGCAGCCGCCGGCTGACAGAACACGTCGCGGATCGGCGCGAAGCGGTGCTCGGCCAGCAACCGCCGCAGCCGCGCTTCGGTGGCGCCGAGATTGGTGTACTGGCGCAGGCGGGCCAGGGCGCCGGCGCGCAGCCGCGGCTGCTCCGCGTCGAGCTCCCACGGATGCAGGTAGACCATGCCCGGCACACCTTCGCGCTCGTTCAGTCGCCGCAGCGCGCGCTGCGTGACGCAGTAGGGGAAGATACGAAAGTAGCCGCCGCCGGCCACCGGCCAGTTGCGCCCGAACCAGCGCACGGTCGAGGGCGGGATCTCGAGAATCGCACCGGCCGCGCGCTGCACGCGCACCGGGACACGGCTGAAGCTCGGGATGCCGTAGAGGTCGTGGCGGATCGGGAAGATGCTCGAGTCCCAGGTGAAGCCGAGCTCGATCAACACGTCGAGCGCCCACAGCGTGCTCTCGACAATCGAGTAGCTGGCGGCGCGAAAGCCGGCGACGGGTTGGCCGAGCAAGTCCTCGAGCAGCCCGCGCGCGCGCACCACGTCGGCGCGAAACGCCTCCGGGCCGAGCCGGTACACCAGGCGATGCGCATGGCCGTGGCAGGCCACCTCGTGCCCGCGCCGCGCGATCTCGCTCACCAGCTGCGGCCAGCGCTCGGCCACCCAGCCGAGCACGAAGAAGGTGGCGCGCGTGTCGTGTGCGCTCAACAGGTCGAGCAGGCGATGCGTGTTGCCTTCGACGCGGTGCGGCAGCGCGTCCCACTGCGAGAGCGGCACCACGCCGTCCATCGCGTTGGGGTGAAAATACTCCTCGACGTCGATGGTGAGCGCGTTGATCATCACCTGCCCATCGACAGAGGTTGCCAGCGCATACGATCCGCCGCGTGCGCGCCAACCTCTGCGGCTCTACCGCGCGCCCCAGCCGAACAGCAGGCGTTTCAGGGTCAACGCCATGATGGTCAGGTCCATGCGCAGCGAGAAGTGGCGCAGGTAGTAGAGGTCGTATTCGAGCTTCTGGCGCG
>CAYVUV010000288.1:0-21492 GCA_964455095.1 uncultured Binatia bacterium (SeqCode)
TCGGCGACGAACGAGTAGCGCATCGGGAAGACGTCGATGAAGCCGAGCGCGGGCAGCAGCGAGCCGGCGAAGAACAGCACGGCGATCAGTGGCCCGCGGCCAAGGCGCGGGCGGGCGAGGAAGAGCGCCGCGACGGCGCCGAGCGCGGCGAGAGGAAACAGATATTGCCACCACGCACTGCTGTCGATCTGCCAGCGCGGGTACATGAAGGTCAGAGGCTGCGGCCAGGCCAGCGTGGCGGCATAGAACCACAGCGCCCGCCCGGCGATGAGGCCGCGGTCGACGAAGGACAGGTGCCAGTCGGCGCCGGCGGCGCCGACATGGTGCTTCTCCATCCAGACCGTCACGGCGCTCAGGCCGGCACCGAGCGCGAACAGCGGCAGCAGGGGCACGACGTCCGCCGACTCGATGCGACCGCGCTTCCACCACACGATCAGCAGCAGCGCGGCCGGCAGCGAGGCCGTGACCGTCTTGCTCAGCAGCGCGGCGGCGCACAGCGCCAGTGCCGCGGCGTACCAGCGCTGGCGCCCGACCCGCGCCGATGCGAAGCGCAAGTAGGCGAGCGCGGCGGCGAGGTAGCACGCGCCGGACAGCACGTTCTTGCGCTCGGTGATCCAGGCGACGGACTCGACGTGCACCGGGTGCAGGGCGAACAGCGCCGCGGCCAGCGCCGCACCGGGCACCTGCAGCATCAACAGCACCCGCCAGAGCAGCACGGCGCTCAGCCCGTGCAACAGGACATTGCCCAGATGGTACGCAAAAGGAGCGGCACCGGCGAGTTGGTACTGCAGCCACAGGCTGGTGAACGTGAGCGGGTAGTACTGCGGCACGGCGCCCGGCTCGAGCCAGATGCGCCGCAAGCCGTCGAGCGAGCGCAGTGTCGCGTTGGCGGTGACGTAATCGTCGTCGTCCCAGACGAAGCCGCCCTGCAGCGCCGGGACATAGGCGATCAGCGTCGCGACGATCAGCGCCGCGCCAATCAGCCAGGCGGGCACGGCCGGCGCGCGGCGAGGTGCGGCGGCGGCAACTGCCGGAGGCGCGGAACGCGCGCGGCGCGGCGCGGCCATCAGCCGATCGCCGCGCGCAGCCACGCCGCGCTGGCGTCGACGATCTCGGCCTCGATCGCGGCCTGATCGCGCCCGGCGCGCTTCAGCACCTTGAACGAGTGGTCGCCGCCGTCGATGACGTGCAGCGTCACCGGCGCCGTGCACGCCGCCAGCGCCGGGCGCAGCAGGTCGAGCGAACAGAGCGCATCGCGCGTGCCGGCGAAGAACAGCATGGGCGCGGCAATGCGCGGCAGGTGGGCGGCGCGCAGTTTCTGCGGCTGGCCGGCCGGGTGCAGCGGATAGCCGAGCAGGAGCAAGCCGTCGACGGCGTCGCCCTGCGCGGCGAGGTGGGTGGCCATGCGCCCGCCCATCGACTTGCCGCCGATGGCCAGGCGCGGCGGGCGCAAATCGGCGGCGCCGCGCACGGCGTCGATCACGGCGCGATAACACGCTTCGAGCACGGGCGTGCGGTCGGGCACCTTGGCGCGGCGCTCGGTGTACGGGAAGTTGAAGCGCACGGTCAGGAAGCCGCGCTGCGCCAGGCCGTCGCAGAGCGCGACCAGCAGCGGGCTGCGCATGTCGACGCCGGCGCCGTGTGCCAGGATCACGCCAGGCGTCTGGCCGGGCGCAAAGGCATCGGGGAAAACGATGACGGCGGACACCGTGCCGCCGCGGCCGTCGGGGAGCTGGCGCGTGTCGCGGCGCATCGGGCAGCCCGCCGGCTCAGCGCGCGCTCGGGGCGTGCCGCTCGAGCTCAGAGCTCCGCGGCCACCGGCGCGGCGCTCTCGTCCAGCAACGCGCGCAGCTTGGCGGCGAAGAGCGGCCCGCGGCCCTCGTCCTCGTGCTTGAAGTAGACGAACACATCGCGCCAATTGGCCGACGCGTTGCGGATGCGCTGGGCGCACTCCTCGAGGTCGCGCTCGCTGTACTCCGGTTGGCGCAGGCGGAAGTAGCCGAAGTCGGCCGTCACCTCCCACGGCACGGCGCGGTCCTGGCTCTCGACGATGCACAGCGCGACGCCGAAACGCTTCAGACAGTCGTACACCTCGTCGTCGAACCAGGTGGCGTTGCGAAACTCGAAGGCGACGCGGAAGCCGGGCGACATCTGGTGGAGGAAGTCCTCCAGACGCGGCACGTCGCGCTTCAGAAACGGCGGCAGCTGGAAGAGGATGGCGCCGAGCTTGTCCTTGAGCGCGCGCGACGTCTCACAGAAATCGGCCACGATGTCGGCGGCGTCGCGCAGGCGCAGGTCGTGCGTGATGCGCCGCGGCGCCTTGAGGGTGAAGGCGAAGCGTTCCGGCACTTCCTTCGCCCAGCCCTGCAGCTGGCGGACGCTCGCCATGCGGTAGAATGTGTAGTTGATCTCGACGCTGGAGAAGCGCTCGCCGTAGTAGTGCAGCAGCTGGGTGTCGGGCAGGCCTTCAGGGTAGAAGTGCCCCTTCCACTCCTTGTAGCTGTAGCCCGACGTGCCGATCCAGAACGATGCCATGATGCGAGCTGTCTATCACGGCGTTCGAAGGCAGGACAACGGAGGGGCCGAAAGCGGGCGTCAGTTCAGCTCTTTGCTCGAGTAGCCGAGGATCCGGCGCGCGACGATCATCAAGTTGATCTGCTGCGTGCCCTCGAAGATGTCGTTGATCTTCGCGTCGCGCATCCATTTCTCGAGCAGCAGCTTGCGCGAGTAGCCGAGCGGGCCGAGCAGCTCGACCGCCTTCTGCGTCACCTGGGTCACCGCCTGGCCGGCCTTGGCCTTGCACATCGAGGCCTCGAGGTTGTTGTGCATGCCGCGGTCCATCATCCACGAGGCGCGCCAGGTGAGCAGGCGGGCGGCCTGCAGGTTGGCTTCCATGTCCATGAAATCGCGCTCGATGGTCGTCATCTTGTTGGCCGGCGCGTCGTAGCGGATGGCGACGTTGGCCTTGGCGAGGGCGTCGCGGACGAAGTCGACCGCGGCGCGGCCGATGCCGATGGCGCTGGCCGCCACGGCCGGGCGGGTGGCGTCGAAGGTCGCCATGACGCCCTTGAAGCCCTCGCTGCCCTGCCCGGTTTTGACCTCGGCGCTGCCGAGCAAATTGTTGAGCGGGATGCGGCAGTCTTCGAAGACGATCTGCGCCGTGTCGGAGGCGCGGATGCCGAGCTTGTCCTCGACCTTGGTCACCGTCACGCCGGGCGTGTGGTGCTCGACGATGAAGGCCTTGATGCCGGCGCGGCCGGCGGCCTTGTCGACTGTCGCCCAGACCACGACGAAGCCCTCCGACATGTCGAGCGCGCGCTGGCCACTGGTGCAGAATATCTTGGTGCCGTTCAACACCCACTGGTCGCCGTCGCGCACGGCGGTGGTCATCACGGCGGCGGAGTCCGACCCGCAGCCCGGCTCGGTGATCGCCATGCCGGCCCACTTCGGCTCGCCTTCCTGGAAGCGGGCGAGAAAGCGCGTGCGCTGCTCGGGCGTGCCCGCCGCGGCGACCGCGGCGCCGCCGAGGCCGGCGTTGGGAATGCTCAGGTAGAGGCCGGCATCGCCCCACGACAGCTCCTCGATGGTGACCGAGCTGGCCAGGTTGCGCTCCGACGGCTTGGCCGGCTTGCCGCTTTCGCCCTTCTCCTTCTCGCCGCCGCCGAATCCGACCACGCTGCCGCGCGACACGTTCCACATCATGTGGTGCCACTCGGTGGGCTCCTCGTGCTCGCGCTCGTCGTACTCGCGCGAGATCGGCCGCATGGTGCCCTCGGCCAGCATGTGGATCATCTGCCGCATGCCGTCGATTTCAGGGGAGAGCTCAAAGTCGATCATCGGGATATCCTCCGTTGTGCTGTGCAGCGAGCCGGTCGGTGAGAAACGCCGTTCACGCGACGGCCAGGCCGTCGAACGTGCTGAAGCCGCGCCCGTTGCGCAGCCAGAGCTCGACCAGATGGTCGCGGATGTAACCGTGGCCGCCGAGCACCTGCACGGCGTTGTCGGTGACCTTCAGCGCCATGCTGGCGGCGTAGTTCTTGGCGATGCACGCCTCGCGCGTGGCGTCCTCGCCGCGGTCGAGCTTCCACGCCGCCTCCCAGGTGAGCAAGCGGGTGGCGTCGATCTCGATCGCCATCTCGGCGAGCATGAAGGCAATCGCCTGCTTCTGGCCGATGGCGACGCCGAAGGCGCGGCGGTCCTTGGCGTAGTCGCGCGCGTACTCGAAGGCGGCGCGCGCCACGCCGACGGCCAGCGAGGCGAGCGCGATGCGGGTGCGGTTGAGCAGCGGGGTGAAGTCGCCGGCGAGGCGGGCGCTGGCGGGGACCTTGCACTGCTCGAGCGACAGCTCGTAGGTCGCCAGCGCCTTGATGCCCATGTTCTGCTCGCGCTCGACGACGCTCAACCCAGCCGTGCCGGCCGGCACGAGAAAGGCGTTCAGGCCGTCCTCGCCGCGCGCGTAGACCACCACGTGGCGCGCCTCGGCGGCGAGCGGCACGTAGCACTTGCGGCCGTTGAGCACGAAGTCACCGCCCTGCTTGGTCGCGGTGGTGGCGAGCTCGTTGATGTCGTAGCGGAAGTCGGGCTCCATCACCGCCGCCGTGCCGGCGGTGAACTGCGCGCCGGCATACTGCGGCAGGATCTCCTGCTGCTGCGCGGCGCTGCCGAGCTCGAGCACGGGATAGATCACCAGGCGCGGCGCCAGGAGATGCAGCGCGACCGACAGATCGGCCCACCCGAGCTCCTCGAGCACCAGCGCGCTGGTCATCGCCGCGCGGCTGTCGCCGTGGCCGCCGAACGACTCGGGGATGGCGCTCTGCACCAGGCCGAGCTCCCAGGCGTGTTGGATCAGCGCCTGCGGAATCGCGCCGCTCTCGTCGGCCTCGCGCGCCGCCGGGCGAATTTGCTCGGCGGCAAAGCTGGCGACGGTGTCGCGGACGAGTTGCTGTTCCTCGGTCGGTTGGAAACTCACCATCGGGTCACTTCCTCCTGGCCGGGCGCTTCTCGGACACGCGCAGCCATGTGAGATACTGGTCGAGAAAAGTCTGCAGCAGGTCCTCGAGGTCGACGACCTCGGGTTCCTGGTAGTACTGTATCTCGGCGCCCATCACCGCCCCGGCATAGACTCCGGCGGCGGTGATGGCGCTGACATCGGCCCGGAAGGTACCCTGGCTTTGGCCGAGCTCGATGATGCCGCGCAGGAAGGCGCGAAAACGATGCATCATCTGGCGGAACTGCGCCGAGAGGCGGGCGTTGGTATCGAGCGCTTCGACCATCAGCGTGACGATGAAGCGTCGATGATTGCTCTTGGTGGCGTGATCGATGCAGACCCGGGTGACGCCGCGCAGGGCGCCGACGGCATCCGTCAGGGCACCGAGGTCGCCGGTCACGCGGCGTTCGAACTGCGAGATGCGGTTTTTCACCGCCTCGAACAGCAGCTCTTCCTTGTCTTTGAAATGATAGTAGATGGCGCCCTTGGTCAGCCCGGCTGCCTTGGCGATGCGATCGATCGAGGTCGCCTGATACCCGTAGCGGGCGAAGCAATCGATCGCGATGTCGGTCAGGTCCCGCCGCCCGTTCTCGTGGCGTGCGGGCCGTGTCGCTGGTCCCATACTGAACGTTCAGTATGTTGATGCGGCGCCGTATGTCAAGTAGTTCGATCGAGGCAAGGCGCCGGCGTGATATAGGCCCGGCGCGCAGGAGGGCGACGTGGGCCAGGTGTACATCGAGGACATCGGGAAGTACGCGGGCGAGGAGGTCACGCTCAAGGGCTGGCTCTACAACAAGCGCTCGAGCGGCAAGTTGCACTTCCTGCTGGTGCGCGACGGCACCGGCACGCTGCAGTGCGTGGTGTTTCAGAAGGACGTCAGCCCAGAGCAGTTCGCCCGCGCCGAGCATCTGACGCAGGAGTCGGCGCTGATGGTCACCGGCACCGTGCGCGCCGACGCGCGCGCGCCGCTCGGCTACGAGCTCGGCGTGACCGATCTCGAAGTCGTGCACCAGGCGGCCGAGTACCCGATCACGCCGAAGGAGCACGGCGTCGCTTTTCTGCTCGACCACCGCCATCTGTGGGTGCGCTCGGCCAAGCAGCACGCGGTGCTGCGCATCCGCAGTGAGGTCGCACACGCCTGTCGCCACTACTTCGACGAGCGCGGCTTCGTGCTCTTCGACGCGCCGATCCTGACGCCGGCGGCATGCGAGGGCACGACGACGCTGTTCGAGACGCCGTACTTCGACGAGAAAGCGTATCTGACCCAGAGCGGGCAGCTCTACCTCGAAGCCGGTGCGATGGCGTTCGGCAAGGTGTACTGCTTCGGGCCGACGTTCCGCGCCGAGAAGTCGAAGACGCGCCGCCACCTGATGGAGTTCTGGATGGTCGAGCCGGAGGTGGCGTTCATGGACCTCGCCGGCGACATGGACCTCGCCGAGGACTTTGTCGCGTACGTCGTGCAGCGCGTGCTCGCCACCCGGCGCCGCGAGCTCGAGGTGCTCGAGCGCGACCTGGCGCCGCTCGAGCGCGTGCGCAAGCCGTTCCCGCGCATCGCCTACGGCGAGGCCGTCGAGCTGCTGCGCGGCAAGGGCTTCGCCGTCGAGTGGGGGGCCGACTTCGGTGCCGACGAGGAGACGGCGATCTCCGAATCGTTCGACCGCCCGGTGCTCGTCCACCGCTATCCGGCCGCCTGTAAAGCGTTCTATATGAAGGCCGACCCGGCCGATCCGAAGGTCGCGCTGTGCGTCGACATGCTCGCCCCCGAGGGCTACGGCGAGATCATCGGCGGTGGCCAGCGCGAAGACGACTGGCAGACCCTGCAAGACAAGATCCGCGCACACGGGCTGCCGCAGGAGGCGTTCGACTGGTACCTCGATCTGCGCCGCTACGGCGCGGTGCCCCACGCCGGCTTCGGCATGGGCATCGAGCGCGTCGTCGCCTGGCTGTGCGGCATCCACCACGTGCGCGAGACCATCCCCTTCCCGCGCATGCTCGAACGCCTGCGGCCGTGACGTCCGCGGCGGGCAAAGCAGCAAAACCTTGTCTCCGGCAGTGAAGTTTGCTGTAAGCAACCGGGCATGGGGGGGAATATGATGCGAGCGGTACGGACATCGATGCGCAGGCGATCGCATTGGTTGGCGCTGGGCATGTTCGCCCTCGGCGGGTGCGCCATCGACGTCGACCTGGTTTCGACGCCCAGCTCGACGCTGGTCGGTACCCCGGTCGACTTCGACATCTCGGTGCGCAACCGCACCACGTGTCCGGTCGGCGGCGTCGTGGCGCTGCTCTTCCCGTTCATTCCGAAGGATCAGTTCATCAGCCAGATCGAGGACGAGAACCTGCGCGACGCACTGAGCCAGTTCGTCGACGCCTTCTGCACCGGCGCGGACATCGTGCCGCCGGACGGATCGGGTGCGGACTGCCGCCTCGTCGACGGCGAGATCTTCTGCGAGATCAACCCGGACGCCACGCTGCCCGCGCTGCCCGAGGTGGCGGTCGCGACGACACCGGCGGGCGACGCGGTCACCTGCGCGAGCGACGGGCAGAAGATCACCTGCCGCTTTCCCCGCGCAATCGTCGACATCGCGACGGCGCAACAGGCCAACGCCGCCATGTCTCCCGGCGCGCTGCAATGCGCCACCGGAAGCAATATCGCGGCGTGTGCCGCCTTGCTGCTCGATCCCGACGAGACCAAGACCAACCAGGTGCAGTTGATTGCCGACCGGCCCGGCATCCTGCGCAACTGGGTCGTCTCGTTCGCCACGGTGCGCGGCGGCGTCTGCATCGCGGGCGCCTTGCGCCGCAAGCCGTGCGACGACGACAGCGACTGCACGGGGACAGGGAACTCCTGCGGCACCGGCATCTGCGTCGGCGGCGGCGACGACGGGTTCGGCTGTGACAGCGGGGCCGATTGCCTGAGCGGCGTGTGCACCGCCTGCGGCGAGGCCGACGACGGTCAGGTGCTCTCCGGCGTCGCCTGCACGACGACGATTGGCACCACCACCGCGGCCGCACCGCTGGTCTCCGCTTGGGGCCTGCTCGCGGTCGCCGCGTGTCTGCTCAGCCTCGGCGCCGTCACGTTGCGCAGGCTGCGGAGGATTTGAATCGGCCCAAGGCGAGCGGAATCGCCTTGACAATTTCCGCCCCCACGGCCTACGCAACCTGCAGGTCGGGCGGACCGCCGTGGTCCGCAGCACCGGGGGGAGCAGACCATGGGACGTCGCACTGCGATCGCCGCCGTTTCGCTGTTGTTGCCGCTTGCCGCCGCCGCGGAGATCGGACCGGTAGGGACTGATTTCCAGGTCAACAGCTACACCGTCAGCTATCAGCTGGGCCCGGCGATAGCCGTCGCAGGGAACGGGCGCTTCGTGGTGGCCTGGAGCAGCTACGAACAGGACGGCGACAACTACGGCGTCTTCGCCAAGCGCTACAACAGCGCGGGGCAGGCGGTCGGGGCGGAGTTCCGGGTCAATAGTTTCACCACGGCCACCCAGCGCGACCCCGCGGTGGGCGCGGCAGGCAGCGGCAACTTCGCCGTGGTGTGGTGGAGCTCCGCGCAGGACGGCAGTAGCGCCGGTGTGTTTGGCCAACGCTACGACAGCGCCGGAGGGGCGCTGGGCAGCGAGTTTCAGGTCAACACCTACACGGCGAACTTCCAGCTCGCCCAGGCGATGGCGATGAGGGCGGATGGATCCTTCGTCGTGGCATGGGAGAGCTACGCGCAGGACGGCAGCAATCGCGGCGTGTTCGGCCAGCGCTACGACGGCGCCGGGCAGGTGGTGGGCACGGAGTTTCAGGTCAACAGCCATACGATCGGCATGCAGCGTTCTCCGTCCGTGGCGGCGGCCGCGGACGGGTCTTTTGCGGTGTCGTGGGAGAGCGACGCACAGGACGGCAACGGCTTCGGCGTGTTTGCGCAGCGCTACGACGGTGCGGGGCAGGCGGTGGGCGCGGAGTTCCAGGTCAACCGCTACACGCCGAGCGATCAGGTCGAACCTTCGATTGCGACGCAACCGGGCGGAGGGTTGGTGCTGGCGTGGAGCAGTCGCTTCCAGGACGGCAACGCCGACGGCGTGTTTGGACAGCTGTACGACAGCGGCGGGCTGGTCGTCGGGAGCGAGTTCCAGATCAACACGTTCACCGCCAATTACCAGGAGACCCCGCGCGCGGCGGCGGCAGCGGACGGCGGATTCCTGGTGGCGTGGCAAAGCAACACGCAGGAAGGCGGCGGCTCCGGCATCTTCGCGCGCCGCTACGACAGCGCCGGGCAGGCGGCGGGCACGGAGTTTCAAGTCAACGTCTTTACTTTGAACTACCAGGTCGTCCCGGTTGTCGGGCCGACCAACGACGATGGCTTCGTCGTAGCGTGGCAAAGCGACGCCCAGGATGGTGACTCCTATGGCATCTTCGCGCGGCGCATCGTCGACCCGGTCGCGCACTGCACGTTTGCACCGTCCGCCACCTGCGGCACGTCGGTCAAAGCGCAACTGCAGCTGAAGCTCAATCCCAACCCCGAGCGCAACAAGATCAAATGGAAGTTCGCCGGCGGCCCCGCGCTGGGGCAGGCAGACTTCGGCGATCCGACCACGACGGCGACCTACGCGCTGTGCATCTACGACGACGGCGCGCTGAAGGCGGCGCTGCAGGTCGGTCCGAGCGGCACCCTGTGGAGCGCGATTGGCGGCAAGGGCTACCAGTACGCCGATGGGCTCGGCGGCAGTGATGGCGTCACGAAGATGAAGTTGCTCGGCGGGTCCGTCCCCAAACTGCAGCTCAAAGGCAAGGGCGACGACCTGCCCATGCCGACGCCTTTCACCGGCATCCGCTTCTTCGCCCAGACGACCGCCGTCACCGCCCAACTGCGCGAAGCCAACGGCGACTGCTACACCGCCTCGTTCACCGACGCCGACACCAAGAAGAACGACGGCAAGCAGTACAAAGCGAAGAACTGACCGCAGCGCAAAAAACCACCCTGTTGCTTGAACTTACACCCACTGGTGCTACCGTGTAGCCGATGATGTAGGTGTAATGAATATGGCGCTGAACATCCGCAACCCGGAAACTGAAAAGCTCGCTGATGCCCTCGCCAAGCTGACCGGGGAAACCAAGACCGAGGCGGTGACGCAGGCGTTGCGCGATCGGCTGGCTCGCTTGCGTCGAGAGCGTTCCCGGCGGCGGCTTGCCGACGAGCTCGACGCCATCGCACTCCACTGCGCGTCACTGCCCGTGCTCGACACACGGAGCGCCGAAGAGATCATCGGTTATGACGAGCGTGGCGTGCCGCGCTGATGGTGATCGACACGTCTGCACTGCTCGCGATTTTGCAGGACGAACCGGAACGGCGCGCTTTCAACCAGGCCATCGAGGCCGCCGATTCTCGATCCATCTCGACCGCGACCTTCGTCGAGACCTCGATCGTCATCGAATCGCGATACGGCGCCGAGGGCCTGCGCGACCTGGATCTCCTCATCGCCGAGGCCTCCATCGATCTCGTTCCGGTCGATGAGGAACAGGCCCAGGTGGCGAGGACCGCGTTCAGCCGCTTCGGAAAGGGCCGCCATCCGGCGGGCCTGAACTACGGCGACTGCTTCTCGTACGCGCTCGCCAAGTCGTTGGGCGAGCCGCTGCTCTACAAGGGCGGAGATTTTTCGCTCACGGATATCAGCCCTGCACCGCGCGAGTGAGCGCAAGGCGGTGCGCGCGTTGACACCGCCGCCCGCGGCCCGCACGATGCGGCATGCCTGAGCGCAACGAATGGCCGCCGCGCCGGCCGCAAGCGGACCCGCGCACCGAACTGCTGGAGCTGCTCGACCGCCTGTGGGATCGCTGGCGCAGCGGCGGCGCGCCGGGCCGCTGGCACATCAACCCCTACCTCCTCGCGCTCGTCGCGCTGGTGCTCTGGTCGCTCAGCGGCATCTACATCGTCGCGCCCGACGAGCGCGGCATCGTGCTGCGCTTCGGCAAGGTGGTGCGCGAGAGCGAGCCCGGGCCGCACTATCACCTGCCGTGGCCGATCGAAGAAGTCATCCGGCCCAGCATCACCGCCATCCGCAAGGAGGAGATCGGTTTCCGCACCGTCGCGCAGGGCCCACCGGCGCGGTACAAGGACGTGCCGGTCGAGGCGCTGATGTTGACCGGCGACGAGAACATCGTCTCGCTCGACTCCATCGTGCAATACAAGGTCCGCGCCGACGCCAGCGGCCCGACCGACTTCCTGTTCAACGTCCGCGACCAGCAGGAAATGGTGCGCGCCGCCGCCGAGGCCGCCATGCGCGAGGTCATTGGGCGCACCGACATCGACGAAGCGCTGACCGAGGGCAAGGAACAGGTGCAGGAGGAGGCGCAGCGTGTGCTGCAGGCAATCCTCGATCACTACGCCTCGGGTCTCGAGGTGGTGACCGTCAAGTTGCAGGACGTCAATCCGCCGGAGCAGGTGTCCGACGCCTTCAAGGACGTCATCAGCGCCCAGCAGGACAAGGAGCGTCTGATCAACGAGGCGCGCGGGTACGCCAACGATGTCGTGCCGCGCGCGCGCGGCCAGGCCGCCCAGCTGATCAATGAGGCCGAGGCCTACCGCGAGGCGAAGGTGCGCGACGCCGCCGGTGTGGCGCAGCGCTTCACCGCCCTGCAGACCGAGTACGCCAAGGCGAAGGACGTCACCCGCCGGCGCCTCTACCTGGAGACGATGGAGGCCATTTTGCCCGGCATGAACAAGATCATCATGGACGACGCGGCGGCGAAGCAGGCGGTGCCGTATCTGCCGCTCGATGCCTATATGCCGCGGCGCCCGGTCGAGGCACCCGAGGCGGGGGTCAAGTGATGGACCGGCGTTGGCTCGTCATCGGCGCCGCGCTCGCCCTGTGTCTGGCGGTGTGGAACCTGGCCCTCTTCGTCGTGCCGCAGTGGATGCAGGCAGTCGTGGTGCAGCTCGGCGATCCGGTGCGCGTGCTGCGCGAACCGGGGCTCTATTGGAAGATCCCCCTGATCCAGACGGTCGCCTACTTCGATCGCCGTTTGCTCGATCAGGCCACCTCGCCGAAGGAAATCCTGACGCGCGACAAGCAGCAGCTGGTGGTCGACAACTACACGCGCTGGCGCGTCGTCGACCCGCTGCAGTTCGTGCGCTCGGTGCGCGACGAGAACGGCGCCCAGTCGCGCCTCGACGACATCGTCTACTCCAACTTGCGCGAGACGCTCGGCCGCCACACGCTGCGCGAGATCGTCGGCGGCAAGCGCGCCGAGCTGATGGAGAGCATCACCAAGCGCAGCGACGAGAAGGCGCGTGCCTACGGCATCGAAGTCGTCGACGTGCGCGTCAAGCGCGTCGATCTGCCGGAGAAGAACGAGCTCAACGTCTTCGACCGCATGCGCACCGAGCGCGAGCGGCTGGCGAAGAAGTTTCGCGCCGAGGGCGACGAAGAGGCGCGCAAGATCCGCTCCGAGTCGGACAAGGAAGTGCAAATCCTGATGGCCGACGCGCGCCAGAAGTCGGAGGTGGTGCGCGGCACCGGCGACGCCGAAGCCGTGGCCATCTTCGCCGATGCCTATGGCCGCGATCCCGAGTTCTACGCCTTCGTCCGCACGCTCGAGGCCTACCGCAAGACGCTCGGTCAGGGCACGACGGTCATCCTGTCGCCGCACAGCGAGTTCTTCCGCCTGCTGAACGACAGCACGCCGGCCGCGCCGCCCCCCTGATGGTGCGCTGGCTGTTCGTGCTGGCGCTGCTCTGGCTGGGGTGGCGCATGTTGCGCGCCTCCCTTGCGGCGCCGCCGCGCGGCAGGAAAACGGAGGCCGTGGGTGATCCGTACCGCGTTCTCGGCGTGCGCCGCGACGCCTCGGTCGAGGAGCTGACGCGCGCCTATCGCGAGCGAATGAAGGAGTACCACCCCGATCGCGTCGCCGACCTCGGCCCCGAGCTGCGCGAGCTCGCGCACCGCAAGACCGTCGAGATCCAGCGGGCCTGGAACACCCTGCGGCCGACGAAGCCGACCGATCGACACGGAGGCGACGCCTAGCGAGCGGGGGGCCGCCGACCTCACGGTCCCGCGGCGGGCGCGGGGGCCAGCGGCGCCGCCTGCTCGACGCGGCGCTCGTTGCGTTCCTGTTCTTCCTTGCCCGACAGCAGCGGCCGCAGTCGCAAGCTGTTCTTCAACATGTCAAACCAGAACGGCGCCCCGAGGCTGAGCAGGATGATACTGAGGAGCACGCCGGGGAAAGCCGGCCAGCGAACGCGTAGCCCCTCCTGGAAATAAAGCAGCGGGGCCGCTTCCGGGAGCAACGCGGAGCCCGGGGTCTCGGTTGACTGATTCAACAGGGTGTCGAGCTCACCCTGCGCGACCTTTCGTTCCTCGGGCGTCCGGTCGGCCTTGAGCTTCTCCCTGGCGCCTTCCACCTTCTCCCCGAGCGCGAGCGCCTGATTGCGCATGACCTCATCGCGATCCAGGCGCTTGAGCAGATCGATCGAGTCCAATCCGAGCCCGGCGGCGACGAGCACGGCCGCGACAACGGACAAGATCTGCGTCTTCAAGGCGAACCGCTGGCTGAGCCGGTCCATGGTCTCGTCGAACCAGTCGGTGATTTTGCCGACGAACTCGCCGGCGGCGTTCTCCAGAATCGCCTGCGTCTGGCGCACGTGGCTCGCCACCCACGGCGCGTCGCGCTCGAGCTCCTGCGCCCGCTGGCGAATCGCCTGCAGCGTCGCCACCGGATCGCGGCCGATCGCCGCCGCCAGAGCGGTGCGTGCCGGCGCGTTGCTCGCGAGGGTGGAGCCGGGCGCCGCGAGCTCGAACAGAATGCGAATCAGCTCTTCCCGCTGAACGACCGCGCCCTTCCTGGGGAAGATGGAGCCCGCCTCGGCCACCAGACGGTGCCCCAGCACCTCACCGGCGATGCTCTTTGCGTGCGCCTTGAGATTCGGATCGAGCTCGCTCACCAGGGCCTCCAGGCCGAGCTGCAGATTGGCGGCGCGCAGGTTGAGCAGCCGCACGATCGCCTGCGTCACCGACGTCACCAGCGTCGTCGCCAACAGCATCACGACCGAGAACCCGATCAGCACGTCGAGGTAGTGGAGAATGGGCAGATTCATCGGCTTCCCCTTCTTATTTTCATCCCCCGAGCCGCCCCCGACGGTGACGGCTCACGCCGTATCGATTGCGCAAGTTAGTACGGCGCCAAATGCGCCATCAATTGGGGAAAACCCTGCGCCAAAGCTCGAGAAAACACGGCTCGCACCGGCGGATCGGGAACGCGAAGGTGACGATGATCATGCACGGTGCTGCGCACCGTCAGAACAAGTGCACGGCACCATCGTTACCTGTCTCTCCAAGTTGGCGGCGCGACCTGTGCGTCAGTTCGGAGGGAGGGAATCATGACCGCATCCGCTTGGAGGCCAATCACTGATGCCAAGAAGACGGGGCGCCATCGGCTGGCAATCGCGTCAGTGGTCGCGCTGTTGATCCTTGCCTGGTCGGCTGGCACCGCGGCCGCGGCGAGTCCGTGCGACAGCGCCACGTATCCGACCCAGTGCGGCTACTTCGCCAGTGGTGGACTGCCGCCGTTCGTCCAGGACGCGATTGTCGCCAAAGGCGGTGTGCTCGGCGCCGGCAACGTCCTGGTGCTCACATCCGGGCTCCCAGACGATGCCGACAGCGAGATCAGCAACGACATGTCGCACGACGGCTGCGGCACCAACCCCGACGGCTGGCAAACCTACGACTGCACGCTGCTCGACAATTTCGTCCCGGCGGAAGACAGCGTGGTCCTGGCCCTCTCGTCCGAGTGGTTCGAGTGGTACCAGACCTTCTACACGGACTGGATGACGATCTCGGCCGGCGGTGTGCCGACGGTCGACGTCTCCATCAATAGCTGGATCAACAACAAGGTCGACATCATCCCCTACGGCCCGGCGGACACCGGCGTCGTCATTCTCACCAGTCTCTCGAAAGCGAAGATGGTGAGCTTCCGCGTCGCCGACTCCGGCGACCACATCTACGACACGGCCATCCTGGTGGTCCCCGCCACCTGGTTTGGCGCGGTCAGCAACACGAGTCAGGACCAGACCCTGCTGTGCGGCAACAACACGCTCGACCCCGGCGAGGAATGCGACGACGGCAACAGCAACACCGACGACGGGTGCTCCTCGATCTGTCTCGGCACCCAACCACCGGCAAGCACGCCGAATCCGTCGCAGACCTGCGGCAACCTGGCCTACGCCTGGCCGACCGGCCTGACCTCGCCCTACACGTGCGGCGCCGACCTCTGCGGCGGCTATCGCTGCGTCCTCGGCAGCACCATCAGCCCCGCCTGCTATACGGCCGAGCAGTGCGCCGCGGCCTGCGCCGGCACCTGCGTCGACATCCCGACGGCCCAGCTCGATTGCTCCGTGATGTGCGCGGTGCAGCCTCCGGCAAGCGCTCCGCCGCCGGTCGTGCCCCCGAGTTGCACCAACCTGGTCTACGTGTGGCCGGGCGGCACCACGATGCCCTACACCTGCGACGATGCGTGCGCCGGCCAGCGCTGCGTCATCGGCACCACGATCAGCCCCGAGTGCTACACGACCGGCGAGTGCGCGGCGGCGTGCTCGGGGACCTGCGTCGATGTCCCGACGACCACCTGCATGGAGTTGTGTGATCTCGCCGACCAGGTGGTGGCGGAGCTGTCGAGCCCCTGCAACCCCTTGGTCGACCTCGACCTGCGCTCCGCCGCCAACCAGAACGGCCCATGCTACGGCAACATGGAGATCTGCAAGAGCACCGGCACGTGGGAGATCGCCGATGGCGGCTGGGAGCCGCAAGACGAGGCGTGCAACGGTATCGATGACAATTGCAACGGCATCGTCGACGACATGTTCGAGACCTGTGGGGATCCTGGTCTGTGTCAGAACACCGTGAACACCTGCGATCCCAGCAACCCGGCGGTGCCCGTTCCGTGCGTCACGCTGCCGGCCCCGTCGCCGGTCGAGATTTGCAACGACGGCCTCGACAACGATTGCGACGGCAGCGCCGATGACGGCTGCGAATGCCCCGACGAAGAATGCATGCCGGGCGAGACCTACGCGAACTGCCCGCAGGACTGCCCGCCACCCGCCAACTTCACCGCCTGCGACGACGGGAACTTCTGCACGCTGGGCGACGTGTACCAGAGCGGTGTGTGCGTCAGCGGCACCATCGTCAATACGTGCGACGACGACAACGCGTGCACGACGAATGAGGTTTGCGATCCGGTCGCCGGCTGCTCCGCCACCAAGGTCGACTGCGACGACCACAACGAGTGCACGCTCGATGGCTGTGATCCCAGCTCGGGCTGCACGCATGACCCGAACCCGGCCTGTCAGACCGACGCCGACAGCGACGGCTACCCGAGCCTCGCCTCCGGGGGAACCGACTGCGATGACGGCAACGCCGCCATCCACCCCGGCGCCGCCGAGCTCTGCAACGCGGCTGACGATGATTGCGACACGCAGGTCGACGAGGGTTTCAATATCGGGACGGCCTGTCAGAGTGCCCCGAACAGCTGCGGCGTCTCGGGGGACGGAACCCTGGGGTGTGCTGGGGATGGGTTGAGTGCGGTCTGTAGCGCGGTGACTCCAGCGGACCCGGCCGGCTACGGCGCCCCCTGCACCTCCGAGCCGAACGCCTGCGGGGCGACCGCGCAGGGCACGGGGCTGTGTGACGGAACGTGCAGTGCTCCGCCGCCGGCCAATCCCGCCGGCTACGGCGATCCCTGTGCCTCGGAGCCGAATGCCTGCGGGGCGACCGCCCAGGGCACGCGGCAGTGCGACGGCACCTGCAATGCGGTGACGCCACCGGCGGCGGATGCCGACGGTGATGCGACGCCGGACTGTCTGGATCTTTGTCCGAACGATGCCGCCAAGGTTGCGCCGGGCGTCTGCGGCTGCGACGCGCCCGAGACGGTGAATACCTACTACCGCGACGCCGATGCGGATGGATTCGGCAATGCCCTGGTCTCAACCCAGGCGTGCAGTGCGCCGGCCGGTTATGTCTCGGGCAACACTGACTGCGATGACGCCAACGCGTCGGTTCACCCGGGGGCGGCCGAGATCTGCAACGGCATCGACGACAACTGCGACGGGCAACTCGAGGTTGCGGGCGACGCCGACAAAGACGGCGTCGTGGACTGCGGCGCCGATCTCTGCCCGGGCACGAGGGCAGACAGCAAGTACATGCCGCGCGTCCCCTTGCTCTGGCTGGGCGCGAACCGCTGGGAAGTCAGGAATGTCGGTGGGAAGCTCGTCTGGGCGACTACGAAGCCGACCAGCTCCAAGCCGACGATGGCCGATACCCACGGCTGCAGCTGCAAGCAGATCCTCGATCGGCTGATCATGTCGCCGATTCATCCGCGCCAACGGGTGGACCTCCTGGCCCAGTACCTCCTCGGCTGCACGATGGGCACGCTGGCGGATTGGGCGGATCGATAGCTCCGACCCGGTTTCACGCCGTGCCGGCCGACCCGGCACGGCGTTCGTCCTGAGGAAAGTCGGATGCGCGCCCTCGAACTCGAAGCTCCGTCGGATCGGCGTGGGCGGACTCCCCCGAAACAGCCGGGCGGTCCCCGGCAAGCCTGGTGCGCACCGCGGATCGGGCGGCGGTCGCCGGCGGTTCGGTCGGCAAGCGCACGCGGAACGTCGCGCCGTGGCCGAGCGTGCTCTCGAGCGCGATGGTGCCCTCGAGGATGTCGAGCAGGCGGCGGACGATATAGAGCCCGAGGCCGGCGCCGCCGTGGCGGGCGTGCACAGAGCGGTCGGCCTGCCGGAAGGGCTCGAAGATCACCGCCTGGGCCTCGGCGGCAATGCCGGGGCCGCTATCGCACACCGCCAGCTCGACTCCGTCGCCGACGGCGCAGCAGCTGATCACAATGGCGCCGCGCTCGGTGAACTTGACCGCGTTGCCGACCAAATTCTTGAGCACCATCTTCAGCTTCACCGCGTCGCTGACGATGCGCGGCGTATCGGGCGCCGCCTCCCACACCAGTTGTACCCCCGGCCGCAATGACCAGGCGCGGGTCTCGGCCGCCAGCTCGGCGATCAATGCGCCGAGGTCGATCTCGGCCAGCTCGAGCGGCACCCGCTTGGTCTCCAGGCGCGACAGATCGAGCGTCGCCTCGATCAAGTCGAGCAGCTCGTGTGAGCTCTTCGACAGCCGTTGCATGGTGTCGGCCTGCGCGCTGCGCAGCGCGCCGAAGGTGCCGTCGAGCAGCAGATCGCTGTAGCCGATGATCAGATTGAGCGGCGTGCGCAGCTCGTGTGACATCGAGGCGACGAAGTCGGACTTCAGTCGATTCGCCGCCTCCAGCTCGGCGACCAGTTGGGCGTTGGCGAGCGCCATCGAGGCGAGCTGCGCGATGCCGCCCGCGATGCGCCGCTGTGTGGCGGTGAGCGGCGGGGCTGATGCCGGCCGGCTGGCGATCTGCAGCCCGATCATCGACGACCCGCGGCGCAGCGCCATGATCACGTGCCGCATCGTTCCCGGCGCGTGCACCAGCACGCCCGGCAGGAGATCGGGGGGCACGCCCTCCACTTCGGTCACGTCCCGGCCCTGCGCGAGCTCCGCGAGCAGCGGAGCGAGCTCGCGGGACGGCACGGCAAGGACACGCGACACCTCGAGCACCTCGGGCGGCAAACCGTGCGCGGCCACGGTGACGTAGACGTCCTCGTCAGGCCGCCGCAGCAGCGTGTGGCTCGACTCGCAGCCGAGCTCGTGGCTGGTGAGCTGGCAGACGCGCTCGAGCAGCACCGGCCGGTCGAGCGAGGAGATCAGCTCGTTGCCCGAGCGCGCCAGGGCCGCCGACACGGCCGCCTCGTCGCGCAACTGCTCGCTGCGCTCGACCAGCGCGATCTCGGCGCGCCGGCGCTCGGTGTCGACCACCTCGGCGCGCCCGCGCTCGCTGCGCGTGCGCTCGACGAGGTGGCCGTAGAACGCCGCGGCGCTGAACAGGAAGGGGATGCGAATGATCGACGGCGAGTCCCACAGCGCCCAGGTGCCGCCACTTGCCGTCAGCAGGTAGATGTACCCCGCACACACCACCACCGCGCCGATGGCGATCAGGAACAGATTCTCGCCGATCGCGGCGAGCAGCAGGACGAAGAAGTACAGGAAGAAGAATTCGGCGTTGAACTGGCCGCTGCGCAGCAACACGGCGGTGATCCACACCGTGTCGCTGACGACCAACGTCGTGCCGAACCAGGCGGCACTCGTGATGCGGGGCGGCACCTGCGCGATCAATACGTTGCTGGCGAGCGCCAGGGCAATGGCGACGACCACACTGGGCGGCGGGACCAGAAACTGCCCCTCGACGATCACCAGGTAGGCCGTGGCGGCGATCAAGGTGTAGCGCAGCAGGAGGAACGGACGCTGGGAGGGAGTCTGATCCATAAGTACCTGCCGGAGCGCAAAGCAGGATATAGGCCATGCAGAGGCACGTTTTGTGATGTACGAATAACCGACTGTGCGTAAGCCCTTGGCCACAACCGCTCACCGGCTGTCGATTCGGTGACTTCGGGAAAACCCTGACGGCCGGGATCCGGCAATCAGTGCAGTTGACTCGACTTCTTGGTCCATTCGACGCTATGGCCATGCCCGAGAGGGGACACGCAACGTGGGTTGGCCATCAGGGGGATCACGATGGAGGCGGTGGCTCGGCGTACTGGGCACAATGGTGGCGCTGCTTCCTTCAATGGCCGGCGCCGATCCGAGCGGCCCGGCTTCGATCGCGGCGCTGGGGCGTCTGGAGCCGAAAGACGGGGTACTCACCATTGCCGGGCCGGCCCGGCCCGCCATCGTCATCAGCAAGCTCGCCGTCGACGAAGGGGACACGGTGCAGCAGGGGCAGGTCATCGCCGTGCTCGACAGCCTGGCGGGACAAGAAGCGCTGGTCGACCGCCTCAAAGCGGAGCTGGAGAACGCCGAGGCCGAGTTCCGGCGCAGCGACGAGCTCTTCCGCAAGGGCTTCGCGTCGATTTCCGAACGCGACACGTGGCGCACGCGCGTCGAAGTGGCGCGCGCCAACCTGCGCCAGGCACAGGCCGAGCTCGATTTCTCGGTCGTCCGCTCGCCGGTCGACGGGCAGGTTCTGACCATCCACACGCGCGCCGGGGAGCGCGTCGGTCCCGAGGGCATCGTCGAGCTGGCACGCACGAACCAGATGTATGCCGTCGCCGAAGTATACGAGACCGACATCACCAGGGTGCGCGTCGGCCAGCGCGCCACGATCAGCACCACCGCCCTGCCCGACCCGCTGCACGGCACCGTCGAGCGCATCGGCATGAAGATCGGCAAGCGCGACGTGTTGTCGGATGATCCCGCCGCCGACACCGACGCGCGGGTGGTCGAGGTGCACATCCGGCTCGACGACAGTCGGCCCGTGGCCGGGCTGACGAATCTGAAAGTCGAAGTGCGGATCGACGTGCAGAGCGCCGCGCCATGAGGACCCGGCGATGAGTGCCGCGCGCGGGTCCGCCCCGTTCGACCACGCGCGGCGCTGAGCATGGCCGTATCGCTCGCCTTGCGGCAGCTGATCCGCGAGCCGCTGCGACTGCTGATCGCCGTCGCCGGCGTCGCCTTTGCGGTCGTCTTGATCTTCATGCAGCTGGGCTTCGAGAAGGCCCTGTTCGACAGCTCGGTGACGTTTCACCGCAAGCTCGCCGGCGATCTCTTCCTGGTCAGCCCGCAGTCCGATTTCCTCGTCTCGATGAAACCGTTCTCCCGCCGCCGCCTCTACCAGGCGGCCGGCTACGCCGGGGTGGCGGAGGTGCGGCCGATCTACATCGGCCTGCACCTGTGGCGAAACCCGGAGACCTTCAGCACGCGCAAGATCTTCATCGTCGGCTTCGACCCGCGCGACGCCGTGCTCGACCTCGACCTGGTGCGCCAGCAGCTGACGGTGCTCCAGCGCGCCGACCTGGTGCTGTACGATGCGCTGTCGCGCCTCGAGTTCGGCCCGATCGCCGAGCGCTTCCGCGCCGGCCAGCCCGTCGTGACCGAGGTCGGCACCCGCCGCATCTCCGTCGCCGGCCTGTTCGAGCTCGGGACGACGTTCGGCATCGACGGCACGTTGATCACCAGCGATCTGAACTTCCACCGGCTGTTCCCCGAGCGCCCGCCGGGCCTGATCGATCTCGGCCTCATCCGTCTCGCGCCGGGCGTCGACGCCGAGGCCGTGCGCCAGACCCTGGCCGCCGCGCTGCCGCCCGACGTGCTGGTGCTCACCAAAACGGGCTACGTGGAGAAGGAGCTCGCCTACTGGCGCAGCAGCACGCCGATTGGGTTCGTCTTCTCCTTCGGGGTAATCATGGGTCTCTTCGTCGGCACCATCATCGTCTATCAAATCCTCTTCACCGACGTCTCCGACCATCTCGCCGAGTATGCGACGCTGAAGGCGATGGGCTACCGCAATTCCTTCCTCTTTCTGGTGGTGATCGCCGAGGCCGTCATCCTCGCGGTGCTCGGGTTTCTGCCCGGGGTCGCCCTGTCGTGGCGTTTGTACCTGCT
>CAYVUV010000289.1:0-32997 GCA_964455095.1 uncultured Binatia bacterium (SeqCode)
AGCATGTTGATGCCGCGCGCGAACGGCGCCCGCCCCTCGGGGTCATGGCCGGAGCGCGGATCGTCGACGCGCCAGAGCGGCTCCCAGCAGCCGTGCTGTTCGAGCAGCGCACGGGCCTGCTGGCGCGGTAGGTCGGTGAGCGCGCCGAAGTGGTTGCGCAGGCGCTCCAGGCACCAGACGCGGTACTGCGACGTGCGCAAGTCTCGGTAGGTGGTGTCCTGCAGCGCGACGTCGAAGCGGCGGCGCTTCATCTTCCACGCCGCCGCGTTGGCGCACAAGTGCGGCAGGTACGCCGCCCCGACGTCGTCGAGGATCGGTCCCCAACTCTCCGGCACGCCGCTGGCCAGCGCCCCGCGCGTGCGGCTGGCGCGCGCGTTCCACACGCGCGCCACCCATTCCCACACGCCCGGCGCGACGCTGCGCATGATGGCCGCGGGCGTCGGGTCGAGCCCGAAGTGGCGGAACATCGAGGCAAAGAAACCGAAGTCAGCCAGCGTCGGCCGTGCGCCGAGCAGGAACGGCTGGTCGGCGAGGACTGCTTCGAGCTGCGACAGGGTGCGCAGGTAGGTGCGCTCCACGTGCCCGCGGGTCTGCGCCGTGACGCCGTCGCCGCGCACGAAGCGGCGTTGCTGGCGCAGGCGGATCGCGAGGCGTTTCAGTGCGCCGGGCAGGGGCAGGTCGGGGATCATCTCGTCAACGATCTTGCGGCTGAGCAGCAGCGCGTCGCCGCGATAACTCCAGCGGTAGTGCATGGCCGGCCGCCACAACCACTCGTCGGCATAGTCCTCGAGCATTCGGCTGACGAAACCCTGCAGCGGATCCGCCGGAATCACCGCTGGCTCCGGCCACTGCGTCTCGAGCCACGCGATGATCGGGGTGGTGTCGGTCATCCAGCGGCCGTCGGGCAACTCCACCGCCGGCATCTGCGCCACGCCGGTCTGGCGGGGGACGACGCGCTCCCAATACTGGCGCGTCATCGCGACGCGCTCGTAGGGGATCTCCTTGTAGCGCAGGTATCCTTCGAGCTTGCCGGTGAAGTAGGAGACCTCGGCGCCGTAGACGCGCAGCGGGCCGGCGCCGCTGCTGTTCATCACGGCTCCGTTTGACGGGCCGAGGCGAGCAGCACGAGGCTGGCGGCGATCTCCACCACGATGAACAACGCCGCGAAGGCGGCGCCGTGCACGGCCCAGGCGACGATGCGGCACAGCGCCGCGCTGCCGAGCAACGCGGCCGGGAAGTAGAGCGCGCGCGCGTGGCCCGGACGGATCCCGGCCAGGATGCTGAGGCCGAGCGTCAGGAAGAAGGCGGCGAAGTCGCCGAACTGCGTGCTCCGCCCCAGGCCGTCGAGGACCGGCATGCCGAGGCCGGCGGCGGCGCGGCCTGGTACCACCAGCCAGCCGACACCCTGCAGCGTGAAGCCGGCACCGAGCAGGATCGATACGAGTCGCAGTCTCGAACGCGTCATCGCTCCTCCGAGGCTCAGGCGCGCAAGCCGGCGAGACAGCCGGCGCGGTCGAGGACCACATCCAGCCCGCGCTTGTCGGCCACGGCGGCGTACTTGTCGCGCAGCGCGCGCAGGGACTTGGCGTGGTACTTCTGCGGCTTCTGCGTCCACATGTGTCCGTCGAGCTCGACGCTGAGCTCGTCGCGACCGGCGCCGATCGCCGCTTCGTTGGCCACCGTCCACGGCATGAACAGCCGCCCGACGTGACGTTCGAGCAGCGGCATCAGTGTCGGCTCCAGGCTCGACCATGACTCGAACGCGCCCTCGGCGCGCGGCCAGAGCATGCGCTGGATCCAGGCCAGGACATGGTGTCCGCGCCCTTCGATGATCGCGCCGGGCGTCGGGTCGGTCCAGGCCTCGTACAACTGCGCCCACAGGCCGAGGTCGCCGAACGACGGCCGCGCGCCGAAGAGATAGGGGCGGGTGGCCAGGTGCGTGTTCAGCCGGCCGATCGCGTCGCCAAAGGTCGCTTCGATCTGCGGCGCGTTCTGCGCGTTGGAACCGACGAACCACACCCGATCCACCATGCGCGCTTGTATCATCGCGGTCATCGCGGCGTGGCGCTCCTCGTCCGCCGCCGGCATCATCGCCCGCGCCAGCCGTCCGGCCGAGCTCAGCTGATCGACTTCGCGCGCCCAGCGGTAGTGGAACATCCACTTGTTGCCCCATTCGTCGCCGAACTCCTCGAGCAGCGCCGAGACGAACGCGGCGATGGCGTCCGGCGGGTGGATCGACGGCTCCGGGTGCAGCGCCTCGACGCGCTCGATGATCGGCGTCGAGTCCTGCAGCGCCGTCGCGTCCGGCGTGACGACCAGCGGCACGATCTGCAGCTTGGCGTGCTTCTGGTAGTCCGCCTCGGTGTCCGCGTTGCGGACGATCCAGCGGTGCGGGATGCCCTTGTAGCGGAAGTACGAGCGAACTTTGACCGAATAGGGGGACATCTCCGCCCCGTAGATGTCGTAGGTGCCGGCCATTGTGACGTCCTTTCGTTGCCCGCGGCGTCGCGGTGTCAGTGCGGTACTGTTGACATAATGGCAGTCCATATGTCAATTCATCGCCGCGCAGTCGGATGATGGTCGAGAAGCAGAAGGGGCTGAGACAGCTCGCGCACCAGCCGGCGTCCGATGGCCGGGTGCGGCGTTCGCAGCGCAGCGGACAGGCGATCGTCGACGCGCTGATGGACCTGGTCGGCGAAGGCATCGCCGAGCCGACGGCGCAGCAGGTGGCGGCGCGCGCCCAGGTCGGCATTCGCACCGTGTTCCGGCGCTTCTCGGACATGGAGAGCTTGTTCGCGGAGATGGACGCGCGCCTGCAGGCGGCGGCCCTGCCGCTGCTGCGCGGCGGCGAGCCGCGGGGGACGATCGAGGAACGGGCACGCGCGCTGGTGCGCCAGCGGGTGGTCTTCTTCGAGCGCATCGCGCCGTACAAGCGCTCCGGAAATCTGAAGCGCTGGCGCTCGCCGTTTCTGCGCGCGCGGCACGCGGAGCTGGTGCGCGAGTTGCGGGCCATTCTGCTGCGCTGGTTCCCGGAGCTGCAGCGCGCGCCGGCGGTGATCATCGACGCGCTCGACCTCACCACGTCCTTCGAGGCCTGGGACCGGTTGCGCAGCGAGCAGGGGCTCAGCAGCGCGCGGGCCCAGGCGGCGGTAGAGCGAGCGGTGCTCGCGCTGGTCAACGAGTTGCGCAGCTAGAGCGGAGGGTGGAATGACGGAGCAACCGTTGCGCATGGTCGGGGCCCCCGGGTCGCCTTACAGCCGCAAGCTGCGGGCCGTGCTGCGCTACCGGCGCATTCCCTACGCCTGGATCAATCAGGGCGCGCCCGAGACGCGGGGGCTGCCGGCGCCGCGCGTGCAGCTGCTGCCGCAGCTTCTGCTCCCTGCGGCCGACGGCAGCATCGAGGCGCGCACCGATTCGACGCCGCTCATCCGCGAGCTGGAGCAGCGCTATGCCGGTCGCGCGGTGATTCCGCCCGCACCGGCGCTCGCATTCATCGACGCGCTGCTGGAGGACTACGCCGACGAGTGGCTCACCAAGGCGATGTTCCACTACCGCTGGGCCTTTGCCGCCGACGCGGCCAATGCCGCGGCGATTCTGCCGCGCTGGTTCCGCACCGACCAGCCCGAGGCCGATGCGGTGAGCAACGGCCGGATGTTCGCCGACCGCCAGGTCGGGCGCTTGGCGGTCGTCGGTTCGAACCCGATCACCGCGCCGGTCATCGAAGCGAGCTACGAGCGCCTGCTGCGCTTGCTCGATGCGCACCTGACCCAGTCGCGATTTCTCTTCGGCGGCCGCCCCGCGGCCGCGGACTTCGCCCTCTTCGGCCAGCTGACACAGCTGGTCGGGTTCGATCCGACACCCGCGGCGCTGGCGCACCAGATCGCGCCGCGCGTGGTGGCGTGGGTCGATGTCGTCGAAGACCTCTCGGGCCTGGAGCCCGAGGCGCAGGACTGGACAGCGCCTGCCGCGGTGCCCGAGACCCTGCGCGCGCTGTTGACCGAGGTCGGTCGCGTCTACGTGCCCTTCCTGCTCGCCAACGCCGCGGCGCTCGACAGCGGCGCGGCGGAGGTCGCGTGCACCATCGATGGTCGGCCGTGGACGCAGCGTCCGTTCCCGTATCAAGGCAAGTGCCTGCGCTGGCTGCGCGAGGGCTACGCCGCGCTGCCCGGTGCGGAGCGCGCGGCGGTTGACGCAATGCTTGCTGGTACCGGTTGCGCGCGTCTGTTCGGCTGAACATCACGGTTCTTCCGTTCGGGAACGCGTCTGCTTTCCTCTCCCGGATGGGAGAGGATTAAGGTGAGGGGGATTCAATGCGCCGAAGGCCACAGATGAAGGTCCGCCTCGAACGTGCCGTCGAGGCCGGGGTGGCTTCGCCGGTCAGTTGTATCCCCCTCATCCTGTCCTTCTCCCATCCGGGAGAAGGGACCTTGGCGCGATGCGTCGTCGGGCGCTCGTCGGGCAGTAGTTGAGGCAGGGCGATGACGAAAACACGATGGGCCGTGCTGCTCCTGGCCCTGCTGGGTCTCGGTGTCGCGGGATGGCAGGCGTTCGGCTATCTGAAGCTGCACGGCCTCGGCTTGCTGTCGCGCATCATGGATCCGATCCAGCCGCCGCGCGAGGTGGTGTGGGACGCGGGGCCGAGCGCACCGGCGGCGGCGATTGGCGCGCGGCCGCCGAACATCGTGGTCATCGTCGCCGACGACCTCGGCTACAACGATGTGACCTGGAACGGCGGCGGCGTCGCCGACGGCGCCGTGCCGACGCCGCACATCGATTCGATCGCGCGCGCCGGCGTGCAGTTCACCGCCGGCTACGCTGGCAACGCCACCTGCGCGCCGTCGCGCGCCGCCATCTTGACCGGACGCTACCCGACGCGCTTCGGCTTTGAGTTCACGCCGGCGCCGAAGATCTTCATGCGCCTGGTGGCGCGGATGACGCGCGACCAACCCGACGCGCAGCCGCCGATCTACCACGACGAGCGCGAGAAGGACGTGCCGTCGATGGATCTGCAAGGCGTGCCGCCGGCGGAGATCACGCTCGCCGAGCTGCTGCGCGCCCAGGGGTACCACACGTTGGGGTTCGGCAAGTGGCATCTCGGCGAAGCGCCGCCACTGCGTCCGGAAGCGCAGGGGTTCGACGAGTACCTGGGCTTCTATCCCGGCGCGTCGATGTATCTCGACGCCGACGACCCGCGCGGCGTGAGCTCGGTGCAGGACTTCGATCCGATCGATACGTTTCTGTGGGCCAACCTGCCGTTCGCGGTGACCAAGAACGGCGGGCAACGTTTCCGGCCCACCGAGTACATGACCGACTACCTCGGCAACGAAGCGGCCAAGGCCATCGCGGCCAACCGCCATCGTCCCTTCTTCCTGTACTTCGCCCCCAACGCGCCGCATACGCCGCTGCAGGCGTTGCGCGCGGACTACGACGCGCTGCCGCAGATCGCGGACCACCGCCTGCGCGTCTACGCCGCGATGATTCGCGCCCTCGATCGCGCCGTCGGCCGCATCCTCGAGGCCTTGCAAGCGAACGGGCTGGAACAGAACACGTTGGTGTTCTTCACCAGCGACACCGGCGGGGCGAACTACATCGGCCTGCCCGACATCAACCGGCCCTATCGCGGCTGGAAGATGACCTTCTTCGAGGGCGGGATGCACACGCCGTTCTTCCTCAAGTGGCCGGCGGCGATTCCTGCCGGCAGGTCGTTCGCCGCGCCGGTGGCGCAGATCGACATCTTTCCGACCGCCGCGGCCGCCGCGGGCGCTCCGCTGCCGGCCGATCGCGTGATCGACGGCGTCGACCTGATCCCGTTCCTGCGCGGCGCCGCGACCGGGCCGCCGCACCAGTCGCTGTTCTGGCGCTCGGGCGGGTACAAGGCGGTGCTCGCCGGCGGGTGGAAGTTGCAGGTTTCCGAGCGGCCGAAGCAGGACTGGCTCTTCCACCTCGACGAAGACCCCAACGAGCGCGTCAACCTGGCGGCGACGAACCCCGACAAGGTGCGCGAGCTGAAGGCGACGCTGGCCGCTCACGAGGCGGAGATGGTGCAGCCGGCCTGGCCGTCGCTGATCGAAGCGGCGATCGACATTGATCATCCCCTCGGCGTCCCCAGGCAGCCGAGCGACGAGTACGTGTACTGGGAGAACTAGACAGCCGAGCGTTTCGGCGCGCTCACGCCACGACCACCTCCGCCGCCAGCGTTGGGACGAGCACCAGGGAGTTGGTGACCAGGCACGCCTTCTCCGCCTTCTCGAGCAGCCGCCGGGCGCGCTCGACGTCGCCGCCGGCGGGCAGCACGAGGCGAGCGTGCAAGTGCAGCTCGGTGAAGCAGGTGACGTTGTCGGCGCGGTCGAGCACGCCCTCGGCGCGGCACTCTATGTCGCGCCAGGCCAGCTTGGATCCCACCGCCACGGCGCGGAAGGTCAGGATGAAACAATCCGCCGCCGCGGCGACGAGCAACGTCTCCGGCGACCAGTGCCCCTCCGGCCCGCCGAACTGCGGCGGCGCCGTCGTTACCAGACTGGGCAAGGTGTCCGCGCCGACGATCACGCTGCCCTCGACCTCACCCGTCGCGCGAGCGTTGTAGCGATGTGGATACGCTTGCATGCTCGGACGTTGGAGCAAGAAGAAAGCCACGGCTGACGCGCTCTGCTCAGCCCGTGGGGGGCGAGCGCAGGGCCGCCGTCCGTTCCTACCTTTGCGAGGACCCTCCCACTCCTTCTCGACTGTGAGTGGACGCGGTCGGCGCTAGCGCCCGGACGACGGCGCGGGGGAGGGGCCCCGGGTCTGCAGGAGCCAGCGGACGCACGCGGCGACATGCGGCGACGGGTCGTGCCGGTAGGGGATCAACTGCGCCAGCACGTGGGGGTCGGTCGGCCGCAGCTGGGTGAGCGCGTAGGCGGCCCATTGGCGCTGGTAGATATCGGTGCTGCGCAGCGCCGGCAGCACGCGCGGGCTGATGCGCGGATCGGCCGGCGCCAGGCAGGCCAGCAGCCGCAGCCCATGCGCGTCGGCGTAGATCGCTGCCGGGAGGTCGTCGGCGGTGAAGTCGTTGCGCAGCGGCTCGTACTTGATGATCTCGCACATGACGTCGACCGTTTCGGGCGTCAGCGGCCGGCGCAGGAGCTGCTCCGCGGCCTCGGCGGCGATGGCGTGCAGCTCGTCCCGATCGATCCAGCCGACCAGGGCGGCGAAATGCGCCAGCTCGAGCTGCAGGGCGGACGCGTCCAGGCGGTCGACGATCTCGAGCACGGCGTCGCGCGCGGCGTCGAGCGCCTGGATCTCCGCGAACACGGACTCTTCGATCGGCCCGAAGCGCTCGGACGGATGGCGCGAGAGAAACACCTGCAGCGTCGGGATGAAGCGCAGCGCGTCGGGGCGGATGGCGAACCCGTAGGCGATCAGCAAGCGCTCGCGGAGCGGGCGCGACTCGTCGTACAGGGCGCAGATGTGATCGCGGTCTCGCGCTCCGGGCTCGTCGTCGGCCAGGCCGGTGGTTTCGGTGAGCGACGTGCCCTTGAACGCGGCGCGCAGCGCCGCGTTGCGCCCGCCGTCGTGTGCCAGGACCGCCGCGTAGTCGGGCGCGGTGTGCAGGTAGCGTTCCAGCATCGGGCCGGTGTATTCGGCCCGCGGCGCGACCGACGAGAAGCCGTAGATGCGCGGCACGCCGGCGAAGATCCGGCGCAGCGATTCGCGGAAGCTCGGTCCGAGGGCCCCGTAGCGCAGCTCGACGACGCGCTCCGCCAGGGTGCGCTCGAAGCCATGCTCGAGGAGCACGTGCAGATAGGCATCGGGCGTGCGGCTGTCCTGGTCCTTGGTCGCCAGGGTGTTGCAGGCGAGCAGGAACACCTCGCGCGCTTGCCGGAAGAGGCCGGCGCAGCGCGCCTGACACGACGCCTCTTCCATGGCCTGCAGGCTCAGCGAACCGCCCTTGCCGAAGAAGTGTCCGGCAAACTCTCCCGACAGCACGACGAGGTCGCAGTGCAACTCGGGGCCGCAGGCATTGAGGATCCACGCGCCCCCCGGCGCGCCGCTATCGGTGATCTGCGGCGATGGTCCCGGGGCGTGGATCTCGACGAGCTCGAAGCGGTCCGGGTCGAGGTGCGAACGGAAGACCTCCACCTCGTCGGGCTCGTTCAGTCCGACGAAGCAGGCTTGCAGGCGTTCCGAACGACCCGGTGCCGCGGCGACAGGCGCAGCCAGCGCGAGCGCGCCGATCAAGGCCGCGGCGAGGGCGGTCACCGCCCGTATGAGCCGCCGATGTGGTCGTAGGGGTCGATTCCTTCCGCCAGTTCTCGATCGTAGCGCGCCTTCTCGACGTAGCCTTCCAGCCCCTCGACGACGAAGGCGAGAAAGTCGCGCGTCGACAGGATGCCGACGGCGCGGCCGGCGCGGACGACGGGCAGGTGGCGGAAGCGGTGGGCGCGGAAGATGTCGACGACCGAGCGCACTGGCTGCTCGGCATCGATGGTCACCACGTCGCGCGTCGCGACCTGACCGACCTGCGTGGCGCGCAGGTCGCGTCTTTCAGCAATCACCCGCGTCAGGAGATCGCGCTCGGAGAAGATTCCCGCCAGGCGGTTGCCGTCCAGAACCACGACCGCCCCAATGCGGTTGCGCGCCATACGGCCAGCGACCTCCAGTACCGTTTCATCCGGGGCGGCGGAGATCATCTCGGTCGCCATCAAGGTCTCAATCGTCGACATGCTTCCTCCTCCTACGCTGACCCCCTATGGCAGCAAGAACAAAGCCACGGCGAGTCGGGCTCGCGGTTCCCGTCGGGCTGGCGCGGCGAACCGCAGGCGATTCCCAGATCTGCGAATGCCGTCTTGGGGCCTCGGCCTGCAACGGGGCCGGCGCACATTCGTCGGGCGAATTGCCGGCGCGTTCGAGATGGGTGTACAACTGCGCCGGCTCGGGCGGATGGCAGCGTGGGAATTCTAGATCTGGCTCGGTTCGGTTGTGCGTGGTTGAGCGCCGTGGTTGCCATCGCCGGCGGTGTGGCGGCGCGGGCCGACATGGCGGCGCCGGCGGCCTTTGTTGGCGCCGCCGCTTGCGCGGAGTGCCATCGCACGGAAGCCGCACGCTGGGGCGCATCGCACCACGCGCGCGCGATGCAGGTGGCGGACGCGGCGGCAGTGCGCGGGGACTTCGGCGGCGCCACCTTTGCCTATGCCGGGACGACCTCGACGTTCTTCCGCCGCGAGGGAAAATTCTTCGTGCGCACGGATGGGCCCGGCGGCGACCTGCGCGAGTACGCGATCGCCTACACCTTCGGGTTCTACCCGCTGCAGCAGTACCTGATCGAGTTTCCGGGCGGGCGCTACCAGGCGCTCGGCATTGCCTGGGACGATCGTCCGGCCAGCGCCGGTGGTCAGCGGTGGTTCCATCTCTACCCGGGCGAGAAGGTCACGCACGACGACGTGCTGCACTGGACGCGCCCGAGCCAGAACTGGAACGGCATGTGCGCCGACTGTCACTCGACCGACTTGCGGCGCGGCTATCGCCCCGCCACCGATACCTTCGAGACGGCGTGGTCGGAGATCAACGTCGCCTGCGAAGCGTGTCACGGGCCGGGCTCGCGCCATGTGGCGTGGGCGCGGGCGGGTGCGCCGGCCGCCGATCCGAGCCAGGGCCTGGTGGTCTCGTTGGCGGGCGGGCAACCCGCGCAGTGGGCGCGCGAGGCCAGCGCGCAGACCGCGCATCGCGTTCCCCCGCTCGCATCGGGTGCGCAGGTCGAAGCGTGCGCACCGTGTCACGCGCGCCGCAGCGCGCTGCGCGATCCGGCGCCCCCCGGCGCGCCGTTCCTCGACTCCTATCGCCCGGCGCTGCTGGCGGAAGGGCTCTACCATCCCGACGGTCAGATCGAGGACGAGGTGTACGAGTACGGTTCGTTCACGCAGAGCCGGATGTTTCACGCCGGCGTGACGTGCAGCGATTGTCACGACCCGCACTCGCTGGCGCTGCGCGCCGAAGGCAACGCGCTCTGCTCCACCTGCCACGCGCCGAACGTCTTCGACACCACGGCTCACCATCATCACCGGCCGGGCACGGCCGGCGCGGCGTGTGTCGACTGTCACATGCCGTCGAAGTTGTACATGGTGATCGACGCGCGGCGCGATCACAGCTTGCGCGTGCCGCGCCCCGATCTGAGTGCCAAAATCGGTGTGCCGAATGCCTGCGCCGCTTGCCATGCCGATCGGCCGGCCGCATGGGCCGCGGAAGCGATCGAAAAGTGGCCGGGCACGAAGCGCTGGCGCGAGGCGCACTACGGTGAGGCCATCGCCGCCGGCCGGCGCGGCAGCGTGGGCGCGGCGGAAGGGCTGGCGCGGCTGGTCGACGACAGCGCCAGGCCGGCGATCGTTCGCGCCACGGCGGCGTCGCTGCTGGCCGGCTACCCGAGCCGCGCGACATTCCCGGCCGTCCAGCGCGCCCTGCGCTCCGACGAGCCGCTCGTCCGGCTCGGAGCACTCGACGCGATCGGCATCTTCGACCCGGCGGCGCGGCGCGACCTGCTGCTGCCGCTGGTCTCCGATGCGTTGCTGGCGGTGCGGATCGAAGCGGCGCGCGCGTTGGCCGCGGTTCCGTCGCCCCCGTTACTGGCCGCCGAGCGCGCCTCGATCGAAGGCGCCCTGGCGGAGTACCGCGCCGCGCAGGCGGTGCAGGGCGATCGGGCCGAGGCGCATGTCAACCTCGCCGTGCTCGCCCTCGACGACGGGCGCCTCGACGAGGCCGAGCGCGAGCTCCAGACGGCGCTGCGCGTCGGGCCGATGTTCGTCCCCGGGTACGTCAACCTCGCCGACCTGCGCCGCGCCCAGGGCCGCGACGGGGAAGGGGAGGAGTTGCTGCGCCGCGCCATCGCGCTGGCCCCGGACGGCGCCGCCGCGCACCACGCGCTCGGGCTACTCCTGATACGCCAGAAGCGCGTGCCGGAAGCGCTGCGAGAACTGGAGAAGGCGGTCGAGCTCGATCGGGACGGCGCGCGCTACGCCTACGTGCTCGGCATCGCGCTGCACTCGACCGGCAGCACGCCGCGCGCGCTCGAGATCCTGCGGCGCGCGCATGAACGGCGGCCGTCCGACCGCGACCTGCTCGTCGCGCTGGCAACCATCAGCCGCGACTCGGGCGCCAAAGCCGAGGCGCGCGCGTGGGCGGAGGCGTTGGTCGCTCTGGACCCGGCCGATCCGGTGGCGCGCGGACTACTCGCCGAGCTGTCAGCGGCGAGCGCGCGTTAGAAAGCCAGGCTTCGGGCTTCAGACCTCGGGCTCCGGACCGCCAGAGATCCGAACCCGAAGCCTGAAGCCTGAAGCCCGTCTCAGCTTCCCGCTCTCCGCCTCATCGCCACGGCCGCGAGACCGACCAGCGTCAGCCCCATTGCGACCAGGCCGCGATTCGACGCGGCGGGCACGGGCGCGGCCAGCCTGACACACTCCCCAACGCTATCGGCTTCATTGCAGCTCTCGTCCGGTTCGGTGCAGGCCGTATCGCAGCAGACGCCGTCGGCGCAGAAGGTCGAGGCACACTGAATGTCTTCCGCGCACAGGGCGCCGTCCAGCGCGGGGGTATCGGTCGGTGTGGCGGTCGGGGTCTCGGTCGGCGTTGAAGTCGGCGTGGCCGTCGGGGTTTCTGTCGGCGCCATTTGACAGATGCCGCTGGGTCCTCCCGCACAGAAACCGCCCGGTGTGAAGTCGCCGCCGAGCGTTTCCTCGCAGACCTCTTGGGTCAGGTTGTCTCCTTCGAAACAGGTAACGTCTGCGACCTGACAGCATCCGACGGGTGCCGGGCCTGCCAACACGGCGGACGGCATCGTGAGCATCAGTGCCATTGCGAAGAGCATGAACGAGAGCGCCAGCAATCTCATGAAGTCCCCCTGAGTTTTGGGCTTTTCACTGCCGGCCTTGTACCATCACGGCGACCAGAAATGAAAGGCCCACAGGCGCGGTCCGCTGCGGCCGCGGTTGGGCACATGCTGCCCAGAACACGCGGACTTGCGGGCTGATCCGACTGGTTTGCCGGCGCCGGACACGTGTAGTACTCACCGCTCGGTGGGCGCAGCGACCCAGCGGTTCGACTCGACGGCGCGCGGTTGGCCGATGGTCGCGGCGGCGGTCAAGACACCGCTGCTCGCGCTGACACTATTGCTCGGGGTGTTGATCGCGGGGGAGATCGCGGCCCGATCCGCGTCGGTCCAGGCCCTCCTCCCGACGCCGAGTATCGGCAGCCCGTCGCGCATGCTCGATCTGCAGCTGGCGAAAATCGATGCGCTGGTCCGCGCCGAGGGCGGTATCGATTGCCTGTTCCTCGGCAACTCGCTCGCCCTGTTCGGCATGGATCCGGTTGCATTCGCGAGCGGCTTGGCAGCGCGCGGGGGTCCGTCCCTGCGTTGCTTCAACTTCGCAGTGCCGGGCATCGCGGTGTCGGGGACCGCCGCCATCGCCGGTATCCTCGCGCGCGACTATCGTCCCGCCGTGATGATCTACGGCGTCGCCCCACGCGACTTCAACGACGATGCGGACGCGCCGTCGATCGAGGCGACTCCCTGGATCCGTTACCGGTACGGCATTCCGACGCTCGACGGCTGGCTGGCCGAGCATTCCCGTGCCTACCGCTATTACCTGGCGGTAGCTGGCGGGCACCTGCGCGACGCGAGCATGCTGCGCCGGTTTGCCGCCGGCGCGCCGCGCGGCTTCCTTCTGAACGCCACCGCAACCGTGTTCGACGAGGCGGCGTTCAAGAGCGCGCAGCGTCTGGTGTCGGGCCAGATGGAATACCCCACATCCGACGAGCAGCTGCGCGCGCTCGGAGGGTTGTTGGCGCTGCGCACCACTCTCGGCGTGCAGGTCGCGCTCGTCGCGCTGCCGCTGCACCTGCCGGCGGCGCAGTGGCCGCCGGCTGCGATGGCGTCCTATCGCCGCGTGATGGACCGCGTGCAACGCAGTGCGCAAGAGGCCGGCGTGCCGTTCTGGACGCCGCCGCCCGACCTCGTCCCGGGCGATGGCTGGGTCGATCTCTGGCACCTCAATGCCCGCGGCGCGGAGAGCTTCAGTCGCTGGCTTGGCGGACGCGCCGCGAGCGCAGTCGAGGCGGGCGAGCTGAAGGCTGTGCGGAGCGCCGGCTGAGCACATGGCGCTGGTTTCGTTCGAATGCGCCGGGTTCGTGCTGCTGGCGCTGGCCGTTCACTACCTCCTGTCGCCGAGGGCCCGGCCGTATTGGCTCCTGCTCACGTCGTATGCGTTCTACGGCCTGCTCGCGTGGCGTTTTCTGCCGGTGCTGATCGGGTTGACCGCGGCGACGTTTGCGATCGGTGGACGGGTGGGCCCGGCGGCGCCGCGGCGCGTCGCATGGCTGTGGAGCGGACTGGTGCTGAACGTCGCGGCGCTGGGCGCGTTGCGCGAGCTGTATCGCGACAACCCGTTCGCTGGCCCGTTTGCTGTCGTCGGGCTCTCGTTCTACACGCTGCAGGCGATGTCGTATCTGCTCGACATTTCTTCCGGGGCGATGCGGACGCGCGGTTCGCTGACCGAGCTGGCGCTGTATCTGGCGTACTTCCCCAAGCTGGCGGCCGGTCCGATCGAGCGCGCGCGCACCTTCCTGCCGCAGATCGCGCGCCCGCGCGTTGTCGACGCGGCAACGCTGTCGCGCGCCGGGACACTGATCGCGATCGGTCTGACGCGCAAGCTGGCGATCGCCGACCCGCTGCTGGCGCTGTTGCCCAGCGCGGCGTTCGTTACCCCCGCCAAGCTCGGCAGCGCGGTGCTGGCGATGACCATCGCCGGCTACGCGTTCGCGCTCTACAACGACTTCGCCGCCTACACGAACCTGGCCCGCGGCGTCAGCGCGCTCTTCGGCATCGAGCTGTCGGCCAACTTTCGCCAGCCGTTTCTCGCCCGCAGCTTCGCCGAATTCTGGAACCGCTGGCACATCACGCTCTCGCATTGGCTGCGCGACTACATCTTTCTGCCGTTCAGTCGGGCCCTGATCCGGCGCAACCCGAATGCGTGGAATGTTCGCAACCTGCTGTTGCCGCCACTGGTCACCATGCTGGCTGCCGGGCTGTGGCACGGCAGCAGCGCGCACATGCTGCTGTGGGGCGGATTGCACGGCAGCTATCTGGCCGGCGAGCGCGTGCTGACGCTGTCGCGGGCCGGCGATCGCCGCCGCGTCGCGCCGCGCGCCACGGCGCTGGCGAGCGGCGTGCTGGTGTTCGCGCTCGGCTGCTGGGCGCTGGTGGCGTTTCGCACCGATGTGACGACGACGCTGGCGTGGTGGTCGGCGATGCTGAGCGGCGCCGCCGGCGATCTGCCAGACGTGCGCGTGCTGGGCTGCATGGTGCCGTCGCTGTGGCTCGATTGGATGGAGCAGCGCCACGGCGAGGAGTCGGCGTTCGACCACTGGCCGCAACTCGGCCGCGCGGCGCTGCTGGCACTGGCGATGCTGCTCTGGTTCCTGATGACACGAACCCAGACCCCGTCGCCGTTCATCTACCGCGGCTTTTGAGCGGATCGATGGCATGAGCACACCCTATTGCACGCTGATCGATCCGCTCATCGAGCGTGCGCGCGACGAGCCGGACGGGCGCGTGCTGACGTTCGTCAAAGAGGACGGAACGGACGAGGACGTGACCGCCGGCGAGTTGCACCGCGCGGCGCTGGCGCGAGCGCAGGCTTTCGCGCGCGCGGGGGTGGGGGTCGATGATGTCGTGGTGCTGGCAATCGCCCCGTTGCGACCGCTGATCGAAACGTTCCTGGGGGCGATGTACCGCGGCGCGGTGCCCACCGTCTCGAGTCTGGCCACCGACCGCCTGAGCGCCGCGGCCCAGTTGCAGCGACTGACGGCGCTGGTGCAGCACTGCGGCGCCCGCGCCGTGGTCGGTGGCGCCGCGCAGCGCGATCTCTTTCGCGGGCCCGAGGGCGGTGCGCTGCGCGTCCTCTGTTGCGAGGACATGTCCGGCCCGGCCGACGGCCCGGTCGAAGTGGCGCGCCGCCAGCCCGATGACCTCGCCTTTCTGCAGTACAGCAGCGGCACGGCGGGGGCCCTCAAGGGCATTCCCCACACGCACGGGCGCGTGCTCCGCTACCTCGAATCGAAGCGCGAGGGGGCGGCGCCGGCGACGGGGCTCCAGCCGCACGACGTAATCGTGAGTTGGCTGCCGTTGTACCACGATCTCGGCCTGGTCAGCGGGGTGCTGGCGCCGCTGGTGCTCGGGCTGCGCGCCGTGCTGTTGTCGGCGCAGCACTGGGTGCGCGATCCGGGGGCGCTGCTGCGCGCCATCCACCGCCATGGCGGCACGACGTGCTACATGCCGAACTTTGCCCTGAACCACTGCGCCCGCAGCGTGCGCCATCGCGACATGCAGGGGATCGATCTGGCGCCGCTGAAAGAGGTGTTGTGCGGCGGCGAGCCGGTGCGTCCGAGCAGCCTGCGCATGTTCACCGAGCGCTTCGCGCCGTTCGGGTTTCGCGCCGCGGCATTGCGCGCCGGCTACGGCATGGCCGAGATGGTCGAAGGGGTCACCGTCACGCCCGCTGGTCGCCCGCCGCGCATCGATTGGATCGAGCGCGCGGCACTGGAGTCGGCCCAGCGGGCGGTTCCCGCGGCCGCCGAAGACGACGCCAGTGTGGCGGTGGTGAGCTGTGGCCGGCCGATGTCGGGCGCGCAGATTCGCATCGTGTCGGACAGCGGGGCGGCGTTGCCCGCACGCGCGGTGGGCGAGATCCAGATGCGCTGCGAGTACATGTTCCGCGGCTATTTCCGGGATCCCGAGCGGACGGCGCGCAGTTTCCGCGACGGCTGGTTCTGCAGCGGCGACCTCGGGTATCTGGCCGACGGAGAGCTCTACGTCACCGGGCGCAAGACCGATCTGATCATCCTCGGCGGGCGCAACCTGCACCCCGAGGATCTCGAATGGATCGCCGACGCGACGGCCGGCCTGGTGCCGGGGCGGTCGGTGGCCTTTGGCGTGCCGGACGCGGAGCTCGGGTCGGACCGGGTGATCATGGTCTGTGAATCGGCGCAGGCGTCGGACCCCGCGCAGCAGCTCGTTGTCGAGCGGGCGCTGCGCCGCCAGGTGGCGGAACAGGTCGGCGTGACGCTCGGCGACGTGCGCGTGGTGGACCGCGGATGGGTCGTCAAGACGTCGAGCGGCAAGATCGCCCGGCCCGAGAACCGGCGCAAGTATCTGCAGACCTGGGGCGCGGGCGAGCGCGGTGAGGCGCGTTGATGGCAGTCGACCCCCGCGCGCTGGCGCCGGCGCTGATCCATACGAAGTTGCGGACCTTCATCTGCACCCAGCTCATGCGGCGCCCGTCCTACCCGCTCGACGACGACGAGCCGCTGATCAGCGGCGGCCTGATCGATTCGTTCAGTGTCGCGCGCCTCGGCGTCTTCATCGAACACGAGCTCGGCCGTTACATTCTGGATGTCGACCTGACGGTCGAGAACATGGACACGTTGCGCCGCATCGTCACCCTGGTGGTCGAGCCCCGGGCTGACGGCGGCAGCTCAACGCCGCGATCGATGGAAAGCTCGAAGTAAGCCGATGGTGTCGACGCTCCTGTGGGCTTGCGCGCTGGTCGCCGCGACGGTGGGAATCCATGCGTGCGGTCTCACCGCGCTGCTGACGACATTGCAGACGTGGCGCACGCAGCCGCCGCGGCGCTTGTGGCCCATCACCCGGCTGCTGATCTTCTTGGCCTGGTGCATGATCCTGCTCCACCTGATGGCGATTTCGGTCTGGGGGGCGTTCTATCTGTGGCAGGGGTACCTGCCCAACGCGGAAGCGGCGTTCTACTTTTCCGGCGTCACGTACGCCGGCATCGGCTACGGCGATGTGGTGCTGGCGGAGCCGTGGCGGATGCTGGCACCGGTCGAGGGGTTGACCGGCGTGCTGATGTGCGGTTTGTCCACGGGCGTCTTCTTCGCTGTCGTGAACGCCATTTATCAGGCGCGGCAGTCGAAGAGTTGAGCGCGGCGAGTGAAGAGGAGAGAATGCAACCCAACCGGTCCTCAGACCTCGTTCGCAGCACCCTGCAGCTTCTCGCCCTCGGGATACTGATCGCCAGTAGCTTCTGGGTCGTCCGCCCGTTTCTGGTCGCGTTGACCTGGGCCACCATGATCGTCGTCGCCACCTGGCCGGTGTTGCTGCACGTCCAGGCCTGGCTCGGCGGGCGCCGATCGCTGGGCGTCGCCGTGATGACGATCGCGTTGCTGCTGATCCTGGTGGTGCCGCTCTATCTCGGCATCTCGGCCATCGTCGAGAACGCCAACCGGATCGTCGATTGGTCGAAATCGCTGACGACGCTGACGATCCCGCAACCGCCGACGTGGGTCGAGGCGCTCCCCCTGGTCGGTGCGAAGTTGGCGGGAGGGTGGCGGCAACTCGCGGCGACCGCGCCCGAGGACCTGGCGGGGCGCTTCGCTCCGTATGCCAGCGCGCTCGCCCTCTGGTTCGTCGGGCAGGTGGGCAGTATTGGAATGCTGGTCGTGCAGTTCCTGCTCACGGTGGTCATCGCCGCGCTGCTGTATACGAACGGCGAAGCGGCAGCCCGCGGCGCCGACCAGTTCGCCCGGCGTCTGGCAGGGCCGCAAGGTGAGAGCGCGGTGCACCTCGCCGGACAGGCCGTTCGCGGCGTCGCACTGGGCGTCATCGTCACCGCCATTGCCCAGTCCACCGCGGCCGGTCTTGGCTTGGTGATGGTCGGTGTGCCGTTCGCCGCGATTCTCACCGCCGTGATCTTCATTCTGTGCGTGGCACAATTGGGGCCCGGACTGGTGCTGATCCCGGCGCTGATCTGGGTCTACTGGACGCAAGGCGGCGTATGGGGGACGGGCTTTCTCCTCTGGGCGATCTTCTGCGCCACCTTCGACAGCTTCCTGCGCCCGATGCTCATCCGGCGCGGTGCCGACCTGCCGCTGCTGCTGATTTTCACCGGTGTGATTGGCGGCCTCATCGCCTTCGGCGTCATCGGGCTCTTCATCGGGCCGGTGGTGCTGGCGGTGGCGTACACACTGCTCGTCGATTGGGTGGCGCAGGGCACGGAGTGATCGCTGAAGTCCGGTTGGTCGAGAGGAGCAGGAGACACCACATGCATGCATTCCGCAAAGTTACTGCCGGGCCGCGCGCCGCCGTTGGCCCGGCGCCACTGATCATCGTCGTGGCATTCGGGTTGGCGGTCTCGGGCTGTGCGTCGGCGGTGGGCGTCTCGCGCCTGTCGGCGCGCGACGTGCACCGCTCGGTGACCAGCAACGCGTTGTCGACCGGCGATCTCAGCGAGGAAACGCAGATCACGTTGCGCAACCACAATCTCGTCGAGCAGTTCGACAAGACCCCGGAAGAAGCCCTGGCGAAGCTGCGCGCGGATGTGCTGAGTGCGGGTCCAAGCAATGCGGATCTGTTCGCCCTCACCGAATTGTCGTTCTTCCACGCCGAGCACAGCCACAAACGGTCGTACTATCTCGCCGCCGCGGTGTACGCCTTCGCCTACCTGTTCCCCGAGGACGCGCAGCGCCAGCCGGTGGCGATGGACCCGCGCTACCGCTGGGCCTGCGACATCTACGAGCGCGCCGTCACCGAGGGGTTCCGCGAGATCAAGGGGGACAACATGGATCCCCGCGCCGGGCTCTACGAGCTGCCCTTCGGCACGCTCGACGTGAGCTTCGATACAGCCGACCTCGTCTGGGGCACTCGCCGATTGAAGGACTTCGTTCCGGTCGGCGAGTTGGACGTCAGAGGCTTGCGCAACCGCTACCGATCGCACGGCATCGGCGCGCCGCTGGCGGCTGCGACGGAGATTCCGGCGGGAACGGACATTACCCAGGATCTCGTTGGCCCCTACGTGCGCATTCCGATGACTGCCGTCCTGCTGCTCGAACGCCCCCGCCAACAGCTGGGCGCGTCCGAGCTCCACGCCACGCTGCGTCTCTTCACCGCCACCGCGGTCGAGAGCGTTGCGATCGGCGAGCAATCGGTTCCGCTCGAGATCGATCGCACCGCGCCGATCGCCACGACGCTGGCGGCAAACAGGATGTTGGACAACGAGCTGGCCAATTTTCTCGGCCGCGCCGTCGGGGTCACTCGGCAAGGGCGCCTCGGGGCGCGCGCCCCCTATCGGCGCGGGCAGATCCCCGTCGTGTTCGTTCACGGCACCAATTCGAGCCCGGCGCGTTGGGCCGACATGGTCAACGACCTCGAAGCGGACGACTGGGTGCGCCAGCGTTTTCAGTTCTGGTTCTTCTCCTACGACAGCGGTGCGCCGATCGCGTACTCGTCGATGCTGTTGCGCAATGCCCTGCGGGCCGCGGTCAAGCAGTTCGATCCGGAGGGCACCGACGAATGCCTCAAACACATGGTCGTCATCGGCCACAGCCAGGGGGGGCTGCTCACCAAGATGATGGTGATCAACTCGGGTGACCGCTTCTGGCGCAATGCCAGTAGCCGCGAGTTGGACGAGTTGGACCTCTCCGAGAAAACCCGCACGCTGCTGCGCGATGCGATGTTCGTCGAGCCGCTGCCCTTCGTCGACCGCGTGATCTTTGTCGCCACGCCGCATCGCGGCAGCTATCTCGCCGGTCCGGAGCTGTTGCGCCGGCTGATGCAGCGACTGGTCTCGATGCCGAGCACGCTGCTGCAAACCAGTGCCGATATGTTCTCCACCGACAGCGTCAAGCCGTACTTGAAGATGCAGACCCTCCCCACCGCGATCGACAACATGTCTCCCAGCCACCCTTTCATTCGCACCATCGCGGAGATTCCCGTCGCGCCGGGCGTCCACGCGCATTCGATCATTGCGGTCGACCGCGATACCGACGGTGACGGCGTGGTCAAGTACGCCAGCGCGCACATCGACGGCGTCGAGTCGGAGTACGTCGTCAACTCGCCGCACTCGTGTCAGTCGAATCCAGAGACGGTCGACGAAGTGCGGCGGATTCTGCGCCTGCAGGCGGCGCAGGTCTCCTGCGGTCCCCCGGCGCCGCCCGCCGCCGGCGCGGCGCTCCCGTGAGGGGTTCCGCGCCGGGGCAATGCGATGGTAATATCAGTGCAACGGAGCAGCCAGAGGAGAGGGATATGATGCATCGGATGCGAATTCAGATGACGGTCCTGCTGCTGGCGGCGTTGGTCGCTGCGACTTCTGCGCCGGGCGCGTTGGCGGCCAGCCGGGAAGAGCTCGCGCGCGACGGCGCCAACGCGCTGAAGAGCCTCTATGCGAGCAACACCGCGGCGCGACTGCTCGGCGACAAGGCCAAGGCCGTGCTGGTGTTCCCGCACATCGTCAAGGCCGGCTTCATGTTCGGCGGGCAGATCGGCGATGGGGTGCTCATGAAGGGCGGCCAGGCGGTCGGATACTACAACTCGCTCGCTGGGTCGTACGGGCTGCAAGCCGGGCTTCAGGTCTTCGGCTACGCGCTGTTCTTCATGAACGACGGCGCGCTGGCCTACCTCGACAAGAGCGACGGTTGGGAGATCGGTGTCGGTCCGAGCGTCGTCGTGGTTGACAAGGGGGTCGGCAAGTCGCTCACCAGCACGACCATCACGCAGGATGTCTACGCCTTCATCTTCGATCAGAAGGGCTTGATGGCCGGCATCGGCATTCAGGGCTCGAAGATCACGAAGATCAAGAAGTAGCACGCGGCGCCCGCGCGCTGCCGACGCAGAAAGGAGCCATCTCATGTCGAAGATACGTTTTGCCCTCGCGGCCGCTGCCCTCCTCGTGCTCTCCGCCGTTGCGCTGCGCGCGGCGCCGCCCCCGAGCGACGATGCGGCGGCCGAATTGGACGTCCTGGTCGACTCGATTCAGTCCAATCGCACTGCCCTGGTGGCGGCAAACCTCAAACTGACCGACGACGAGGCCACCAAGTTCTGGCCGGTCTACGAGCGCTACCACAAGGAGATCAACGCCATTGGCGATCGCCTCGTCGCCGTCATCGAGGAGTACGCCGCGAACTTCACCACCCTGACCGACGAGAAGGCGATAAAGCTCGTCGACGACTACCTCAACGTCGAGGCGGACCGCACGAAGGTGAAACGCACCTACGTCGACGAGTTCGCCAAGGCGTTGCCGGGACGCAAGCTGGCGCGCTTCTACCAGATCGAAAACAAGATGGACGCCGTGATCCGCTACGACCTCGCCGCCTCGATTCCGGTGGTGGACGAGGACGTGAGCGCGCCGGTGAAGTGAGCGACGCAGATGGCGCATGCGCCTGACCCCGAAGGGGTCTAGAACATTCGGGGCAAAGCCCCGGTCAAGTGTGCTTCCGAGGAGCGTTACGCCGGCGGTTCGGCACCATCCGTGTCTGGCGGCGCCTCGTCGTCCGCCGCCTCGCCTTCTCGCTCGCGCACGCGGCTGGCCGGCGGGTGACCGGACCACCAGGTGCGATCCATCGGATACACATCCGGATCGAAGATCACCCAGTAGAGGTGCCAGACCGCGACGGCGAGCGAGGCCAGGACGGCTTCGTAGAAGTGCACCGCCGTGGCGACGTCGGTAAACCACTTCGGCAGGTGCCGCAGCGTCAAGTCGCTGAACCAGAGCACCAGGCCGCTCGCCGTCATGATCAGCATGCCCCAGAGAAAAGCCCAGTACTCGGCTTTCTCAATGTAACTGAAGGACCCGCTCGGCGGCAGAGTGGGGCGCAGGCCGAGGTACCAGGCCCAGCGCGCGCCGAGGTGGCGCAGATCGTTGAATGACCAGCGCAGTCCGCGCAGGCGACCGCGCAGCGCCTGGCTGCTGTACCAATGGCCGAGATGCCAGAGCAGCGCGCCGAGAATCACCAGCGCGGCGGCGCGGTGCACCGTGCCGCGCAGCCCGAAGCGCGCCTCCCAGCGCAACAGCGGCGCCGCCCACCAGCTCTCGGGGTAGGTGAGCGCGAATCCGGTCAGGACGAGGACCGGGAAGCTCAGCATGACGAGCCCGTGCTGCCAGCGCAGCGGGCGCGACATGCGCACGCGCGGCGCCGGCGGCGCGGCCGCGGCGGGCGGAGGCCCGTGGCGCACCTTGACGGCGAAATCGGTCGCGGTGTGCAGCACCATGGCACCGATCACCAGGCCGATCACCCACAGGTACACGTAGCGGATCCAGAATTCGGCGCGCTGTGGCGAGCCGCCGCCGAGGACGTGGACCGCCCCGATGGGAAAGCTCGAGCCGGCGCCGGGATGGCACTTGCCGCAGGTGCTCGGCAGGTTGGCTTCGCTGATCAGCGAGCGCGGATCGCTGGACGGCAGGATGTTGTGCACGCCGTGGCAGCTGGCGCAATTGGCGACGTTGACCTGCCCGGCGCGCAGCGCCAGGCCGTGGAAGCTGTCTTGATAGGACGCGACCTGCTGCGCCGAGAGGCCGTACTTGCGCGTGAGGCGCAGGTCGCCGTGGCAGCGGCCGCAGGTCAGGGTCGCGATGTTGCGGGTGAACACCGGCGCCGTCGGATCGCTGCTCGGCAGGATGTCGTGCTCGCCGTGGCAGTTCGTGCACGACGGCGCGTCGCGCAGCCCGCGCGCCAGCGCGGCGCCGTGCACGCTGTCGCGGAACTCGGCCGCGACGGCGGCGTGACAGGTGCCGCAGGTGTCGGGCACGCGGCTGGGCCAGATCGTCGAGCTCGGGTCGGAGGCGGGCAGGATCGCGTGCGAGCCGTGGCAGTCGGAGCAGACGGCGGCGTGCGTGCCGGCGGCGACCCGGCTGCCGTGGACGCTCTTCAGGTAGGCTTCGACCGGCCGCGTGATCGGCAGGCGCGCGCCCGTGGTGGCATTCGCGGCATGGCATTTCGCGCAGGTCGCCGCGAGATGCGACCAGTGAGCCGCCGAGGCCGGGTCGGTGTGCGACCGGGCGATATGCACATCGCTGTGGCAATCGGCGCACCCCGCTGCCGCCGGGCGGTCGCCCGACGCGGCGTGGCGGCTGGTGCGATAGGCCGCGACCGCTTCATCGTGACAGCCCTCGCAGGTGTCGAGGTCGACCTTGGCGAGGTGCTCCTCGTGCGGGATCTCTTCTATGTCGCTATGGCAGTTGGTGCACTCGAGCTCGCCGTGGACCGAGGCTGCGAAGGCGGCGGTTGAGACGTGCAGCGAGCGTTCGTCCGCACCCTTGAACTCCTCGTCGTCGTGACATTCGAGGCAATGCGCGTTGCTCGTCCCCTCGGCGGCGGCGCTGTCGGCGCGCAGGCCGGCGAAGAACAGGAGCAGCGCCAGGCTGACGCCGAGCGCGCGAGACGCGCCGCTCAGCGCAGGAGCCAGGGGCCTTGGAGCTTCCGCTACGTCAGCGCGAACCACGGAATGACCGCTCCGGACGAACGACGATCAACAGCGCGTACATGCGGGCGGCATGATGCAGGGATTGCGGCGCCGCCGTCAACGTCACCGCACGAGATTAACTTCTTCGTACGAGAACTCCGGCAGACGAGCATTGGTGCGAGCATGCTCGATGGTCATGCTCACAAGATTTCCCTGGTCGTCGAGATCGGCGTAAATGTTCTCGCTGATCTCCTTGGTCTCGGCCACGGCGTTGTCGGTGAACTCCATCAATGCCGTGTCGGTGTCCGGAAAGTACTTAACTCTCATCGCTGCCCTCCTTGAAGGACCGATCGAAGAACGCGTTGTGTACGGTCTCGCCGTCAGCGAGCAGGATCACTCGCAGGACTTTGCCTGTCTCTGCAATCTTCGCCCACTTGCGTAGCCGGCCATCGGACTGAATCTCGGTCCGCTGTGCGTGGGTGAGCACGAAGGTGATCCATTCGTCGCGGATGGTAGCGCGGTCCGGCCGTTGTCGCACGTGCTGAAAGTACTGCGTCGTCTTCACGGAGCCCCACGTTGAGGCACCACGCTAACGCGAATCGAGCCGACGTTTCCAGTAGGAACCGCCCGCCGGTGTCAGCGACAAACTGACAAAATAGCAACACCTCACAGCCGAACGCCTTCGGTCAGCCGCGCGGGCCGCGGCGCGAGGTCACCCGTTTCCCGTTCGGCCCCCGGCCCGCGTCGGCTGCAGCGGTTTGTTAGAGAGCCTTCAATGCAGGCATCCCACGTACACTCTTGCGCGCTTAGAGTACGCGTCAGGATAGGCGCGGTGCGCGACTTCGAGCATCCGACCGGTCTCGCTCGAGCCGGTGACTTCGCTCGAAACCATCACGACATAGAGCCCCTTGGAAAAGCCGCCGTAGTCGCTCGACCATTCGACACTGGCGTAGGTGCCATCATCGTACCGGCCGCGGGGAACGTAACACGGGTACGGGAAGTCGTTTCGACTGCACTCTTCCTCCGAGGAGGTCAGGCCGGTCCGCTCATGGGGAGACAATCCCCGCAGATCGAGTCGTACCCCGAGCTTTGCCGCCGCGCTCGCAGCCGCTTTCGCTGCCTCCTTGTAGCTGGCAGTCGACTTTACGATCACGAACTCCTTCTCAACGAATGGCTCGGGTTCGACGTTCTCCTCCCCGGGCGACACGATCGCTGTCGTGAGCACTACGAGCAACGGGAGGGCAACGCGCAGCCAGTCCATGTCATGCTCTCTAACTTTGAATTAGGCGTATCCACAACTCCGGCAACCCGCGCCGGGCTTCGCGGGTCAACCCTGGTTCAAGCATGCGCGCCTCATACAATCGAATACATCACGGACTCAAGGAACTGCGGGACATCCTCTCATGCGACATCGAGCCGGGTTGACCCGCCACGGCCGGCGGGTCAACGCGGTAACGGCGAGGCCGCCGTGACAGCCGGTCCGCGGGGCTCACCACGCCCTGGCCACCGCGGTTGAGCACATGCGTGTAGATCGTGGTCGTCGTCGCGTCTTTGTGCGCCGACAGCTCCGGAAGCTCAGGGAGACAGGTCTCCGTGGCGCAGCGCCTGCGCCAGCAAATGCGGGGGCCAGAGAAGCAGGGCTGCCGAGCCGGCAACTGGACCGCGCTTGCAGTGCGAGACACCCCCAAGGCTTTTCTCAGTTCTGGGGAATTGCGCTGACCCGAGCCAGCCCGCCTCTTCACCGGGACCCTGGCACGCTTCCGGCTCTGCTCTCAGGCCGGGGGACCGCGCAGTGAACGTCTTCGACAAAGCTCGCATCATCGCCCAGCTCGGCCGCTCCGCTTTCGCATGGGTCCGCCGCGACACGGCCTACCCGAGCCCCGTCCCCGAAAATCCCAAGTTCATGAGCGCGCGCGACGCCGTCGCCCTGATCCGCGACGGCGACGTGCTCGCCGACTCGGGGCTGGGCGGCAACCAGCGCTCGTCGTCGGTGTACTGGGCGATTCGCCAGGCGTTCGAGAAGCGCGGACATCCAGCCGGGCTGACGGTGATGAACCTCGGCGGGCACGGCGGCCGGGGCCGGGTCCCCGGCACGCTCGAGGAGCTCGGCGTCGACGGGCTCTGCACCCGCTTCTTCACCGGCCACTTCGAGACCTTCAAGGCGATGCTCGATCTCGCCGCGGCCGGTCGCTGCGAGCTGCAGTGCGTTCCGCAGGGTACGATGGCGCTCCTCTTCGCCGCCCTGGCGCGCGGCGAGAACACGCTGGTCAGCGACACGGGGGTGGGGACCTTCATCGACCCGCGCGTCGGTTCGGGCTCGCGCGTCGGCGGTCGCGGTGCGCAGTGGGTCGGCGTGCGCGGCAACCGCCTGCGCTACCGCATCCCGCGCATCGACGTGGCGCTGTTCAACGCGCCCGCCGCCGACCGATTCGGCAACATCTACATGAAACACGCGGCGATGATCGGTGAGAGCCGCGAGATCGCGCAGGCGGCGCGGCACAACCGCGGCCGCGTGATCGCCGCGGTCGGCCAGATCGTCGAGAAGGGATACGACGACGTCTTCCTGCCGGCGGAGGCAGTCGATGCGATCGTCTTCCATCCCGACACCGAGCAGACGAGCGCCGTCTTCCATCGCGACGCGTGGCTCGAGGTGACGCCCGATGGCGACGGGTCGATCGCCGAGGGGCTGGAGCGGGCGCAGTTCGTCAGCGCGCTGGCGCGCGTCACCGCGCAGCGCTCCCCGGCGGATCAGGCCCTGGCGCGGCTCGCCGCGTGGACGCTGGCCGGGCACGTCGCGCGCGGTGCCTACGTCAACATCGGCGTCGGCCTGCCCGAGCAGGTGGCGCAGATCTTCTTCACGGCCGGCGCGCTCGACGACGTGACCTTTCTCGTCGAGAGCGGTCCGGTCGGCGGCCTGCCGGCCCCGGGCGCCTACTTCGGCGCCTCCCTGCACCCGCGGCGCATCATCTCGTCGGCCGAGATGTTCGCGCTCTGCTACGAGCGGCTCGACGCGACCTGCCTCGGCGTGTTGCAGGCCGATTCGGAGGGCAACGTGAACGTCTCTCGGCGCGGCACCGGGCCGCAGGGGTTCGTCGGTCCGGGCGGGTTCATTGACCTCTCGACCGCGGCGCACACCATCGTCTTCGTCTCGGCGTGGACCAAGCACGGCGAGATCGCCGTCGACGGCGCCAAGCTGCGCGTCAGGCGCGCCGGGGAGCCGAAGTTCGTCGAGTGCGTCGACGAGATCACGTTCAACGGACCGCGCGCCCGCGCGGCGGGCAAGGACGTGTTCTACGCCACGCACGTCGGCCTGTTTCACCTCGGCGCGCGCGGCATGGAGCTGGCCGCCGTGATGCCCGGCATCGATGTCCGGCGCGACATCCTCGCCGCCACCCCGATGCGCATCGCGCTGCCGCACTCCGGCGACGTGCCCGTGGTTCCCGCCAGCGTGATCAGCGGCGAGGACTTTCACCTCGCGCTCGCGACGCCGCGGGTGAGTGGCGGTCGTCAGGCCCATCGCTGACGGTTCCCGAACAAACTCTTCAACAACTCAGCGGTCGAAGCCATCATTTCATCCCCTCACCTTACCTCTCCCGGAGGGAGAGGAACGTGTTTTGCGAATTGCCGGACAAAGCCGGTTGAGGCCGAGGCTGCCTCAGCCTTTCCCTTCCGAAGCCAGCTCCCGCGCGTAGATCTGTTCCGCTCCGTACTCGCCGCTGTTGTAGTAGATCCGCGCCCGGCCGTCGGGCAGTGCGAGCAGGTGGTGGCGCCAGAAGTTGGTGCTCTCGCCGGTGTGGCGCTCTGCATCGGTGAGTTGATCCGGACGCTCGAGCGGGCTGTGGGATCGATCGAGCGCCCAGCCGCCGTCGGGGAAGGGGCGCGCTGAACGGGCCCAACCGCCGAGGCTCGGGTCGGGCTCGCCGTGCCCTTCGTGCACGGGAGTTGGCGAGCCGTTGAGCAGACCCACCCAGCCGGCGTCTGCGCCGGGGAGGAGTTGCAGGCCGCCGATCCAGCCGCGGCACCAGCCGCCGGGGCGCAGGATCGGCCCGAGTTTCTCTGCCTTCGCCGCGCTCGGCGCCAGGACGGCCGCGGCCTGGCAGGGGCCGAGCGGAGTCGCGGGCTGCTCGGCTTGCGGCTGATCCGGATAGGCCATGTAGAAGAGCAGGGCGCATCCGCGTTCCGCGAACCAGTAGGCAGTCACCGCGTCGGCGCCGCGCGCGTCGCAGGCATCGGCGCGGCCGGGGAGAATCACCGGCTGCGCGTCGGTGCGCCAGGGACCGGCGAGCTGCGCCGCACGCGCGCGCCCAACTGCTTTCGCACCGCCGGCGAAGACGGTGAAGAAGGCGACGTATTCCCCGTCGATGCGCGCGGCGTGGCCGGGTCGCCGCGGATCGGTGAGAACCCAGAACTTGTGCGCGTGGTCGGCGAGCGCCCCCTCGATCGGCAGGCGACCAGCTTTGTTCCAATCACCGGCATCGACCTCGCGCGGCGAACGCGCCACGGCGACTCCGGTGCCGACGAAGCTCTCGCCGAGGGCGAAGTAGAACATGCGCCAGGTCCCGGCCGCGTCGTCCCACACGATGCACGGGTCGCCGACGATGCCGCTGTCGAAACTGCCGGCGCGGCCGCGCGGCAGGACGACACGACCCATCCGCCGCCAGCGCTCGCCGCCGGCAATCAATCGGGAGGCGTCGAATGGCCGCGCCGAGGTCATTCTTGCCGCCCCAGGGAGTCTGTCGATAAGCGGAGGTGAAACCCTTCGAGACCGCCGCCAAAGTACTCCGTTTCGCAATTCCAGCGACGCATCGTACGAGGGTTCCTTCTCCCGGATGGGAGAAGGTCAGGATGAGGGGGATACAATTGACCGGCGAAGCCACCCCCGGCTTTGGTGGCCCGTTCAAGGCAGAAGTTCATCAGTGGCCTTCGGCGCCATTGAATCCCCCTCACCTTAATCCTCTCCCATCCGGGAGAGGAAACCAGTCGTTGCCGGCGCTCAATGGCACGCCCAATCGATCTCGATCTCCAGGTCGCCCAGCGTCGAGTCGAATACGGAGATGTTGCCCACCAACTGCATCCCGGCGGTGCGGCCGGCGGCGAGGTCTACGCAGCTCAGCGCCGTCCCGGTGTCGGCGACCGGGCCGATCTTGCCGGTGGGCGAGTTGTTCGCCTGCAGCAGGACGCCGGTGGTCGACTCGGTGGTCAGCGGAATGCAGACCGGCGGCAGCGAGATGGTGGCGTCGCCGTCTCCGCAGGGGAGTTGCGGCTCCACCTCCAGGCGCGCACCGAGGTTGATCAGCAAACCGCCCGGTTGACTCGCCGTGCCGGCGGTCGCCAGGCACGAGCAGTTGCAGACGTGCGGATGGGTCACCGGGTCCTGACCCACGCACACCGCGGTGGGACAATCGGGGTCGACCGTACACGCGCCGCCGTCGTTCGGCCCGCCCTCGCAGAAACCTTCGCAGCCCGAGTCGAAGAACAGCATGCCCTGGGCGTCGCAGTGCGCCGTGCAGGTTGCGATGCAGGCGTCGTTGCCGCCGTCGCAGGTGCCGATGTTGTGGTCCTGCGTCACTTCGACATCGAGGCTGACGCCGCCATCGCAGGCGGCCAACCCGTCGGCGCAACCGGCGCTGGCGGTCGCACAGATGAACCCGATGCCGAACACGTTCACCGGGTCGAACGAGACCAGGTGCGAAGTGCACGGCGCCGCACCGCTGCCCGCCGCGACCGAGCCACAGGTGACGTCGACGGTGGCGCCCACCCCGGTGATGGGAACGGTGCCCAGCGCCAGGTTGATGCGAATGGCGCTGACCGGGTCGAGGCGACAGGTGAATTGTCCGATCGGCGGCGCCGGCGTCAGCGTGAACGTCGGCGTGGACGTCGGCGTGGGCGTCGGCGGCGCCGGGGTGTCGGTGGCGCCGGGCGTCTGCGTCACGCCGGTCGCCGTCGCCGTCGGCGGCGCAGCGGTCGCGGTCGGCGGCGCCGGCGTGCTGGTCGCAGCGACGATCGTGGCGGTCGGCAGCACAGGGGTGTCGGTCGGGCCGGCTGTGGCCGATGGCGGGGGCGGCGCGCTGCCGCCGGTCTGAGAGACGTCCTGACAGGCGCACAGCGCACACGCCCCGGCAACCAGCAGCATCCTCTTCAAGGCTCTACGCGTCATGGCTTTGACCCAATGCGGCGAGTCAGAACTGATACGTCAAGCGCACACCGGTTTCCGACCGGTCGCGGTTGATGCCGCTCACGCCCCAGGATTCGAACACCGGCGCCTTGCTCATGTTGACGAAGTAGCGCTGGCTGAGGTTGAGGATCAGGTTGTTGGTCACGAAGTAGTCGACCGCCCAGATGAACTCCATGTTGAACTTGTTGACCGGGTCGAGGACGAAGGCGCCGAAGGGCACGATCTTGCCGCCGCTGTAGAAAGTCGTCGTCGCCAGCGTCACCAGCGCCTCCCAATCGCGCACCCGGTCGATGTACGCCGGCGATCCCCACAGGAGCCCGCTGGTGGAGAGCTGTCCGCGCAGCCCTTTGCCCTGACCGCTGCGCGTGCATGGCGAGTGTTCGGCCGGGTCGCGGCATTCGACGTCGATGTTGTCGATCAGATAGTGCCAGAAGAATTGCCCGGTGAGCAGGAAGGTGGAGCGGCGGTTCAGCAGCCGGATCCAGGTCGGCCGGTCGAAGGCGAGCATGCCTTTCCACATGTCGCGCTTGGTGACGCCGAAGATGTCGCGGCCGAGAATCGGATCGGGGGCCGGTTTGCTGGCGTCGGTGAACGGTACGCCGAAGTCGTAGACCGTCTCGGCGCGGAACACGCCTTCGGTGTAGGCGTCGTCGGCGTAGTTGATCGACAGCCCGATGGTGTGCACGTACGGGGCGATGAACTCGAGCGGCACCTCGCCGCGGCTGAGCACGTCCTGCAGGTCTTGCGCGTCGGTCACGCCGCGCACGGGCGAGCTGTTGCTGCCGTCGTCACCCGCCCAGCGCTGGTAGAAGTAGTTCAGCGTGAACTGCACGCCCTGCGGCGTCACCGCGCTGGCGCGCACCCCGACCTGGCTGTTGTCCCACGGGTTGCGGTGATAGTCGCCCTGGCGAAACGCCCGCGTGCCGTCGACCAGGCGCGTCGGCGCATCGGCCGGCAACGCGCCGAGGTCGCGCAGCAGCTCGTTGAGGCGGTCAAACGGGTTGCGGATCGGGACACTCCACGGGCGCGGCAGGAAGGCGCGCTTGGCCGGATACCAGTCGCCCGGATTCCAGTAGAACTCGAAGAACGCGCTCGACAGCGGTCCCACCTGACCGAGGTCCCACAGCCCCTTGATCATCCAGTACGGGATGCGCAGCTCGTCCCAGGTCTCCTGCTGCAGGTGCCAGGTGAGGTCGAGCGCGTTGACGCGGTCGAGGAGGCGAAAGTTGTCGGTCTCGCCCCAGACGATCTGCTGGCGCCCGAGACGCAAGCTGAACGGGATCTGCTTGAACCGCACGTCGAGGTAGGCCTCGCGCAGACTGTTCTCGAACTTGATCCCGTCGCCGTCGAGCTGGCTGAGCTTGTCCGGCAGCCCGCCCGGCAAGTCGGTGAGGCGATGGCCATAGATATCCTTCTGCGCGAAGCCGGGCGTGTAGTCGTACACGCTGTCGTAGACGCCGCGATAGAGCAGAAAGAGCCGGGTCCGCGAGATGCCCGGCACTTCGAGGTTGCCGAGCAGCTTGCCCTGATCGACGAGCTGATATTCGAGGCGCAGCCGCAGCGTGTTGCGTTGCTGGATGAAATCGTACTCGTCGATGCTGGAATGGCGGATCAGTTGCTGGGCCGAGACGTTGCCCGAGATCTCGAGCGGCCCGAAGCGCGGCAGCGCGTGCGCCCGGGAGGCCGCGACGACGGCGAGGATGAGGATGAGGCTGATGCGGCACACCTGGCGAATGAGATCCAAGCGCATGACCAATGCCTTTCGCTGATCCGGGCAGCAACGGATGCTACTCCCGCGAGCACTCTATGTGCCAGCGCGCCGCAGCTGGCGGGGTGGGGCGCCAACGGTGGCGCTTCTCAAAGTCGCGACACGGTTCGCGACTGGTTGGGAAAACCGAGCCGGCCCAATCGGCCCGCTTCGCAAAGCTGGGAGGCAAATGGTCGCGCCCGGTCGTCTGGCGCGACGATCAGTCAGGGGAACGCGTGGCGCGCCGTATGCACGCTATCAATGCAGGAGGGCGGCCATGGCTGCGACCAATCACTTTCACTATCCACTGCAGCTCACCCGGCGCATGCAACCCACCGACGCGCTCTTCTGGTACATCGAGCAAGCGACGCCGGAGCTGCGGCCGTTGGTGGCGGCGGTGATGATTCTGGATCGCCGCCCGGACCGCGACCGCCTGCGCGCCTCGGTCGAGCGCTGGGTGGCGCGCCTGCCGCGCCTGCGCCAGCGCGTGGTCGAGGCGCCGCTCCACCTGGGTCTCCCGGAATGGGAGGACGATCCGCACTTCGAGCTCGACTACCACGCCCGCGAGGTGATCCTCCCCGAGCCGGCGACCGAGCGCCACCTGCTGGACTTCGTCGGGGCGGTGTTTGCCACGCCGCTCGATCGCATGCGGCCGCTGTGGGAAGCCTACATGATCGAAGGGCTGGAGGGCGGCCGGGCGGCGTGCTTCTTCAAAGTGCACCATTCCGTCATGGACGGAGTGGGATCGGTGGCGGTCTTCGATGCCTTCACCCAGGCGCACCGCGCCGAGCCGGTGCGGATTCCCCGGCACCTCGCGTCGCAGCCGCCCAGCTCGCCCCCCGTCCGCCTGGCGCGATTGGTGCGCGATGCCGCGGGGAACGCGGCGACCGGTCTCGGGGCGGCGGCGGCAGCGGCGGGACGCGCCGCCTTCAGACCGGGCGAGGCGGTCGACGATCTGTGGCGCGCCGTGCGGGGCGTCCGCGGCATGGTCGCCGACCTCACCGCGCCGAGCGCCGTCGATCCGCTGGGGCAGGATTCTACTGGCATCGGGCGCCGCCTGGACGCCATGACGCTGTCGCTGCCCCGTCTGCAGCGCATCAAAGACGCGCTCGGCGTGACCCTGAACGACGTCGTGCTGACGGCGGTGTCGGGTGCGGTGGGACGCTACTACGCGCATCGCAAGCTGCACGTCGACGAGCTGCACTGCATGGTGCCGATGAGCTTACGGGAGAAGGGAGACCACCACTCGCTCGGCAATCGGGTCGGCGCGTTCAACGTCGCGTTACCGATTGGCGAGCCCGATCCGCTGCTGCGTCTGGCACGCATCCAGAGCCAGACGGGCGCCGCCAAGCGCGATCGCCGCGGCGCCGTGTGGCCGCTGCTGACGCGGGTGATGGCGTCCATGCCCGGCTTTGCCTACCGGCTGCTGGCCCAGGCGGTCACCGGCCGGGTCAATTTGATCTGTACCAATGTCCCGGGGCCGCCGGCGCAGCGCTACGTGGCGGGCGCCAGGATCGACGCGATGTACCCGTTCGCGCCGGTCGCCCTGGGCACGCCGCTGTCGATCGCCCTGATGTCCTACGGCGACAGCTACGGTATCGGCATCGACACCGATCCCGCCGCGATTCCGGAGGCCGAGCGGTTGACGCGTTATCTGGCGGCCGCCGTCGACGAGCTCGAGCAGCGCGCCGCCCCGCGCCCGATTCGCATCGTGTCGAAGCACCCCCCGCGGCTGGCCGCGGCGCGGAAGGTCTCGCGGCGTGCCCGCGTGGCCACCGCGCGCGGCGCATCCCGCCGCCGCCGGTCGGCGAGTTAGAGCGTCGAGGAGGATACCCCCGTGCCCACCGAGAGACTGATTCCCAA